>JASHTX010000063.1 GCA_030040335.1 Microcaldota archaeon
CACTGCTACAACTGTGACAAGCACGCTTTCATAGAAAGGGTATGCTCATCATGCGGAATGAGGCAGGAGAGCGAAAAGTGCATAAGGTGCGGTGGTGAGACGCTCGCCTACGATGAGAGAGATGTTGACTTCTCAAAGGTAGTCGCAGGCGCTGTAAACAAACTGGGTTCTCCGAAGATGCCGAGAATAGTGAAAGGGGTCAGAGGGCTGATGAACAAGGATAAGGTTCCGGAGGCGATGGAGAAAGGCATACTTCGCGCGATACACGATGTCTACATATTCAAAGACGGCACCTCGAGATTTGACGCAACCGACATGCCACTGACGCACTTCTACCCAAAAGAGATGGGAGTCAGCGTAGAGACTCTGAAGAAACTAGGGTATGACAAGGATTATCTGGGAAATGAGCTTGCAAGCGAAGAGCAGCTTGTTGAGCTCAAACACCAGGATGTCATACTGAACAGAAGAGGTGCAGAATACCTGCTCCGCGTATCAAAGTTCGTTGACGACCTTCTGGTCAAGCTCTATGGCCTCGAGCCTTTCTACAACACGCAGGCCCCGCAGGACATGATCGGCCAGCTGGTGCTCACCCTATCGCCTCACACCTCTTGCGCAGTACTGAACAGGGTCGTGGGATTCACTGATGCGAACGTGGGCTTTGCGCATCCTTTCACGATCGCGGCAAGGAGAAGAAATGCGGACGGCGACGAGGATACAACGATGCTTCTTCTCGATGCGCTGATAAACTTCTCAAGGGTCTATCTGCCTGCGACGATCGGAGGAACGATGGACGAACCCCTGCTGCTGATGACACGCATACTGCCGCAGGACGTGGATGATGAGGTCCATGCCATGGACATCTGCAGCGGCTACGGTCTTGAATTCTATGAAAAGACTCTTGCCGGCGTGGCGCCGGCTGAGGCCAAGGTGCAGGTGGTGGAGAGCAGGCTGAAGGCGGGAAAAGCCTACGAGAATCTTGGATTCTCGCACCAGGCCTCGGTAAACGCAATCAAGCTTGCCCCGAAGAAGAGCATCTACACAGTGCTGAAAACGATGGATGAAAAGATACAGGCTGAGTTCGACCTGATGGACATGCTGGAGTCGATAGACAAGCGCGACGCTGCCAAGAGGCTGATAATGAGCCACTTCATAAGGGACCTGATGGGCAACTTGCATTCGTTCTCGAGGCAGAGGTTCAGGTGCACCACTTGCAACGCCAAGTACAGACGCGTGCCGTTGTGCGGCAAGTGCACGAGAGATGGAGGCAAGCTGCAGCTTACGATAACAAAGGGCGGCATAGAGAAGTACATGAACACCGCGACTCAGCTCGCAGACCGATACAACCTTGATACTTATACGAAACAGAGGCTTGCACTCCTGAAGGACGAGATAGATAATCTCTTCGGCAGCCTGGAGCTGAACGTGGAGGAGAACAAAGGACAGTTCAACCTTGTCAACTTCATGTGAAGTAAGTACTTCGGAAACTGGCTTGCGTCGAACTTTAGCTGATTATGGTAATCTGCATTCAGTCCAAATTATAACGCCTTAGGCGTTCCAAAATTGGGCGTGCGTATAGCAAGCTAAGCTCGAAGGTCCGTGCGGCAAGCTCCTTCATATCAAGGTTTCCCGCGTGTCTTGAGATGTTCTTTAGCCTTGGATTATTGGGATCCCGCTCTGACACACCTTCTACTGCTCCGATTGCGGCAGCTGCCAACAAAGCCGGCCTTCTCGACCCTAACAGCTTCTCCTTCCTTGCAAAGCTTAGGAGCTCAGAAGCTCTCTGCTCCTTCGGTTCTTCCAAATCCATCCTGCGTGATATAAAACCGATTTGTCTCTGTGCCTCGACCAACCTTCTGTTGGATTCCAGATTGTATATTGCTCGTCTCATTCTCTCACTCATTTAGAGTTCATCAGTAAGTATGTCAAAGACCATGAGCCCTGATTCTGTAAGTGTTATGATGAAACCGACTTTGCTCGAACCTGTCAGTTCAATGAGACCGTATGCTTTCAGACGTTTTACACTAAGTTTGAGGGTTGAGATTGGTATCTTGTACGAGGTGGAGAGCTCGCGTAGGAAAGAGCTGAGGCTATGCTGAGTTCCATCAATCTCAGAAAGGATAAGCAGCTGATTTTCTGTTATTACCTTGGACAGCAGACGCTTCAGGCTAGCCTTCGCATCTGGAGAGATGCGGACAGGGTAGCCACTAGCCATCGGAAGCTTTGCACCATCTGAGTCCTCATCATACTCACGTAAGGGAAACTTGGATATCTTCTGATATATAAAGGTGCTGGGCAGCCTGAACTGACCATCGAAGCCTCTTGGCTAGTCAGACCTTAGATCACCTATTAGGCCGAGAATCGGTCCAGCAAGACCTAACAGAAAGGCAGCGTTTCCAAGCGTTACGACAAGCGTAATTGAGACGCAGGCTATACCAATCTCGAATTTTTTAGATTTTATCCTGTCTGATATCGACATTTTTTCAGGCCTTCCTGGAGTGTGGCGTTTGACTTTGATTATTCTTTTATCCGCGTCTAGTGTCTCCTGAAGCGCCTTGTCCCCTTCAGTGATACGCTTCCGGTACTTCAGGCTCGCCATTATGTTCTTGAATCTGTTCGTCTCGACCTCTCCCTGCCTTTTGGCATCGCCTCGGGTAACCATGCTGAGCGCACTTCTCAGCCGATTCATCTTTTCTGACTTCGTTCCAGTTTCCATGTGGTTCCCCTCTAAATCCGGGCAGATCTTTACTCTTCATCTTCATCATACACTAACCTCACTACCTCTTCTCCCATTTTCGTAAGCCTTGCGGTAGCTCCCTTGTTTTGAGCATTGCCGCAGTCTATTAGCGCGAGGAGTTTCAGCCTTTTGTAACTCCATGTAAGCGACGATAGCGGCAGCGATTGTTCTTTTGAGAGCCTTTGCACTATTTTTGTAATGGGAGCCCAAGTGTTGTCCTTTATTTCCTTGAGGATTAGAATTTGTTGGTCTGTTAATCGGCACGCTAGCTCGGCTACATTTGCGCGTGTATCATCAAGCAGACCCATAGCCCTTTGAATTGGCTCTCCATCACTATCGACTCACGGTTAGACTGATTATGAGTTCCCATATATAAATATCTTGTGTGCAAGTTTGCCTTACTAACGCACTCAACCACAATTTTACCAATGTTATTAAAGGCTGGAAAGAAAACAATTATGTGAAAAGATGCCTACCAAAAGAGCCCCAAGGTCTGCTCAGGACCTTGAGAAGATGTTTGGCAGCAATTACGTTACGCAGGCGCGCCACGAAAGGCAACTCAGCCTCGTTGTGAGTACGGAATACGCCTTAAAGACCGGCAAGATTACTAAGCAAAGTAGTCAGGAAATATCGGAACTGTCCATAGCCGCGCGTGAGATTTTGGAGAGTAAGGCAATGGAGGTGTTCAAGACCGACCTTGTTTTGGAGGTTAATCCGGAAAAATACAGGCACGAACTTAGGCTCAAGATATCCGTCAATACGCACAGGATCAGAGGTACAGACGAAGCTGTGGAAAGGACAATTGCAGACCTGGATGAGCTGAAGCAGTTGGGGCTTGCAATCGAATACGGCGGACCTAGAGGGGAAACGCTGTACTTATGGTTGATATCGAAAAAGGATTACTTGGAGGAAACCAGACAGGAGCACTTCGCGCAACTGCTGCAGGAGCCGGTCAGACGTGCTCAGCAGTCCTGATCACTTTATCTTGGCAGTCTCTATTTCCAGGACTCTGGACAGCTGCTCTTTGTTGTTAGGGTCGATCTTCTCGGACAGGAACTCGAGGTGCCTGACGTTGCACCTTCTCTCCTTCAGCCTGACAGAAGTGACTACGCTGACAAAATTAGCGTTAACCAGCTTTGTTATGACTGCCCTCTTTCCCGCGTCTCTCCCGAGCTTCTTGACGCAGACTCTTCCTACTTCGATTAGTGCCATTGTATCACACAGTATTGGTAGCTATAGCTTTAATTCCTTTATTCTTGCGAGTATTTTCTTCGCCACCTGGCCCGCGCTTACCCCATCGGTATCCACGATCATGTCGAATGGCTCCATGTCCTTGCCGAAATCGATTTTATAGAGCTCCCTGTATAGCTTTGCGTTGTTCCTGTCCCTTTTCTTTGTCGCAGCTATCGCAACCTTCAGGCTTGAGTTGTCCCTCTCTGCCATCCTCTTTGCCCTGTTCTCAAGGCTCGCGACGAGCCAGATCTTGAATCCGTACCTGGAAAGCCACGGCATTGTGTAGCTCGTGACCACTATGTTGCCGTCTTTTATCCTCATGATGAGGCGCCTGTCCGTCTCCTTGTCGAAGTCGGCGTTTTTATTGCGCTCCTTCAGGAACCTCATTCCCTCTGCAGTATCCCACCACTCGTTGCCAGTGACGTAGTATCCCCGCTCCTTTGCCATCTCCTTGAGTATGTCGCCTGCGCTGATTGCGGGAACCTTGAGCTTCTTGCCGAGCATCTTAGCCAATGTCGTCTTGCCCGCTGCAGGTAAGCCCGAGATGATTATGGCTTTCATGCCATCCTTCACCTGACAAAATTAATATGCTTGTTGAGTCCGGCGGCTGCCTTCGTGTGCACCCAGGATTAGCTTGAGCGCCTCATTTTTCATGCTGCTGCTTGTCTTGAATAGCCCTCTTGCAGATCTGGATACGGCTTCTGAGCTCCGGGACTTGACTCCCCGCATCTCCATGCAGAGGTGCCTTGCCCTTACCATTACGAAAACGCCGCGCGCGCCGGTCCTTTTGTATATGTAATCGGCCACGTCGTTGGTGAACTTCTCCTGAACCTGCGGCATTGTAGAGAAGTGCTTAACTACTCTCGGCATCTTTGAGAACCCGATTATCTTCTTATTGGGTATGTATGCGATGGAAACTGTACCGAACATAGGTAGGAAGTGGTGTGCGCAGAGTGAATAGAAAGGTATATTGCGGAGGCAGACTATGTCGCTGTCTCCAGGGTTGTCGAAGAGCGTCATCTTTTGAAGCTCTTCGTCGTTGTGCATGCCTGAGAGTATCTCAGTATACATACGTGCAACACGTCTAGGCGTGTTTTTGTACATCTCGGTACTCCTATCCACTTCAATGGCATCAAAGAGTCTACGCACGGATTCTTCGATCGCTTTTTCGCGTTTATGATCTTCCATAAAATATGACCACTTCGTGCAACATCGTCTGTTGCAACTAGTGTGCAATCATCTGCAAGACGTATGCCTTCTGCTTCATCCCTATGTCGTTGACGCGCATCTCCCCGTTCTCGATCCTGCTTGCCAGCTTGACTACCTCGCCGGTGCAACTTGCGCAGAGTACACCTCCGAATATCCTTGAGTTGCTCTTCCTGCTCCGACCATTGGCATTCTTCCCTATGTTTATGCCGTTGAGCTCATTCCCGCATATGGCGCAGTGCGGCATGCTTGCCTTCCTCCGCTCGTAGTGCATCACGTGCCTGCCGCTGCGAGTAACCCTGGCGAGCCTTCTGTAGCTCCTTGACCTGTGCATCGGCTTTGGCAAAACAACACCCTATAATTAGCAGATATTATCCACTTGCAAGATATTTAATACTTGTTTTCCATTAACTACAACGCGTTTGCATGGAGGAGCAGATCCAGGAGACTGTTGAGGCCAAGAAGCCGAACCTGCCGGATGGGCTAGCCGAAACCATGAAGAAACAGGGCTACCATTTCGTCGGAAGGCACTCTGCAACCAAGATCTGCGGCTACACTGCAAGCAGCCTAAAGGGAGGCGAGTCGTGCTACAAGCACCAGTTCTACGGGATAACAAGCCACCGCTGCATCCAGGCGACGCCAGCTATTGGTTGCAACCTGGCGTGCTCGTTCTGCTGGCGCATCATACCAGAGGAAGAGGGCTACAAATGGAACGAGCTTAATGCGTTGAGCAGGTGGGATGACCCGAAGGAGATAGTGGACGGACTCATAGAGGAGCACAAGAAGATAGTAAGTGGTTATAAGGGAAACGAGAAGGTCACACTGGAAAGGTGGCAGGAGTCGAACAATCCTGCGCACGTTGCACTCAGCCTTACAGGCGAACCGCTCTTTTATCCCAAAATGAACGCGCTTCTGGAAGAGTTCCACAGCCGCGGGATAAGCACCTTTCTTGTGACCAACGGCACGATGGTAAATGCGCTGAAGAACCTGAAGACCATGCCAACTCAACTCTATGTCTCGATACAGGCGCCGAACAAGGAAATCTACGGGAAAACGGTGAGGCCCAAGAACCTTGCAGCAACTTGGGACAATTTTAACGAGTTCCTGAAGATCTTCTCGGGCCTGCCGACAAGGAGGGTATTCAGGCTGACGCTTGTCAAAGGGCTGAACATGAGCGACCCTGAAGGCTACGCGGAGCTGATAAAGACCGGGAAACCCCACTATGTGGAAGTAAAGGGTTTTGTTTTTGTAGGAGGGGCACGGAGCCCGGAACGTGGGCTTGAATTCCAGCAGATGCCAAGAAAGCAGGAGATACTCGACTTTGCGAAGCAAATTGCAGCAGGGTGCGGCTACATGCTTGCAGACTACCACGAGAGCAGCAACGTCGCGCTGCTGTGTGTTGATGAAGAGGCGGCGCGCAACAAACTGCTACATTTTGCCAAGTGAACGCGTGGCTAGACGGTTTTCCTGAGCTTCATTATTTTGTAGTAAAGACTTGTTCCGAGCGAAGCCAGGATTCCTGCGATCAGCGCGATGAGTATGAAATAGGTTTTGTAGCTGAGAGTGTATGATAGAAAGACGACGTTTGGGTTTGTAGGAAATACCATAGGGAAGACATAGTAGAAAAGTATGTAGAATATGGGCAGTATGACTAGCATTGGCTTCAGCTGCACCCTCATGTTTGTAGAGAGGAGGGTCGTCACCTCCTTCTGCTTCTCGGCAATCTGGTTCTCGGTTGCGTGGTTTTTTATCAGGTCATTGAGTTCCTTGGTCTTGACCTTTATAGTCTCCTGCATCTCGAACATCTGCACCATGGGTACGAGCAGCCTCTGCACGACTACGGAAAAAAGCACGTAGCCTAATGCGAGCAGCGTTACCTCGGTCAGTATGTCCATGCAATCCTACTTTACCTCTTTTATTATCTCTTCTACTCTCTTCTGGCTCTCTTTCAGGCTGCCATCGGCATTCTCAATGATGTATATGGGCACTTCAAGGTATAGCGAGAAGAAAGAGGTCAGCACCAGGTTTATGTTCCTGTGTCTCTGAAGCTCGGCGGGCGTGTCCCTCTCCCTCTTCCTGCTTCCGCTGTCCTTATCGCGCCTTGCGAATACGTCCTTGTCAGAGGCGTCTATATAGACTATAGCCGCTGTCTTTCCCTTGAGTGCATCGAGGTCCTTGAATGAGAGCCCGAGCTCGTATGCATCTCCTTTCTTGACAGTGGCGTGCGTGTCAACAATCACGTTTCCGGGCATCGCGCCGGCCTTCTTGAGTATGTAGTTCCTTACCTTTACCATGTACGCGTAGTTCGTGAGCGCCTTTTCGCGGATCTGATCCCTGTTTGTTATGCCGAAAGCCTTTGAGAAGATCTTGAGCATCTCGTTTCCTACGTTCACGACCTTCGCAGAGCTGATACCGCTAAGCACAGTCGTCTTTCCTGCACCCTGGGTACCGAAGACAAGGATGAGTCTGGCCATTGAAGCACACTAAGATTTGGGCAAGAAAAGTATAAAAGGAAGAAGAAATGGCAGAGATCAGTCCGTCTCTCCCATTCCTCCGCCTGGCATGCCACCGCCTCCAGGAGCCCCGCCGCCCATCGGCCTGGTTCCCTTGGAGCTGATCATGTCATCAATCCTTAGTATCTGCACGCTGGCCTCGGTGGCGCTAGATATGGCCTGCTGCTTTATCTTGACCGGCTCTATTACTCCGATTTTCTCCATGTCGCTTATCGCGCCCTTGTGCACGTCAACTCCGAAGGTCCTGCCCTCCTTGCCCTTCATCTTGGACCTGAGCTGGACTATCGTGTCTATCGAATCCATGCCTGCGCTGTCTGCGAGCGTCTTCGGGATCGCCTCAAGCGAGTCTCCGAAAGCCTGTATTGCGAGTTGTTCCCTTCCGCCCACGTTGTTTGCATACTCCCTGAGCCCCTTTGCCACATATTCCTCTGCGCTTCCACCGCCGAAAACATATCTTCCTATCTCCAGTGAGCTGGTTAGCGCGCCGATTTGGTCTGTCAGGGCGCGTTCGGTCTCGTCCACGACCTGCTTCGTCCCTCCGCGGACGAAGATCGTGACGCTCTTGGGATCCTTGCACTTCTCTACAAAGACCATCTGCTCCCCAGATATCTTCTTTTCCTCCACGTTTCCTGCAAAGCCCAGGTCTCCGGCAGTGAGGTCGTCAAGGCTTGTTACCAGCCTTGCACCTGTTGCCTTTGCAAGCTTCTCCATGTCGCTCTTCTTTACTCTCCTTACCGCAACGATGCCCAATTTGGCAAGGTAGTGCTGCGCAACGTCATCTATTCCCTTCTGGACGAAGATTACGTTCGCTGTGCTCTTTGCTATCTTGTCCGCCATCGCCTTGAGCATCTTCTCCTCCTGCTGCAGGAACGCCTGCATCTGTTCAGGAGAGGTTATCTCTATTCTAGCGTCTGTCTCAGTCTTCTCGATCTCCAATGCTACGTCAAGCAGTGCGATCTTGGCGTTCTTCACCAGCTTGGGCATACCAGGGTGCGCGACCTCCTTGTCTATCAGGACGCCGTTTATGTACTGCGTGTCCTCCACTGCGCCGCCCTCCTTCTTCTCCAGCTTGATGAAGTCCTTGTCTATCGTTATCTTGTCTCCCTTCTTCTCAGCGACCTGCTTTATCGCCTGTATGGAGAGCTTTGAAAGATACTTCCTGGTTGAGTCGTTGCCTATGTTCTTCGAGCCAACAGACACCTGTGCTATCTTCTCCAGCTTGTCCTCGTCGTTCAGGTTAACAGGCTCTGAGCACTCGACAAGCAGCTCCTTCGCCTTCTCAGCCGCCATGTCGTATCCCTTGATTATCGTGTTCGGGTTTATTCCCTTCTCTATAAGGTCTCCGGCATTCTTGAGCAGCTCGCCTGCGATTATCACCGCAGTTGTAGTGCCATCGCCAACTTCCTTGTCCTGGTTCTTGGCTATCTCGACCATCAGCTTCGCTATCGGGTGCTCTACGTTCATCTCCTCGAGGATCGAGGCGCCGTCGTTGGTTATTATTATGTCTCCAAGCTCGCTGACCATCATCTTGTCCATTCCCTTGGGTCCGAGCGTGCTCCTTACGATGCTTGCCACAGCGTAGCCTACAGCTATGTTGGCCCTCTGTGCCTCTCTACCGAGCATCCTTGTTGCCCCCTCGGGCAAAATCAGGTACTGTTGTCCGCCTAGTTGATTCTCTGCCATAATCTCACTCAATTAGCGTAAATCTAGCCCCCAAATTCGTGTCAAAAACTGCAATGTATTTTTTATGGGTATATGATGATAAGTATACGCGGAGAATATATTTAAAGCTTTCTGGCAAACCTCCCTGACGCCTCAGAGCAACCATTTTTATTAGCTTTACAAGACTTTTGTTATGAGTGTTTTTATGCGCAAGGGTGTAGACCAAAAACTTGTAAACAAGATAGGATGGGCGGCGTCTGTAATGGCAATACTGGTGTATCTCTCCTACTTAGACCAGATAAGGCTGAACCTTTCTGGGCACCCTGGTTCAGTGATACTGCCAATATTCACAGTCCTCAACTGCACGCTCTGGGTCACGTATGGTTTCCTGCTTGAAAAGAGAAACTGGCCCATCATAATTTGCAATCTGCCAGGAATAGTGCTTGGTGCCTTGACCGCCATAACCGCCATAATAGCCTGACTGAAGGGCAGGCATTAGCGCTTTCCGCCCTCGGAGAGTTTAAGCCTGTGCCTCACAAACTGGCCTTCGCCAGGAGGAATTGGGGCGAAATGGAGATCGCGGGCGGGGCCTCTTCTGCGCTCTATGAGCATCACAGGAGGTATCTGCTCAGTAGAGGCTTTTTCATGAGACGCTATGATCACAGCGCTCCTGTCGTTCTGCCCAACTACTACCCTTAGTCCGGAAACTGACATTTCCAAGAATTCTCCGAGCTGCCTGACAAATGCTGTTGTGCCTTCCGCTGCCCTATGTTCGAGCAACCTGATTGCACCTTCTTGCATTGCCAGTCTGGAATTTGCGATAACCTCGTGGCTGTGCCTCCTGCCTGTAGAAGTTACCATTTCCTTAGAGATATGGACCGTAAGGTGCTGGTCCGTGGGTCTGCGACCTATCACAATGGAGAGCTCTTCATGTTCTGTAGGCAGAACCGGAGTCTGCAGGCTCACCTTGGCCAAGCCTACTCCCTCAGGTATGCCTTGAGCATTTTTCAGCGCATTTATCTCAGAATCGCTGGCCACCACTATTCTGGGATTGTCTGTTATATCCATTGCAACTTCGAAAATAAGGGAAATACAGTTTTATAAATGTATTTGCGGTTTTGTTAGCCTGGCATCGTGAAGTTGTTCTGGACCCAGGCCGGCTTCGGAGTGACATAAGGCAGCGGTCCAGTGTAGTTGTCGAGCTCCCATATCACTACTGGCCACGTGCCGTTGACGTAGTTTATGCCGGTGAAGTTGCTAGGGTAGGCGATGTGGAATCCGGGCAGCTCGCCCAGGTAGAAGCCACGGTAGTAGTTGGAGTTGTAGAACTGGGACGGAGCGTCTGTTATGGTGTTGTTGGGGCCGTTGGGCAGGTAAAGAAGCATGAAGTTTATGTAATTCTCTCCACTGATTGTGGCTTCGCCTGCGAAGAACTGGTCGTTGGGCACGAGAAGTATGTTGGTCTCGTTGCCGTTTGCGTCTAGGAGCCTGGTCGGCTGCGCAGTTTCAGAGCTCGTGAAGTTGGCTGGCACGCAGAGCGTCTCGTTTGTGGGTTCGTTGCCCACTATGAGCAGGCCTTTCAGAGCTGCTGCCTGCTTGCCCTGGAACTGGCAGTAGTTGTCTATGTTGCTGGCGCTGAGCGGCAGTAGTATGTACGCGGGGTCATGAGTCTCCTCGCATGTGGAGGTGCCCAGCACGTAGGGGTTGCTGGTGTTCGCAGCCTGGGATATTGCAAATGCCCTGCTGGTCTGGTTGATATCGACGCATGCCAGGAAGTCAAGCGCCTGCCATTTGGGAGTAAGCTGGTCGTCCATTAGGACGTACTTCGCGTAGACCACGTTGTTCGAGAAGTTCGCCAGGTTTGAAGGGCCGTAGCCGTCTTCGGGACCGAGGACGTATCTTGCCGCGGTCTCGTAATCAAGCTGGGCTATGGAGTTGTCGCCTCTGAGAACCGCGTTGCTGTTTCCGAACCAGTTTATCCAGTCGCCGTAGTCCCACCAGGAGAGTATCCTCGGTGCAGAAGGGCCGACGTTAGCCCGCATCCAGGCTGTTGCATTGAGCCAGGCATTGCTGATAACGTTGCAGTACAGGTCGTAGCCTACGGCGTTGCCCGATGCATTTATCGCGTTGCAGCTGGGGTTTGATACCGCTGAGAAAATGTCTATGAATACGGTTGATTCCAGAAGCATGACAACTATGCCTATTACCAAGACCGCCTGCTTGTAAGAAGCCGGCGCATCCTTCAAGATGAGCGTCAGTTCCCCGATTATCATGCAGAGTGCGATTATGTAGCCTACGCCGAAATGCGGCAGGTACTTGATCTCTATCATTGCAGCGATGGCCAGCGGCCATACAGCGGCTATCGCCAGTATGCTGCCCTTATCGTCCCTTTTGTAGATCGCATAAACGGCCAGAACGGTGAAGAGTATGAGGACAAACCAGACTATCACCGCAGTGCCGAAGATGCTTGCACCGATTGGCCCAAAACCTGCAGCGCCGAAATCGAAGTTGAAGCCCGTGGGCTCGTACTCCTGGACTGTCATGAAGAGCGCTATCGAAGGTGTGGTGAAGTGCGAACTGAGCGAGAGATAGCCTGTGACCGATGCTCCAAGAGGAGTGAACTCTATCAGGAGCATTGCTATAATGCCGAGCACCACCATCCATCCCAGATAGTGGTAGATCGTGGGTTTGGAAATGAGTTTCTGCTTCTCGGCGAAGAGTGGTACCTGCTCGAGCAGCGCGACTCCTATCAGCGCCAGCAGCGGGAATGAGACTATGACTGGTATTCCCAGCACGCTCGGGATCTTGTTTGTCAGTACCGTGTTGTATGGGTTGAAGAGCAGATAGAAGAATGCGATTATGCCTATGACTATCAGGTTCATCACGTAGAAGTCTTTGCTGCTTATGCCCCGCAGCACGTCAACGATTCCCTGAAGCGCTATGTAGATGGCCATGACTCCTGCAATCACTGTGTAGTAGTGGGCTCCGAGGAACGATGCTGCGAACGCTATGCCGGCTAGTATCGCAAACCTCTTCTCTTTCATGTTCTGCACTGCAAGCAGGTAGGCGGCGTAGAAGAAGAACATTCCGAAGATGCCCCATGGCTCAACAAGCTGCTCGCCTGCTATGAAGGTCGTTATGAGAGCTGGCATGGCTGTAGCGAGGACGGCACCGATTATTGCCGGAAATTCGCCGTAGGTGTGATAGAGGAACATAAAGACTATGAATGTGAGCAGAGCGGCCACTATCGCAGGGTAGAAGCTGCTAACATTGCTAAGCAGAGTTGTGCTTATCACATTGCTCGGCGGGTTGGAGAGATCATACCAGTAGGCTTCAAGGTATGGCACTATCGGCTCTATCCTGTGCGCGGTGCCGTTTACCGCAGTGGGCCAAGCTGACGTGTCGTAGAGCCACTGGTAGCCGTGAGTCAGGAGGAATTCGGTGCTCTGCATGTCGAAGTATGGGTCGAACTCGAAGAACTTCGGCGCTATGCCTATGCTCAGCATTCTGGTGGCGAACGTGACAAGCATAAGGATAAGCAAGAAGGCCCAGACCAGGTTCGGCTGGATTTTCGCAAAGCCGCTGCCCTTGCTTCCTGACTGAGCGTCGGTGGCAGGGTTTGAGGCGCTCGGGTCCGATGTCTTGGAGTCATTCATCACAGGTGCGGAACTCTGAACCTTTGGTGTCACCAAGGGCATGCCGGCTCCAAGCGCGCCCTGCTGGAAACAGAGCGCTATGCCAACGACCGTGAGAATGACCACGTTAATCTCGTAGAGCGTGGCTGAGAAAGTGAAGAAGTGGATGTAGTTCATGAGGTATGACTCGAGCCACGTAAGGGTAGGAGGGAAGATGAGCCCGAACATGAAGCCGATCACCGCTATCTCGAACATGTTTAGCTTCGTCTTCTTCAGCAGTGCTAGAGAGAGGAAGTAACCAGGAATCATTATTGACAGAAAAGCGATAATCGCTGTTACTATTGCACTCATCAAAAACACAGACAATAGAGACCGCTGCCCCCGTGACTGATTTCAGAATATAATGCTATAATAAAGTATATAAAGGAAAATATATTCTTGGGTTTTCTGAGCAAGAAGAAGTGATTTTTTGAAGGATACAGTCGCTGTAGTTGGCGCGGGGACATCTGGTCTAATCATGGCGCGCGACCTTGAGGGGTACGGCATTGGGACGAGCGTCTACGACCAGAAGACCAAACTCGGTTATCCGGCAAAGGCCAGCGGCATAATATCCATAAACGGATTGAAGAGCCTGGGAATCGGCTATGAGAAGGCAGTCACCAACACGCTCTACGGAGCAAACATACACGTGGGCAAGGAAGTCATGAGGATAATCGCAAAAAACCCGCAGGCCCACGTTCTTGACAGGGTAAGGCTAAACGAGATATGTTACGATGAGGCCGTAGACAAGGGAGCGAGTGTAAATACCGGTGCGCGAATCGATAGTAGGAAAATCGGCGAACTCCATGAGAAAAATATCTTGGTTGGCGCAGACGGCCCTCTGTCAGAAGTAGCGAAATATTTCTCGATGGGCTCGATCAGCAAATACACGCTGACCTACAAGGCGGAGTTTAATGTAGATGTGGAAGATGCGAAGGTCGTCGACCTCTTTTTCGACAACAGGGTTGCCCCGAAATTCTTTGCCTGGATCTGCCCGAACGCGAAGGATATACTTGAGGTAGGGATAGGAATAGGATCCAGATACGGAAACAGCAAGGCAGCCTTTGAGAAATTCCTCAAGCTCGATGAGGTCGCCGGTTACGTGAGGCGCGGAAAGCTGCTCGATGGCTACGCAAGCCTGATACCGATGCAGACGGTCAGGAAGGTAGTTGATGAGAAGAATGAAGTGCTGCTGGTAGGCGATGCTGCAGGGCAGGTGAAGCCGACAACAGGCGGCGGCATAGTGTTTGGCGGCAATGCGGCGAGACTTGCAGCAAAGGTCATAAGCGAGCATTTGCGCAAGGGCGTAAGCCTCAACGATTATGGAAGGCTTTTCAAGAAAAGCTTCGGGACTGACATTGCAATGCACAGCTTGATCAACAAACTTTACGCGAACCTTGATGTTGAAAAGCTTGGATTTCTGCTGAACGTCTCAAAGACCCTGGGATTTGAGAGCTTCTTTTCGAGGTATGGTGATATGGACAGGCCGAGCGTGATGCTGAAAAGGTTCATACTACGTGGATCCGCGAAGTAGAGAGCAGAGTATTTAAAAACAACCGCTCAAAATTATTTTGAAGGGACCGGATGGAAGGCGAGGAAAATCGTAGGAGTAATGGTAGCGTTACTCTGAAGACTCGCAACGCGGAACCGCTTCAAGAAAAGTCTCTTCTCAGGAGGTCTGAACCTGACTTGCACGTGAGGCGCGCTGAAAAAGCCAGCGCAGATCTGCATACTAAATCGGCAAGAACTTTCGGAAAGGGAAGGAAGAGATTCTCATTCCCGGTGCACATCGGATCCTAGTCGCTGCCCTTTTTCTTTTCAAGCAGTTTCTTGCCCAGTTCCTCCCTGTGCTTCATCTGCTCCATGACCTTGTCGTAGTCCTCCTTCTTCAGCACGCGGCTTAGCACGTAGTTGTTGTATTCCAGCGAGAGCTGGGCTATGTTGAGAAGCACGGCGTGGAGCTCGCTTGATTTCAGGACCTTCTCGTTGGGCGGTTTGACTATCTCCACTCCAGCAGGCGTAAAGGTGAACATGACATACATGAGTGACCAGAGATCCTGGAAGAGGGCAGAGACCTGTGCGTTTGTCGAATACGTGTCCTTTAGCTTTATCGGCTCTTCTATGCTCCCAGTGCAGTAGACAATGCCCGGGGTCTTGAGTAGCCTGTTGTTTAGCAGGTCAACCATGAGCGGCTGAAGGTCTTCCTGCTTCTCGCTCTCCATGTCAAAGTAGAGATCCACGAGCAGCCCGCCGCGTTCCAGCGTCTTTCGGGTCACTTCTTCAAGCTCCTTCTTACCTTGTTGGTCTGCCATCATCATTCCTTGAGAGTATCTATTGCTTCTTGAACGCTAATTAACCCTTCCTGCCCTGTTGCCATGTTCCTCAGCTTGACCTTGTTGGCCTCCCGTTCCTTGTCTCCTATTATAATCACGTTCTTAATGCCCAAGGAACCTGCGTACTCCATCTGCTTGGAGAGGTTCCTGCTGGTTGAATTCAGGTCTACATAGATGCCGTTCCCGCGCAACATATTGGCCATGCCTATGGCATACGGCCTGTTCTGTCCGCCAAGATATGCGATAAAGACTTTTGCATAGGTCTTCGCCTGATTATCTTTCTGCAGCACGTCAAAGATCCTGCTTATGCCTATGGATGCGCCTACAGCAGGCACTTCCTTCTTTGCATACAGGCCTATCAGGTTGTTGTACCTGCCGCCGCCGGCCACGCTGGGAAGGCGTTTGCCGCCTTCTTCAAGTACGAACTCGAAAACAAAGTCGGTGTAGTAGTTCAGGCCTCTGGCGAGCGCAAAGTCCACTACCACATCGCCGTTCAGCTTGTAGTCCTTAAGGATCTCGATTAGCTTTGCCATCCTTGCGGCCTCATCCTTGGCATCAGAAACATTCGCGAGCACCTTCTCAAGCTTCTCCTCATTGGTCCCTTCCTGCTGTATGAAGTTAAGCAGCGTTTCCACATCTTTTCCTTTGAGCCCCAGTGCTGAAAGCTGCTTCTTTACTTCGTCCCTGCTTGTTTTCTGCAGTTTGTCAAGAATGCGGATTGCCTGGGTCTGCATTTCTGCAGGAACTTTCAGGAAAGTGAGTATCTTCTGGAGCAGCTGCCTGTCGTTTATCACAACCACGTAGTTCCTGATTCCAAGCTCCTCGAGCGCGATGGAGATCGCGGCAACTATCTCTGCGTCGCTCTCGGTCTCGTTGCTGCCTACTGTGTCTATGTCAGCTTGCGTGAATTCGCGGTAGCGCATCTTCTGCGGTTCCTCCTTTCTCCAGATTTGCGCTATCTGATATCTTTTGAATGGCAGCGTAAGGTCCTTGTTTGAGGCCATGTACCTTGCTAGTGGTACGGTAAGATCATACCTCAGGCCGGTCTCCTCTCCTTCGAGCTTGTATATTTCCTTTGTGGGTTCGTCGCCGTACGCCTTTGCATTGAGGACATTTGTGTTTTCCAATGCCGGAGTCTCGATCGGGTAGAAGCCGAAGCGCTTGAATACCTCCTCTATTACGCCGACAATGTATCTTCTGGAGATGGCATCTGCCGGGGAGAAGTCCCTGACTCCGCGCGGCGTGTCGATTGGCATAATTGTCACTTTCTCTGGGGAAAATA
The DNA here is from genome assembly GCA_030040335.1 of Microcaldota archaeon. Lineage (GTDB taxonomy): Archaea > Micrarchaeota > Micrarchaeia > Micrarchaeales > CABMGC01 > JAJYVH01. Next base: position 16,638 of record JASHTX010000063.1, read on the forward strand.
AGTTATTAAGGGATTGCACACATTAGCTTGCTTTACTGAAGATCAGGGATCGTCGTTACGGTTCTAAGTGCTTGTCGGAAAATACTCAAGCTTGAAACCAAAGCCAATGTTTTTAAGGCAGTATAACGAAAATGAATGGTCTGGTATGGGGGAACCCAAGGTTAGAATTAAGGCCAATAACTCTGAGGTGAGGGGATTGCTGGAAGCAATACCGCGAGGAGACGCTGCTGGCAAAAGACTAATGCGAATTGTCGGATCATCCAAGGGTAGTATCAATCTCACCTTTAGGCAGGCAGCAGGACTTCGAGATAGGCTATTGCCGCCTGTTAATGATATGGAGGTATTGCCTGAAGGCGCTCTGCGTGTGCTGGCACGGTTAAACAGAATAGTTTTGGGCGCTGAGAGGGCACCAGAAAGGGCCTGACCGCCCCTTTTCGAAAAGAAGCGGGGCAACTCAGTCATATAGCAATGGCGACGGCTCCGAGTATGGCCAGGAGAATGCCTATCACCTGCGGTTTTGTAAGTTTGTCCTTGAAAAAGATCCTGCCGAGTATGGCGATAAATACCGGAGTTGTTGCAGTAATCACGCTCCCTATGGCCACCAGTCCGAAAAATACAGCAAATCCGAAAGAGAGGTTAGTCCCTGCATCTGCAAGCCCGCCGATCAAGACTAGCGCGAGAAGCGGGTAAAAGGAGCTGCTGGTTTGCTTCTTGTTTGGTTTTTTCTCAATCAACTTCCCAGTTGTGAAAGAGTAGGCAAAAACCACTATGAAAGCGGAAATTCTTGCAAGCAGCACTGGAAGAACGGCGCTAGTTGACGCTCTTATTCCATAAGTGAGCACGATCCAATAAACGGCCCACAGAATATTGGCATATATCGCCGATATCAACCGTCTGTTGATCTTAAAACCTGTTTTGGTCACCACGAGAAAAACGCCTGCAAAGATCGCAACCGAAGCGGCGATCTGCAGTGGTGTCAGGATCTCCTCCAATGCAAATACTCCAAACAAAAGAATCAACAAGCGCTGGAGCTGGGCTACGGCAGCGGCGTTCGTGATTTGTTCTGTTTGAAGGGCCTTGAAGTAAAATACAATGCTGCGCCGAAAAAGACTCCGGACACGAGGGAATATATTGCGGGAGCCAACCCGATGCTTGTTTGGCCGGAGAAAACCAAAACAGGAAGTGTAAAAAGAACTCCGACACCCATTATCAGAGTCGTCAGTTTGTAGTTGTTTATTCTGGCTGCCGTATAATTGAAACTGATGTTGGAAAATGTGCTGAAAATCACAGCGAAGAATGCCGCCAGCAAACCCAGGTCAAGCATGAGGAGAATTAGCAGCCATACATAAATAAAGATACAATCTATTCCGCAGAGTGTGAGGCTTTCCAAGCCAATGTTTTTAAACGTCTGGAAAAGATTAGCAGCATGGCAGAAAGATTCAGAGAGAGGTACCCGACGTTCAAGCAGAGGCTTCATGCAGAGTCGGCTGCGGCTACGCCGGATAGTAAGAGTCCGATTCTTCCAGTGATGGAAGCTGGTAGAAAGTACACAATGCATGAGCTAGGCGTGGACTGCGCTGCGTTTTTGGGTTTCAAGACTACTCCTCTTTACGATGCCACGCTATGGGGGTTCGTTCACAGGCCTTGGAATAAGGGCGGGATACTCTCCAAAAAGGGTTTCATTGAGAATGCGGGCTTAAGGAAGGTGGAGTTAGGTTCGGGAAGTTTCAGGTATGGAAGTTCTTACATGATAACAGAAGATGGCGAAACTTTTGGCAGGAGTTCGGCCATACTAGGAGCGCATGCTGTTAACGAGGCTCTAAAGCTTGATCCGGTACCTCAAAACGCCTCCCTATTCAGTCTGTTTAGTGGCACACAGACAAAAGCTCCAGGAACTAATCCGGCCTATGTGAGATATCAGATATTCAGAGTGCTTGCAGAAAGACCTTCGGATCAGTTTAGCGTGACAGAGATAAGCGAAAAAACTGGACTCGATAGAGGTGTTACTAGCAGGACAGTTTTGAAACTCGGCAGGCAGGGAATATTGCTTTACCACTCTGGAGAGGAAAAGATACGTGGTGTGGCTGGACGTCGTTTTGCGACTTATACATTAATCGGAGAGCAGATAGATGAGGAGAAGGCTTTTAATGCAGCCCTGAAAAACCTGAATTATAGAAGGATTTTCGACTTTCCTGAATTGGTTAACTACATAAACTCAAATCCGAGAGAGGAGTACGAACACAATGATCTTGCTGTGAGGTTAAAGTTGGAAAAAGCAAATGTGACAGCCCTGCTTGCCTGCCTTGCTAATGCAGGTTTCTTGAAACCGATAAGGAAGGTCGGTACGAAGGGAGACGCGCAGGCTAAACCAGTAACGATTACTTTCTGGGAGAATTTCTTCGCTCCCCTTGGAGACATGGCAACCGCCGGAACGCCAAATGTGTCAAGTGTTGAGAGAATATTGTCGATCTATGAGAATAAGAAGCTGCTTGCCAAGACACTTAGACGGCAGCAGGATGCATATGAGGAAGAGTCTACATTGAACAAAGATAAGAAGGAGTTGAATGAGAGGATAGCCACTCGCGTGCTTAGGCAGAAAGGCGAGGTCGGTCTCGTGGACATAAGCAGGGCGATTGCAGAAGAAACTGGAACCGTATCCTACCTGATTGGTACAATGGGGAAACTCATCAGGACTGGAAAAGTCGTACAACTCGAGAAAGGTGGGCTTTACAAGTGGGTAGGCACTTCTAGAGATTAATGGTGGCGCCTTTTGAATTAAGAACTGGATTTACAGGTTGCTGTCGATCCACTTCTTGAACTCGTTCTTCGGTATTGCACCTACGGACATCGCCTTTACTTCGCCTTTTTCAAAAAGAAGAGCAGAAGGTATGCTCATTATGTTGTACTCTGCAGCTATCTTGTCGTTCTCGTCTGTGTTGAGCTTGTAGAACTTTACCTTGCCTGCATACTCTTTCGAGACTTCATCGACCACAGGGCTGAAAATTCTGCACGGACCGCACCAACTGGCCCAGAAGTCCACTACGACTGGAGTTTTTGCCTTCAAGACCTCTGACTCAAATTTATCGCTGTTTATGTCTGAAACCACAAAATCACAGGATAAATTATGCCGTTACAAATATATATTGTTTGCTGAAGCAAATAGTTACTGTGATGAGGTCTTTTCTGATTAGTGATGAAGATCTTGAGTGCTGAAATGGCAAAGATACCCGCACAGACCATAAAGAAAATAATAAAGCAGGACTTCGGCCTGCAGATAACGGACGATGCGGCAGTCGCCTTTGCCCGCGTACTTGGAAAGAAAGCAGAGGTGATATCGAAATTTGCTGTAAAAAACGCGAAAAAGGAGAAGAGAAACAAGGTAACGAGAAAGGACATAGAAGATTACGTAATGAAAAAGGGTTTGGATGAAGATTAGCGCAAACAGGAGCCCCGACAGCAGGCTGCGGACAGAGAAGTACAATGGAAAAGGGGGCGAGAATTTCAGCATTGCGGAGGTAACCGCTACCGGCACGCTCATCAGCGAGTTTAAGTATAACGGCGAAATCGTTAACCAGGAGCACTTCGGCTCGAAAGACTCTTTTGAAATGCTCTCCGTATATCTCAAGGAGGTAGCGGAACTGGAACTCGCGGATGTAGAAGCGTATGAAAAAGTAAAGGTTGCTGCTGCCTGCGCGAAATGCGGGTCTACGACCATAGAAAGGGACCTCGACGCGCGCGACACAATGCAGTTGAAGGATGTGCCTGTTGTGCCGCTTTTCATTTGCAAGAAGTGCGGGGCAAAGTTTTACTCGATGAGCGACGCATACCTGAGAAACCTGGTAGGGAGGAATGCCTCGCTGTTCGAGACCGATGAGCTTGCCGAAAGAGACAGGGACGAGAACAAGTTTGTGCACACCCTTCAGGAGTATATAATAAGAATATTCGCTTCGAAGAAGATACATCGGCTGGAAATAAAGGGCTAATTATGACCGTTCGGATATCGGAGCTTTACGGGAAGAGGATAATCGCGAGCACGGGGCACTGGATAGGCGAGGTTGGCGAGGTCGTCGTGGACATAGAGAACGGGGCCGTTTCGCACCTTCTTCTTGGAAAGATAGAGGCCGGCAAGAAGCAGGAGATGATAAGGGAACTGTTCAAGAACAGCATAGAGTATAAGCGCGTGAAAAAGGTAACAGACAGCATACTCGTGAGCGGAGCCAACTAGCTTGTTGGAATTTCCTTTGCAAGCGAGGATCTCTTTTTGCCAAGTACCCTGTATCCGCAGTAGGGGCAGCGGACGAAGTTCTTCTCCAGCTGCTTGATTTCCTTCCTGCAGTGCAGACAAACGTATGACACTAGAACACGCACCTATACTTGGACAGAGCTTCTATTTAAAGCTTGCACAAAAATAACGCCTACGTATTTAAAGGAAGCCGCGGCAGTTTACTTGGTTGAATGTCGCGGCAGCAGGCGGAAGCAAAGCATGTGGCGAAAAGCGGGCCGAAAACCATTAGCGAGACGCAAATTGGCGAAAGTAAACGAGTATCGGATATGTTGCCTTTAGTTAGAAAAGAAGAAGTTATAGCAGTGCCACGAAAAAGAGGGCCTCATCAAGCTGTAGGGGTAACAGATGCAAGCATGAGGAGTCTTGTAGAAAAAGAGGGGATAAACGATATAAGGACTCTTGCAAAACGGCTCGGTATTTCCTACCAAGCTGCCTGGAAACATTACAAGGATGCGTACGATGAGACTCCGGCTGAGGCCAGAGCTGAGGAAAACTTGGATAAGGTGAAGGCAGCAGTGGAGAAACTCCAGCCGCCAGCAAAGCCAACCGTGATGTATTTATCTAGTCAAACAAAGTTGAACGCTGAGATTGTCAGGATTATACTAGGGAAACACCCTGAAATAGAGGTAGCAAAAGAAAATGAGGAACAGAAGCTAGAAAGAAATATGATGATCGGATATCTCATGGGAGAGGGAATAAAAGACAAAGGCGATCTTGCAGCCCTGCTGGGTGTCGCCCCCGAAACGATCCACATATCATCTGGGGGAATGCACCTTGAGACCAAGTTGGAGATCAGAAACAGGGAAAACTTGGAAAAGGTGAGGGAAGCGATAGGGAAACTTCAGTCCGGCACCGCGCTGACAGTGCCGCTGTTAATTGATAAAACACATTTAAGTGAGGCTGTTGTCAGCAGGCTGTTAGAGAAACATCCTGAAATAGAGGTGGTTGATGGCAGAAAGAGCAGGCGACCTGGATTGACAAGGGAGTTGACAGAGTATCTTGCAGGAAGAGAAATACGAGATGAAGATGACTTTGTAATGCTGCTTGAGCGCCCTGCCAAAAAAATTCGGGGGTACCTTAGAGACTCACATATTGAAACCAAGGAGGAGATAAGAGCCAGGGAAAACTTGGAAAAGGTGAGGGAAGCGATAGGGAAACTTCAGCCCGGCACCGCGCTGACAGTGCCGCTGTTAATTGATAAAACGCACTTAAGTAAGTGGATTGTCTGGGGGCTGTTAGAGAAACATCCTGAAATAGAGGTAGTCGATGGAAGATCACTGCGATGGGGAAGCAGGATATCTGAGAAGAAGCTTAGACCGATCAAACGCAAACCAATAGAAAAGATAACGCCGGACCAAACACCGACTCCTGCCACGATAGAGAAAATGACAGGCAGCTGGGATCTCTTAAAAGACTATAAGGAAACTACAGTTCCGGCAGAATTTCTGAAAGGAGTATTGAAGTTTAGCGAGAGGGTAACTGGAGATGGCCAGCAGAAAGCTTTTGCCATGTTGATAGATGTGCTTAAGAAAATGAATGACAAACGTATACCACTTTTCTCTGGAGAAGATAAGAAAGATCTAAGCGGGAGGGCAGAGACCCTGATTAAAGAAAGATTTGAAACCGGATCTGAAGAGCTGATGGGTGCACATGCAGCCGTACTTCTGAGAAGAGGGATGCAGCAATTCATGGATAGGTCTGGCAAGTGGAATGTAAACTTCCATCCGCCCGAGGTAGGAGATTTTCTGAGAGCAGCTTACACCAAGTTCTACAAGGACGGCTACTCGTAGTCACTTCTTCTTGACGTTATCCTTGAGCCACTGGACGAATTCCTTGTGAAGCCCGGAGGTGCTCGTATCTATGACGCGCACATTCATTGTTGACTTGTACTCCTGTGATTCCCACGTTATTACAGGAACGTACTTGTCCATTCTGGCAAAGTGAACCTCGAGCCAGTGTATCCTCCCCTTCAGGTACTCCTTTACTATGTCGTCGGTCATTGGCACAGAAGAGAAGCTGAAGATTATGCCACCGCACCAGTAGAGAGGCAGGTTGCCCGCAGGGGTGACCCTCTCGAGGAGCAGGTCGTCTCTTGTCATCTCCACTGCCTCGTGTATCACGAGCTCCAAAACAGGTGAGAAAGTTATTTTTACCATTTATTCACTTCTTCATCTGACTGAGTATCCTGTCGACCACCCTGCCGGCCTCTGTCTTGAGGCTGTAGGCGCCGCCTGCAAATGTGGCTCCGCAGTGCTTGCATCTCCATATGCCCGTGCTGATCCTTTTGATCGCCTCCTTGCCGCAAACATCGCATTTGTAGAGTGCCTTCTTCTCCTTCTGCACAGCCTGGTATCTCTTCCTCAGGTTTACTCCGTATCTTATGCTCCAGTTCGCCAATTCATTCACCGAGCTGCTTTTTCATTACGTCTCTTAGGTATTTAGACTTTTCAAACGTTGCGTCTATCATATTCTCGATTTCGTCAACGGTGAAGGAACCGCTCAGCCCCTTCTGCATTGCCCTGATCGAATTAGTGTCGTTCGCAATGGTCAGACGTGCTGACATTATCTCCTCCTCGTTAGCGTTGGGATCAAGGAGAATCTTGCTGCCGACCTTGGCGAAAGTGCACGATGTCGCGAGGCCCTTTGTCTTCAACTTGCCGAGGTTACCTTCCCTCACAACCTTTGCGTCCTCGTATTTCGGCATGCGCGCGCTTAGCAGCGCAGATGTCGCAGCGAGGGCACCCGCATCGAAGAGGTTACCATCGTAATTGAGCACGTATATGTCTACAAAGACGGTCCAGACCCTGTCTTTCTCTATGAAAAGAGAACTGAGATCGACGACCTCGGCGGCCCTTATGCCGCGGTCAACCACTCTTGCGAATTCTATCGCCTCGGGGCTCGGAGGGCCTGTCTCATATTCGGCCGCTGCAATTGGAAGTAGCTCTGCGCCGGTTATGAGAGCGCCCTCTTCGGGTTTGTCAGGGAGCGGCATCCCTACGTCAATCTTGACTCCCACAAGCACCTTCGTGTTCCCTATATCCACCTGCGCCGAACCCTCGGCGTGAGGTATCTTGTTTAGCTCAAGGGTTATGTTTCTGTAGTCCATGTTTCCGCGTTCGTGCTCTCTCACGCCTTTGCCAAGCAGTTCGTGTATGTATTCTTCGTTTGGAGCTCTGATTACCATATCATCACCTATTTGTATCTCCCTTCCAGCGCCTCGCGCTGCAGCTTCACTATCTTTGCGCCTGCTTCTTTTGCCATCGCCATGCCCTTGCTGAATTCCTCCTTTGTCAGAGTTCCGTCCATCTGCAGGAGGAGTACCTCATCCTTCTTTGGCGCTATGGCTATGGGCATGTCTGCATCCGAATAGTTGTCCTCAAGCTTGTTGAGGTCCAGGAGCAGCCTGTCTCCTGCCTTGCCGACTGAGACCCCATACGGAATATCCTTCATGGGTATTCCGCTGCTCGCAAGCGCCACAGCAGCCGCGGTTATGCCTGCAGCCCGTGTCCCTCCGTCGCTCTGGAGTATCTCCACGAAAATGTCTATTTCCGAGCCCGGGAAGCTCTCGAGTATTATCACGTTCTCGAAAACCTCCTTTGTCACCTTTGATATCTCTATCGCCCTCCTGTTGGGTCCGGACCTGTTGTGCTCTTCCAGGGACGAGAACGGAGCCATCGAGTATCTGCACTTTATTATGGCCTTTTCTGGGTCGGCTATGTGCTTTGGCTGCGCCTCCTTTGGCCCGAAGACAGCTGCGAGCACCTTGTTGTTGCCCCATTCAAGGTACGCCGATCCTTCCGCGTTCTTAAGCGGCCCTACCTCTATCTTTATCTCCCTGAGCTCGTTAGGAGCCCTGCCGTCTGTCCTCTTCCCGTTTATCATTAGTTCTGGTTTCTCTTTCATTTCTGTGCACCCGATTCTAGCAATTTGTTTATCCTTTCTGTCAGGCCGCTTATGTGCGCCTCTTCCTGGATCTGGTTTATCGCCTTGATTGCCAGAAGCGTGTCGCCGCCCTTCAGCCATACGACTCCGTTCAGCCCGACCAGGATGCTGCTGTGCGTTCCGGCCTCGAGCTGCTTGAGCATGGTATTCATCTTCCCTATTATCCTGGGAACCTTGGAGGGCCTTACGGCCATCACCTTGCCGCCGAAAAGCTTTCTCGGCCGCTCGAGTATCAGTATTATCTGGTCGGATTCCCTCTTCACCTCGCGCACAAAAGCGCTCGCGATATCACCGACCTGCATCTCCTCCTGCCTCTCTTCTTCCCTATCCCTTCCAAATCCGCCCCTGTCCCTGCCGAAGCTCCTTCTCGGAGGCAGTATGAGCCCGCGGAACGGTGAGCTGAGGTTCATCGTGGAAACGTTGTTCTTAACGTTCTCCACTATTCCTATCACAAAATCGCCCTGCCTCGGGTACCAGACCGTTTCCAGAGGTACGAACGACCCCTTTTCCTCGTCCAGCATCCCTATCACGGTCGTGAACGTCTTGCCGCCCTCGACTATCGCGTTGGGCATCCGTATTATCTTGTC
>JASHTX010000064.1 GCA_030040335.1 Microcaldota archaeon
TGCACAAGAGTTTGCAAAGATGAAGAATGGTGTATTCATAATCAACGCCGCAAGAGGCGGTTTGATAAACGAGCACGCGCTTGCAGAGGCGATCAAATCAGGCAAGGTTGCCGGCGCGGCGATAGACACCTGGGAATCCGAACCTCCTGGCAAGGATGACCCACTGGTCGGCATGCCGCAGGTCTTGATGACACCGCACATGGGTGCATCCACAAAAGAGGCGCAGGAGAATGTTGGCATTGATATGACCAACAAGGTCATTGACTTTTTTGAGGGACATTCCGAGAAATGACTTTTATGGTAAAATCCTGCTGCTCTGTATTCCGAAATAATTTCAAATCGCAAAGCTAAGTCCTTCTTAACACAGCATTGCCGTTGATGCTCTGAAAAGAGGTTGATAACATAACATAGCAAGAATGCGAATATGCTTATTTAAAGTAAAGGAACAAGCTGACTGCTATCCAGATGATAAGTTCTATACCCTGAAGTACCCAGCGGAATTTCTTCGCATTGTTTCTGGTAAGACACTTTATCTTTATTGGTGTGTTCTTACGACCATCATCATATTTTTTTCTTCCATCATCAATATAATTTCTGATGAGTTCATCGCTAAACCAAATAACAGAGGTAAACGCTATCGTCCAAAAACATAAATTCAGATATGATTGACTGCCATTATTGACGGAAACTATCAATATGATAGAAGCTAAAAGAAGTAGGTACCTGTACCATCCGCCCAAACGCAACAAAGCTGTAATTGCAGTCTCAGCATCTTGCGACATTCAACCTATTATATAGCGTGCCATCCTTTATGAGACTTACGAATTTCCTGCACCCATTGCTTTTAAGGCATTTATATTAAAAATAGTAATTAGACTCGGGTCTAGGTATATCCAAAAGTATAATTGGGAGTCCGCGATTTGAACGCGAGTCAGAAGTCTTGCTTGTACCATTTTTCATATTCCTTGTGCGTTCCAACGAAATAGAATCTTACCACTCTGGTTTCCTCGAATACTCTGTACGTGATTCTATACTGCCCCACACCATCCACAAAATAAGAACTCTTTTTCAAGTGCCTCTTGGTGGGATATGCGAGTATCTTCCCTAGCTTCTTCACGATTCTTTCTTTGATGCTTTCGTCCAGATTCTGGAAGTAAGTCGGCCATTCGATATCGTATTCTGCGGTATACACGCTTTCACTCTAGGTGTCTTGAATATTCACCCAGAGCTTCCTTGGAATTGAGCACCTTTCTTTTGCCATGTTCGATCTCTTTGTCGATCCTGTCCAGTTTCTTCTTTACTAGGAACTCTTCTGTCATATGCTCATCGCCAAAATTGATTATTGCAAGCCTTATCGCCTCGGATTTGGTATTGGCATAGCCTTCTCTGACCATGACATCCAGAATCCGTTGCACTCTGCCTCTTAGATTAACGTTCATCTCATCGTATATTATGTAGCTAATGATTTAAATATACTCCGTTTATGTACCATTTAGGATCAATATTACTGTTTTATTCGGGGAGTCCGCGATTTGAACGCGGGTCACACAAGTCTCAGCAGGTGTTCGGTTTTTATGGCCTTTATGCCAGGCTTCCTTTCATAGTCTGAATCGTTCGTCCAGATTCCATCGCATTTCAGAGCAAGATGGCAAGCAACGTAAGGCGCATCTTTTAGATCCACCTGAATGAGCTTTTTTGCTTTATCAAACTCGAATTCGTATTCTTTTGCAGGTATCAGATCTATTTTCTGGAAAATCATGGCTATGAGCAAATCCAAATCATCTTTTGTTAGGCCTGACTTTATCGCTATGTAGTCAACATGCTTGTTTACCTCCTCTTTTAGAAACTCAGGAGCTACAAGCTTGAACTTGCCACTTAGCAGCACCTTTCTCGCAGCGCCGTTTTTAATCAAGGCAGCCACTACCGTTGTGGCGTCCACAACAAGAATCATAGTAAACCGTGCCTTCTTGCCACAGCCTCGTTTATCTTCCTGCCTATCTCTATGGCATCCTTCTCTGTAAGCTTGCTCTTTGCTGTTAGCTTGTCCATCAACTCAAGCTCCTTTGCTTTATCCCAAAGGGCCTCCCTCGCAATCTCGCTCCATTTGAGCTCCTTGTGCTTTTTCATTATTGCCATGAGTTCTTCGGGTATAGCCAGGGTCATGTTGGTCATTTTTACCACTAAGTATATTAAGTAGAATAAGTATTTATACTTATCTATTGGGTCTATTACGGATCAGAACTGTACTGCGTAAGGCATGCTCTTCGCCTTACGTGGTCAATCCATTCTTCGTACCGAGAAAACTTCTGTTGGCAAAATCTGCACTTAAAATTCCCCTGTGTTTTTCCTTTGTCTCCTTTCGATATTTCATAACCTAATCCGATCTCTCATCGCTTGATGTCATCTCACGACTCGATGCCCGCTTTTTCAGGGCTGCGGATTAGGCAAGCATACCATCCACGCTTGCTTCACGCATGTTGTATTATTGGTCTTCAGGATTAATAAATTTTTAAGCTCCGGGGAGTCCGCGATTTGAACGCGGGTCACCACCGCCCGAGGGTGGTAGCCTACCAAGCTAGCAGAACTCCCCTGACAGAACATAAATACTTATCCAGAGAAATATTATAAGGCGAGGGGAGGCGGTGTTCGAGTCTGAGTTGTCTGTAAAGCGTACGCCAGTTGCATACCTCAACATGAAGAATCCCCATCTGCTCAAATACTACTACAAGTTCAAGACTTTGTCCCTTCTCGAAAAAGAGGATATCTCCGGGTCATCTCCACCTGACATCTTTGTCGGTAGGATCGGATACCCAAATGTTTTCATCGGGCCACTTGTTCCTCCAGTGCTAGGAGACACTTCGGAGCTCGGCCTTCCTGAAACTTGGGTCAACAAGACGATACCTGAAATCGTGGAAGCGAGATCGATGTTGATAAGGGGCATGCAGAAGGAGAGTATATACAATGTGGAGAGCAGCAGGATTGCTGGTATGCTCCAAGAACTTGCTATCGCAGACAAGTACGCGAACGTTGACATGCAGCTAACGCACAAACCTAACCTTACCATAAAGTTTGATGAGAACAGCCAGCCTTTCGGGCCCAGCGCTCCGCTGAAGGATTTCAGCGTGGGCAACACAAAGTCAAACAAGCAGATGGAAAAGGCCTATTTCGATACCAGCATGGTTGCGCGTTCCGGAATCGTGGAGTTGTACGAGAAGGGAATAGAGGTCTCAAGGATACAAAAGATACTTGCTGCAGGCGGGCTTGGGCGGCAGGGGAACAGGAAGTTCGTGCCGACACGATGGAGCATTACAGCTGTGGACGATACTCTTTCCAAGCACAAACTGTTTGATGTAAAACAGAACGATAGCCTAGATACGATCACGGTCTTCGAAGATGTGGCGCTTGACAACCGCTGGTTGGTGCTGCTCTTCCCCGGAACCTGGAGCTACGAGCTTGTAGAGGCCTGGTATCCCAACACAACCTGGAACATGGACAGCCACAACATAGCCATATTCTCCTCAAGCGAGTTCTTCGCAGGTAGGAAGACATACGCTGAGATCGGCGGATGCTACTATGCAGCGAGGCTGGCGGTTTCCGAGTACCTGGAAAGGACCGGCACACAGGCAAGAGCCGTCATACTTAGGGAGACGCATCCCGGTTATATAATGCCTGTAGGAGTATGGAACGTAAGAGAGCACGTGAGGGCTGCGCTCAAGAAGCAACCGTTGCATTTCAATTCTGTGGCTGCTACTCTTGACTACGTTGCCTCAAAAATGGCAATACCGGTAAGCACATGGATTGCCAACAGTACGGTACTCAGGAGCATACTCCATCAGCGCTCACTGATGATGAATACTGCGTGATGACTCCGCAACAGAACAGATAGGCGATATCCTGAAGATATATTTCTTTAATACCTTGGGAAAGAGAAAAGAGAAGTTTACTCCGATAAGACCAGGCCGCGTGGGAATCTATGCGTGCGGACCCACAGTCTACAACTACGCCCACATAGGAAACTTTCGGACCTTCATAAGCGAGGATGTGCTGAAACGGGTACTAAACCGTGCAGGGTACAGGGTAAAACACGTAATGAACATAACAGATGTCGGGCATCTCTTCGGAGATGACGACTTTGACGAGGACAAAGTGGTGTACACAGCCGAAAAAGAGGGCAAGACGGTCTATGAAGTCGCGCGTTTCTATGAAAGGGCGTTTGTCAGGGACATGCACAGGCTAAACGTGATAAAGCCTGACGTGCTGCCCAGGGCATCAGAACACATTCCGGAGATGCTTTCTTTGATAAAAAGACTGGACCGGAAAGGGTACTTGTACGTTGTTCCCGGGCCTAAAGGTGGCGTCTTCTTTGATACCTCAAGATCCAAAGGTTACGGGAAGCTCGCTGGGAAGACGTTCAAACAATTAAGTAGTCATTTCAAGCGAAGGGCGAGGCTGGAGAGGCCTTCAGGGATAAGGAATGTGACTGACTTTGCTGTTTGGAGGTTCGGTAAAGCCAGCGAGAAAGGAAGGGCGTGGAGGTCGCAGTGGGGCACCGGCTTTCCAGGATGGCACATCGAGTGTAGCACGATGAGCATGCTCTACTTGAGTAATCACTTTGACATCCACTGCGGAGGAGTAGAGCATATCGAAGCGCACCATCTTGACGAGATTGCACAGAACGAAGCGATCACCGGGAAGAAAACCGTTGATTATTGGTTCCATGTGTCCTTTTTGAACATAGACCATAAGAAAATGTCAAAATCCCTGGGGAACGTATATACGATTCAAGACCTAGTGGATAAAGGGTATTCACCGCTGGCTTTCAGATATCTTGTACTTTCCAAACATTACAGAAAGCCGTTTAACTTCACATTCAAGCTTCTGGGTCAAGCAGAGGGAGAACTAAAGCGCATACGCAGCTTCTTGGGCAAGCTCAATGGGATAAGGCGTAAGAAGGACGCATACGACGCTGATACCAAGTTCTTCTTAAAAGAGATTGACGCATGCAGGAGGCAGTTTTTCGGCAGCATTGGCGACGACCTCGATACTCCAAGCGCTTTGACTGCGATGCACAGGCTGATGAGGATAGCAGAGAGGAAGCTCGCGAAAAACGAACTGTCAGGCGCTGAAGCCAATTCTGTTTTTGAGACACTGTTGGACTTTGATAGAATCTTGGGGTTTGATTTTTAGACCCAAGAAGGCGGAACCGCATGGGTTTAGCCGAATATTAGCATCTGGGCTACAAGGAAAGATATTTTAACGATACGCATCTGCTAGAAAAGAATATTAAGAGGATTTGGGAAGCATAAGCGTGAGAAAATGATAGACGCGGGAGAAGGACCAACTTCTGAGGCGGTGCAACTGAGTGGTAAAGTCGCCACAGTCTTGAAGGGGCATCCCGGATCTGGTCTTAAAAGCATAGCAGCAAGATCGGGTAGCGACCTCTTCACTACCTCAGACGCGTTATTCGTACTAGAATTTGGACACAAAGCAGTGAGGCGTACCGTATCAGTCGCAGTTAAGCCATTAGCAGAGGCAGGTATGTCGGCAAACCTGCAGAGAGCACGTTGGTGGCCTGCAGAAATGGCAGACCGAAAAGCGCTAAGTAAGCGTCATTAATCTGAAGACACCTTGGCAGGCCTTAAATAGCCAGCTCGAGAGAATAGCCAGGGGCTACTTGAACTACAGGCAGATGACGCAGGGCAGGAGGCACTCGGACCCTACAAGCACGCTGACTTACATAAACACGGACAAAACGCTTAAATATCTGCTCAGGAATAATTGTATATCCTGGGGCGGAATTTACTGCTTGTGGAACAGTTGGGCTTATCCTCTGCCCGAACGCACCTGTGAACTACCTTCTGATTCCTCCAGGCTCAGAAGCG
>JASHTX010000065.1 GCA_030040335.1 Microcaldota archaeon
ATGTACCCAGCTGCGGTTCCTTCTACGCATTGCAATCTAACGGCACCCTAAACCAAAGCGCCTACGGAACTTCCCTTTCAGGCGGACAGGAAATTGTGGTGCAGAATCTTCAGTGCGGCGGAATATCCTCAAATGCGCACTCCTTCAGCGGGGAGATTTGGATCAACTTCACCGCAAACAGTCAGGCTCCTCAAAATGTCTGTTTCTCCTCGCAGAGCGCACCCTGGTTTGAAGAGAACTTTACCCTGTGGGTCAACGTTACAAACCCACCCTAGAAGCAGCATCAAATGCGAGCGCCGAACATGAACTGCCGGTTGTAAATCTCCCACGCTATCTGACGACGCGCATTTCCGAAACCTCTACCGGTATTTGCTTCTGCCAGAACTGTGGTTTTCTATAATTGTCTCTGCCATTTCTCTGAGTTCTGCGCTTTTCTGCCTGATCCATTCGCATTCGGGTTCTGATACGAGCGAATGCTTAACGGCCATCTCGTAGAGCCTGCGTGAGATTCTGTTTTGTGTATACTTCTCAAAGAGCGCGTTCCTTCTTTCGTTTGCAGGCTCCGATGCCCCGAAATCTGCGCATAACTTAACTGACCTCACTTTGACTGCTTCCGAAGGATCCGTAAGAGTCAGGATGAGTAGCGAAGGTCTTGTGCGTATGGTGGCGATGAACACTCTCGTATGCCCCGATCTGCTTATTCTGCTTTTCATAGGATGTACATAATCTTTGGGTTTGTCTTCTGGCGAAGCCCACACATTGATTGCTCCAATCCCTTTGTCATATATCCCTCCTTTGTCTATGTCTGATTCTGCAGCCAATTCCTGCATTTTAAACCACACTTCGACAGGCACTTGAAACAAATTGATTATATCAAATAAGTCCAGGCTATCCCTGTCCGCTTGTTCCATAAAACATACGCCTACTTCTATTCTTTGCCGTCATTTTTGGTAAATGCTATAAAAATCATAATTGCTGAGATAAGCTGCAATATGAAGACATAAATTATCAGGACTGTCGCAGAATAATAGATTGCCCCTATCACGACGCCAGCTGCCAGTAATCCAAAACCGTAAAAGGCATTAAAGACGCCGAACGAATATGCTCGCTCATCCTTGCTTACCATCTCTCCAACTACCGCGCGCATCACCGTATCCTGAACCCCAGTAGCGGCTCCGATTAGGAGTCCCGTAGTGAAGAGAGCAACCTCGGAGGGGTTGGTCAGCGATAATGGTATGAGTGCTGCTATGAACAAACCAAGATATACAAGATTTTTCCCAACTTTATCATACATCAGCCCAAACAAAAACCCGAAAAGGCCTTCACCTATCATGGCTACTAGAAATATTAAAGGTATGACGAATTGCGCTGTTATGCTCTGAGATTTGTAAAGCACAAAGGCTATGTTGTATACGCCAGCAGCGCTTATAGCTATCCCAATGGAATAAATCAGAAATTGCCTTTTTGAGAGTTTATTGCTTCCTGAAATCACACTTGTTCTTATTTTTGATTTTTTGTAATGGTTGTACGCTAGTGTAAGAAAGCTCATACTCAGCAGGGCTGGTATGACCAGCACCGCAAACACGGACCTGAATCCCATATTGTAAAACAATAATAACGAAACTACCAGAGGCCCGACTACTGCACCAACCTGATCCAGCCCCTCCTCGATTGCAAAGGCTTTGCCCATGTTTCCTGTTTTTGCAGCTTCTGATATGATGTAATCCCTGGGCGGCACCCTGATTCCTTTGCCCATACGTTCGGCAAAGACGAGAGCTATCGCAATTATGTAGTTGCCCGTGAGTGCCAGTAAAGGCACCGCAAAAAGATTGATCGCATACCCGCTAAACATTATTTTCCAATAGTCTTTGCTTCTACCCACAAATGAGCCGCTTGCCAGCCTTATCGCGTATCCCAGAAATTCGGCCAACCCGACAACTATGCCCAAATCAAAAACGGAAAGCCCCAAACCCGTGGTGAGGTACTGTGGCAGTATGCTCCATGCGCCTTCATAGGTAAAATCAGCAAATAGGCTCACCATTCCTATTAATAAGATTAGAATAATCCCCTTGGACAGCTTTTTAGATCTCAAATTATCACAAAATTTCAGTATTGTGGTTTTATTATATCGCTTCATTGAAATTCTGCCCAGCAGGAGGCAAACATGGGCAACTTACTTTCTCTTGCAGTATACATACAGTACACCATCCACATCGCAGAGCAGTCCGTACCCTTTCTTCCACACTTCCCAGCGAGCTTCAACATGCTTCTTGTGTTTTTCTTTGTCCTTAAACTCCAGACCTGATACTATTATGAAATCTGAATAAATCGCGGCGTCCCATGCTGCATCACTTAATAAGTTCTGTACCGTGCTCCATGCCGCGGCCCGTGCCATATCTTCCTCTCTGCCCGGTATTATGTTCTGCGTTGCATACTCCACCGCATCCCATGCCGCGCCCAATGCAGCGTCCCATGTTGCCACCCATGCCGTGACCCATGCTATGCGCCATCCTGCGTCATCTGCCGCTTCCTGTGCTGCGACCAATGCTGCGTGACGTGCCGCTCCTTCTTCCACGTTCTGGATCGCATTCGATGCAGCACCACGTGCTGCGTTCCATGTCTTGCCATAAAACATCTTCCATTCCTTCTTGAGCTTGCCGTCAGGCTTGAAGAAGCTCACATTCGGAATCTCTTTCTCGACGAAGTCCTCAAACTCCTTCTGCTGCATTTTAGGTATATCAGATTTGCTTTTATCCATATTGTCATGCGACGTGGCAGTGACAGTTCACTTGCGATTAAATCTTTTCTCCGGCCACACGGGCAAGTCCCACCTTATTATAAACTACAAGCCTTCCTAGTCTTACATCAAGGATGTCCGTATCGATGGCCAGGGGTTTGCTGGAATCATGGTCTTGAACCTCCAAAATCATGCTTAGATCGTTCCCTGATGCGCCCTGTTCGAAAATGCCTCTCTTCTGGTCCCTTATTGTGTAGGTTCCTGGTTTGGGTTTCTCGTCATCACGCAACCAAACTGTTTTTCCTTTTAGCTCCCCTCTATGCGATATTACCTCAGCAAGTGTGTACTGCCTAATGCTCTCTGCTTTAACCATGTCCGCTACTTTCTCGTGCAATACCAAAGCGGATAGAAACATGGGTTT
>JASHTX010000066.1 GCA_030040335.1 Microcaldota archaeon
CCCGCACAATGAGGGCGTCATAAGCGGCTATCTCTTTCTCCAGCTGCGCCTCTGATAGTCCAGTCTTCAAGACAACTTCAAAATCGCTGTGCCTATTGAAAACCTTGAGTGCTTCTTCTGAGAGCGGCTCCGTGAGCAGTACCCTGAATTTTGCCATGCAAACACTCACAAATTGCCAAAGACCTCCTCAAAGGCACTCAGGAGCTCTGAGAGCTCCTCATCAGTCATATCGCCCATGTGAGGTATCCTGAAGGTGGGCTTCTTTCCAGCAGCGACAAGTTTCTCATTAAGTTTCGTGTATCCCTTGTCCACAGCGAATCCCTTCTCTCCCATCATCTCCTGCATCTTTTTCAGGTCTGCTCCAGGCGCATCTACCACGCAGCTGACAGTAACAGACTCGTAGCCTGGTTCTGCAAAGAGCTGGAAACCCATCTTCTTTACCCAGGCGTGCGTAGTTCTTGCAAGGCGTTTGTGTCGATCCCATCTTGCATCAAGTCCTTCAGCAAGGAATTTCTTGAGCTGGTAATCGAGCCCGTACATAAAAGAGACCGCTGGAGTAGAAGGCGTCTCGTCCTTGTCGTATGACTTCTTGAAATCAACAAGATCGAAGTAGGATCCTCTGCCCTTGATGCCTTCTGCTTTTTTTAGCGCTCTTTCGGATACCGAAGCAAACGAGATTCCTGGAGGGAGCCCGAAGGCTTTCTGCGAGCTGCCGATGCACATGTCAATCCCAAACCTGTCGACCTCTATCTTCGCTCCTGCCATGGAGCTTATAGAATCGACAAGGAACATCACATCGGGGTACTTTTTCATCACCCCGGATAGCTCCAAGAGGTCATTCATCACGCCTGTCGAGGTCTCGTTGTGGGTGACGCACACTGCATCAAATCCCCCGCCACTGAGCTTGGCGTCAAGCATGTCAGGCTTTATCGCCTTTCCAGCCTCGACCTCAAGTTTCTCTGCTGATTTCCCGCAGGCGATGGCAATGTCATACCATTTCTGTGAGAATGCACCGTTCACGCAGTTCAGCACCCTCTCCCTGACCAGGTTTCTCATCGCAGCTTCCATCAATCCGCTTCCGCTTGAAGTGGAAACCATGACCGCGTTCTCGGTATAAAGAAGCTTCTTGAGCCCGGGCTTTATAGAGGCATAGAGTTTCCTGAAATCGTTGGTCCTGTGCCCGATCATCGGTCTTGCACAGACCTGGCGCACGTCCTCATTGACTTCGATGGGTCCGGGAACATACAGGAGTTTGTGGTCGCTCTTCACGCTTTCGCCCTCACTTATTGCAGTCAGGCCGGAAACACGCCAGGCTGGATATTCTGACAATTCTGAGACGCAGCTACAACGTCAGTACTGGCCTTTCAATGTAAAAATAACAATAACAGCAAAAACCTTTAAACTTAGCTCAAGGTTCGTTGACCAGGCAGGTCAGCCTCTTGTGAAGCGGGAAACTAAGACCTTGCATATTTTTATACTGATAAGGCAAGTATACTGCATGGCGCTAGAATCCGTGTTGCCATTCATCGCCGGACTTCTTGCGCTTGTAATAGCGATCGCGCTTTTCAGGCTTTACTATATCAAGCGGAGGATCTACCACCTTTTGTGGGGTGTGGGCATGCTTCTTTGGTCCGTGTCTGACTTCACGCAGCTTTACGCGCTCCTGTTCGGATGGACCGTTCCCGTATACCTGGCCTACTTCTTCGGCTCGATAATGCTCGCAGGATTCCTGGGCGCTGGCACGCTCTGCCTCGTATCTTCAAGGCAGCGCATCAACACGATATACATATGGTTCAACGTGGTGATGGCGATCGCGCTTTTGGTCTCGCTTCTCGTCTATCCGCTCAACACAGCAGCCCTGAGCAACGCGGTTACAGGCGCGAACCCGGTGACCGGGCCTGCAAACATAATAGCTGCGCTGGTGAACATACCTGCCCTGATAACGTTCGTGGGCGGGGCGCTCTACAGCTACGTGAAGACCTGGAAGATATACGCTTTGCTGATTGCGTTCGGAGGCCTGTGGCCGGCCATAGGCGGCGTATTTGCGACCTTTGGAATACCAATACTTCTGCCGTTCACCGACTTCCTGGGCATCGCGTTCCTCGGGGCAGGGTTCTACCTCTCCTTTATGACACCGAGGGACGGAAGAAAAAACACGAATAAAAAGAAGCGCTAGCCTGATTCATGCCTTTCTACACAACAAGTTTCGGAACTATGAATATCGCAATCAGAAGGTTCAGCAGCACTATCAGCGTTATTACGGTGTAGAGCCAGTTCCTTTCGAAAGCGAAGTAGAAGACCGAGAGTATGACCCTGATGACAGGAGTCCCTATCAGGACTATCAGCCCCAAGAATATGAAGCCTATGCCATCCAATCCCGATGCGCTTTGGAGTATCTGCGAGAAGCTGAACTGTGAGGAGTTCACTTCATTTGTTCCGCTGGCTATCTGTGTTATGTTGAACTGAGCTCCGCCGTTGTTTGTGAATACAAGCGCGATGCCTATTGCTATCAGGAGCACGCTGACCAGGAGGCATACACGCAGGCTGTACGATATCAATTCTTCGAAGTCCATCATGCGACACCCAGTCCTCTCAGCAGCATTTCCAGGCCCAACAGCGCCAGCACAAGCAGGAAGAAGAGCCGCACCCTGTTGCCGTGCAGCCTCGGCAGTATCTTGGCCCCGCAATAAGACCCGATAACTATGCCTATTATGCTCGGTGCAAGTATCAGAGGCTGGACATAGCCCAATGCCCAGTAGATCGCAGCGCCAGCGGCTGCGGTGACACCTATCATGAAGTTGCTGGTGGCGGTAGTGACCTTTATGGGCAGTCTCATCCCCCAGTCCATGCCCACCACCTTGAGGGCTCCAGACCCTATCCCCAGCAAGCCAGATATGATTCCTGCAATAGCCATGATACCCTCGCCAAGCCACCATCTGTAGCCCGAGTATCTTATTACCCGCTTCCTTGCCTTGTCGTAGTAGCTTCCGGAGAGCTGGAAGAAGTCTGTCGACCAGTCTTTGTTTATCCTTTTCCTGTACCTCTTCCTCAGTTCCATCGAAGTAGGGTAGAGAGTGAAGAGGAGCACGATGCCGAAGACTATGAAAATGACCTGTGTTAGGTGCTGGGCGTAGATGAAAGCCGCGGTCAGGGAGCCGACTATCGCACCCAGCGTCGTCGCTATTTCCAGGGACATGCCTATCTTGATATTGGCCAGTTTGTCCTTGACGTAGGCGCTGGCCGCTCCGCTCGACGTGGCTATCGTTGATACAAGGCTTGCACCGGTTGCAAGTTCTATCGGCACACCAAAAAGGAGGGTAAGAGCCGGAATCAGTATTACGCCACCGCCGAGCCCGCTGAGCGATCCGACAATTCCTGCAGCCATTCCAGTCACAAGCAATAGTGCAAAATAGAGAATCGGCACCAAAAGAACACACTTGCGTAGAATTGTAATGTAAAGGTTAAAGTGACTGACACCTGAAAGGCGCGAACAGGAGGAAATAAAAAACTGGCAACATAATGTATAGATAGTTTTATGGCAACCTCGAACGATGCGATAATGCATTATAACAAAGGCCTGGAGCTGAAGCATCAGGGAAAGTACGAAGAGGCACTCAAGGAGTATGACGCTGCTATCCAGCTGGATCCAAATGACGCAGACATGCACATAAACAAGGGCCTGGTGCTATCTGCATTGGACAAAAAAGAGGAGGCAATCAGGGAGTATGACGCGGCAATAAAGATCAACCCGAACGATGCGGACGTGCACATAAACAAGGGGGCTGCGCTGTCTGCCCTAGACAGGAAGGAGGAAGCACTCGAAGAATATGATACCGCGATAAAGCTAAATCCGAATAACGCAGATGCGCACATGAATAAGGCAGTTGTCCTTTCCGATCTTAACAGGAAGGGGGAAGCAATCAGGGAGTACGATGCTGCCATAAAGATAGATCCGAATGACGTCGTACTTCACATGAACAAAGGCATCACGCTCGCGGGAACAGACATGAATGAAGATGCGGGGAAGGAATTCGATATAGCCATCAGGCTCGACCCGAATAACGCAGACGCGCACATGAGCAAGGGAGCGGTCCTCTCGGCACTCGGCAAGAAGGCGGATGCTCTGAAGGAGTACGATGCGGCGATAAAGCTGAACCCCGACGACGCTGACGCCCATATAAACAGGGGTGTTGTACTGTCTGCGCTGGACAGGAAGGAGGAGGCGCTGAAGGAGTACGATGCTGCCATAAGGCTGAACTCCAATGACCCCGACGCGCACATGAACAAGGGCATTGTGCTTGCGGCGCTGGGCGAGAATGAAAAGGCGCTGGCAGAATACGAGACTTCAATCAAGCTGAATCCGGCAAACGTAAACGTACACGTGAGCAAAGGAATTATCCTGGCAACGTTGGGCAGGAAAGAGGATGCTCTGAAAGAGTACGACATAGCAATCAAGCTGAGCCCAGACAACGCATTTGTGCACATGAATAAAGGCGCCGTTCTTTCGTCGCTTAACAGGAAGGATGAGGCGCTGGCAGAATACGATGCAGCCATCAGGCTGGATTCCGGCAACGTGGATGCGCACATGAACAGAGGGGTGATTTTCTCCTCGATGAGCAAGAAGGATGATGCACTAAAGGAGTTCGACACCGCTGTCAAACTCGCTCCTGAAGATGCCGATGCGCACATAAACAAGGGCATAGTCCTGTTGGCGATGGGCAGGAAGGAGGAGGCACTGGAAGAGTATGATGCTGCGATAAAGCTCAACCCTGATGATGCGGACCTGCACATGAACAGGGGCATCGCACTTGCGGACCTCGATAAAAAGGACGAAGCGCTCAAGGAATATGACATCGCGATAAAGCTGAATCCTGATGGCGCAGATGCGCACATAAACAAGGGCATCACTCTTGCGGCCCTTGACAAGAAGGATGATGCGCTCAAAGAGTATGACATCGCGATAAAGCTGAATCCCGATGGCGCAGATGCGCACATAAACAAGGGGATCGTCCTCGCCTCGATGGGCAAGCGGGAGGATGCGCTCAGGGAATATGACACTGCAATAAAGCTAAACCCCACCGATGCCGACGCGCACATGAACAAGGGCGTGATCCTGATGTCTCTCGGCATGAAGGACGATGCCAAGAAGGAGTTCGACATAGCAGTCAAGCTCGCGCTGGTAAAGGTTCCGCTCTAGCAGAATGAATTATATCGTTTGGGTGAGCATTATTAGCGGTGAGAGCATGGGATTGATGTACACCAGCATAAGGGTAAAGGACGTAAAGAAATCGGTGGAGTTCTATACCAAGCGCATGGGACTCAGGGTGACAGGCAGGAGGAGTCCGATGCCTGGAGAGGAGGTTGTCAGTCTTGAGGACAAGGCGACAGGCCAGCGGCTGAATCTGATGTGGTACTCCAAGAGCTGCAGGCTCTACACCCCGTGGAAAGAGGATGGCGTGGAACTAGACCATCTGATGTTTGTGGTAAAGGACGCGAAGAAGGAATACAAGAAACTAGTCGCATCGGGGGCTCCGGTTGCCATGAAGCTCTTTGAAGGTGAGACCATCGTGATGGGATTTGTAAAAGATCCTAACGGCATCTGGGTCGGAGTGCGAAGCGAGAAGTAGAAGACGTGATTACGTTCTATGACTCGCGCCACTGGGCCTTCTTGTAGGCTATAATGATCAGCCCTATGCATATCGCGATCAGTACGATCCAGTCTGCTGCAAGATTCAGCGGCGAGAGGCTTATGAACCCTATCGCGTTCTGCACGATCTCAGCGGCATATGTGGTTGGCGAGAGATAGGCAAGCAACTGGAGCGGCTGGGGTATGTAGCTTATCGGGTAGTAGACCGGAGGCAGCGTGCTAAGCACTATGGAGACTATGCCTGAGAATCCCCAGCTCTGGATCACGTCGGATGTCATCGTTGAGAAGAGAAAACCGAGAACTATGGAAAAGACGAATGTTATGCTCATTACGGCGATCATTATCAGCACCTGGGCCGTTGTTGGCTGCACGTATATCGCGGCAAGTATCGTCAGGAGAGCGAGGACAGGGGCCGCAAAGATTAGCTCAGATAGCCCCATGCCGGTCACGTAGATGAGCGACGTTGTCGGTGAGCTGACCACCATGTCCTGCATCTTCATGTCGTTCTTCAGGTGGGAGAGGTCTCCCTGAAGCCCTATTCCGGCGGTTATAGTAGTCATCAGCAGCGCGCCCTCTATGCCGACCTTTATAAGCCCGCCATGGGTGACCAGTATTATTATTATCAGTATCGAGAAGGGCGCGAGGAGCGTGTTTACCAGCATCACTGGGTAGTTTTCCATCGCGTATATGGCGTTTATCAGTACCGAGGCCAGCAGCTGGCTTGCGATGCTTCTTTTCATCACCACCAATCCTCACCCCCAGAGCCTTCCTCTGTCGTTATTGATTTCTTCGCTATGTAGTAGAATATGTCTTCAAGCGAGACTGGATTGACTGTGAACCTGACATTCTCTTTTATCAGCCTGCTCGAAAGCTGGAATGCTTTCTTCTCGCTCGTCATTATCTGGTGGCCTCCCTCGACCCTTGTTGCCCTGAGTCCCTTTATGGACCTGGGCTTCGTCTCCTGCATTATGCGCACGCTGTACTGCTGCCCCACCTTTTTCCTCAGCTGGTCTATGGACCCCATTGCAAGCAGACGGCCCTGGTCGAGGATTCCGATGCTGTCGGCAAGGTGCTCTGCCTCCTCAAGGTAGTGTGTTGTCAGGAAGATGAGGTACTCTTTCTTGAGCTTGCTCAGAAATTCCCAGAGGTCTGCCCTGGATATAGGGTCCAGACCGGTCGTGGGCTCATCAAGGAATATGATCTTTGCCTCTGAGGCGAGAACAGTTGCAACGAGCACCTTTCTCTTCGTTCCTCCGGAGAGCTTGCGGTTCAGCGTGTTTTCGTACTGCGCGAGGCCGAGGCGTTTAAGTGACTCGGTTACACGCCTGGAAGCTTCGCCGTATGTGAAGCCCCTATAAAGGAGGTAGCACATGATCGTCTGGCGCGGGGTCAGCCATGGTATCGCGCGGGCTTCCTGCGGCACTATCGCTATCCTCTCCCTTATTTTCTCAGGATGCGCGGCAACATCAACCCCGTCTATGCTTGCATCGCCGCTGGTTGGCATCAGTTCTGTCGCAAGTATCCTTATCAGAGTTGTCTTCCCAGCCCCGTTTCTGCCTATCATCGTCACTATCCCATTGCTCGGAAACTCGAAGCTCACGCCTTTGAGGGCGTACTTCTTGCCCTCGTATTTCTTTGAGAGCCTCTTGCACACTAATCCATCCATAAAGATCAGCAGGTTCTGAAATCCTAGAAGGTTCCGCTCTTGCGAGGGAGCACAACTATAGAAGAATGAGTCACCACACCATTAAATATCGAGACGTTCAGCGCTTCGGTCACGTTCACACCTGCAAACGGGGTTGCGGTATCGTTTATGAAGAAGTTGCCTGAGTATGTTCCCAAGGCGCTGCCGCTTGACTGCGTTATGACGAAGTATATCGTGTGCCTGCCCGTAAGGTTTGCGCTGTAGCGGAATGTGCTGTTCGAGAGATCCTGGGCTTCATACGTCGGGCTCGCCTGGTAGTTGCCCAGCCCCTCGTACGTTCCGGGGTAGGTGTCGACGAAAAGCTCCCACGACCTGATCTGCTTGTCGCTGTTGTCTTGGGCATTTATGCTTATGTTAGACCACCCGTGCAGATGGTAGGGAACGCTGGATTCCAGGCCAACAAACCATTGGGATGCATTCTGCACCTCGCTTGCTGTGCAAGCATGAGCCAGCCCGGGGATAATGACAAGTTTGACCTTTGCGTAATGGCTCTGCAGCTCTCCGACCTGCTCCTGCGTATTCTGAATGGGAGTGTAGTTGTCAGCGCCGCCCTGCTCTATGTAAAAGTTCTGCTCAAGGCTGTTGGAGAGGTCGGAATTAGACGGAACATAGGAGCCGAACGCGCCTCCTATCGTGGCAGTGCCGGTGAAGACGCCGGGATCCCAGAGTGCGACAGGATATGCTGCCTCTGCTCCCGCAGAGCACCCAGTAAGGAAAGCTTCGCTTATGCTGAAATTGCCTCTCATATCTGCAAGCACTTTTATGGCCATCTCCTGAGCCACGTGTATGTCCCAGCCGTTTATGTTGGACTGGGGAGCCGCAAAGATGAAATTTCCATCTGCAGAGGCGTTCCTCCAGAGGCTTATGATGCCGGATGCAGAGCTGCCTTCGCCGTGCAGCCCGATTATCAGCGGATATGTCTTTGCCATGCTGAAGTTAGGCGGCAGATAGAAGGTATAGTTCCATGATGCGGGAAGCCAGCGCTGCGAATAATTGGATGTGTTGCTCTCCACGGTCCTCTGGAAACTCACTATCGCAGAACTGTTGCTTGTAATGTTTTCAGGGATGGTCGTGGGTCTGGTCGTATTTCTGATTGTGCTGGGATAGGACTGGTAGAATACATAGGCAAGGAATGCCAGCGCGAGGATGGCCACAATAACGAGAAGTGTTGAATTATTCATCAAGCACCTTCTTAGTCGGAAAGAAATCAGATATTAATCTCACGAAGCATTTATTAACAATCGGTCTAATACTCTTACAACACGAGGTCAGTGAGGTGGTAGGATAAAGATAGGGATCATAAGGCCGTGGGAGGCGGAATTCAACAACAAAGATGTCGTAGACCTGGAGAAGGAGATCAAAAAGAGCGGGCATCAGGTAAAACAGGTCTATGTTGACATGCTGGGCACCAACATAGGCAAGGGCGGCATAAGAGTGACCCAGATGATAGGAAAGGAAAAAGAGAAGGAACTGGAGATAGATTGCGCGCTTCTAAGGCATCTGGGCATAATAAAGGACTTCGAGCAGTTCGGCAGCAGGCTCTGGTCGGTCAGGGCAATAGAACAGGCGGGTGTGTATGTGATGAATCCGCTCACCAACTGGCTCTTCGCAACTGACAAGCTCGCTTCAATTGCAATTCTCGCCAAAAACGGAGTGCCGGTACCAGAAACCGAGTCCTCAGAAAACTTTTTTACAGCCTACGGGGCCGTTAAGAGATTCGGACGTGCGGTTGTAAAGCCGCTCAGGAGCGCGATGGGTTTCGGTGTCTTCAAGGTAGACGATGCCGATGTAGGGATGCACATCTTCAGCTACTTCACAAACCTCAGCAAGCCGATATATGTGCAGGAGTACCTGGAGAAGAAGGGAGGCGGAGATTACAGGATCGTTGTTGTGGGCGATGAGATCCTCGGATGCGAGTTCAGGAAAGGCAGCGGCTGGAAGAGCAACATAGCACAGGGGGCGACGCCGAAACCTGGAAAGCTGGACAGTGAGATGAGGGAACTTGCGCTGAAAAGCGTTGAAGCGCTGGGACTTGACTTCGGCGGCGTGGACATAGCAGAAACCAGGGACGGCTACTACGTACTGGAGGTGAACCCAACGCTATCATGGCAGGGGTTCAAGGTTGCAACAAAGGTAAACCCCGCAATACACATAGTCAGGAATCTGATAGACAAGGTCAGGCATGGATGATTCCTGGAAGAGCTCATCTTATTGGAAAGCGTCCTAATCAAATAAAAGAGAATAAATACCTTCACTCTCTCTTATAATTGATTTCATGAACAGCAAAACCCTGTGGGCTGGAATCGCGGTAATTGTGGTTATCGTGATAATAGTTGCATTGCTAACTTACAGAGCACCTCAGACCTCTGGTGGCAGCACCACAGTACCTGTTCATACAACATCAATAGCACAGACCACAGTTGCTACCACAGCTCCTCCTCAGGTTTCAGGAACAGCATCGGTGCCGGTCCTCATGACAGACCCGCCGCACACGCCCGCCAGCGTGACAGGAGAGGTCGTAACCTATTCTAACGTCATGGTGCACACGACAGGCGCAACTGGAGGCTGGGTATCGGCAACAGGCAGCGGGACTGTCAACCTCGCATCGACAATCAACTCTAACGCACAGGTGATAGCCAACGCACAGCTCGCGGCAAACGCCACTGTAGATCAAGTACAGTATACGATAGATTCAGCTTATGTGACTGCGAACGGAACCCAAAAATCAGTCGTAGTGACAAACCCTACAGTCATGGCTAATGTAAGCGGTGCTTCAAGCCTAGGATCTAACGCAACAATAGTGATAGATACTTCTCCTACCGTAATAGTCACATACAACCAGAGCGGAACGGTCTACGTACTGCAGCCTTCGGCCAGGGCGATCGTTTCCACGAATGCAGATGTTTCTTCGACGGCAAGCGTGGGCTCGGCAGTCTCTCTAAACGCAGATGTGAATTCAGAGTTGAATGCATCAGCGCCGCTCCTGACAATAAGCAGCGCCTCGATAACCACGGCAAACAGCACCGCCACAATCTCGGTTGACGTGCAGAACAACGGCAACAGCGGAGTTACGATCAACAACGTACTGCTCTACGGGCAGCAGAACGCAAACACCACAGCTGGCATCAACCTGCTTGTGCTGAGGAACGTATTGCTGAGCCTCTCGGCCAATATAACCGCTTCTGGCATGACTGCGTTGGGCACATCCAGCAGCGGCGCCCTCTCAATAGAATCGAGCAGCTCTGCGGTAACATCGAGCGGGATCGGCATAGCTCCGCATGGTTCTGCGATGCTGACATTTAACGGCCAGCTGACCTATGCATCGGGCCAGGTGCAGAGCAGCCTTTCCAAAGGCGCCCAGTACAACATCGTTGTCACGGGCGGCGGAGGCGGTTCGGCAAGCACTACGGTCACCGCAAGCTAGAACTTTTCGAAGACGAGGGTCAGCAGGTCTCCATCCTGCAGCACATGCTCCGGGCCCACCTTTTGGTCGCTGAATTTCGCGCTCCTGCCGGTCACGTAAGCGTACTTCAGGTTCTTCGCTGCTTTGGTGTGAAGCCCTTTTGCAACCTGCAGCACAGATCCGCCCTCTCTTATTATAAAGGGTTTTGAGAAGTCTGCGTTGCCATCCTTGGGCTTGAGGTAGACCCTTATTATTCCAAGGTTCTCGAAGAGCCTCTCCTTGAGGTTTTCGATGTTCGTCCCTTTGGAGGCGCTTATCGGAACGACCTGGGTCTTCTGCTTTGACTCGAGCTCATTCCTGACCTGCTCGATCCCAATCTTGTCAAGCAGGTCTATTTTGTTGAGCGCGATTATCCCTTTCGTGTATACCGCATTATCAACCACCAGCTCTATGAGCTCATCAAGGGTCATATCATTGTAAAAAATAACCTTGCAGTTGTAAACCCCGGTCTCGTTAAGAACAGCTATGACTTCCCTTCTGTCAGGAACGCGGTGCTTGTTGCTTTCAACGACTATGCCTCCGGACTTCTTCTCTTCGACCATGATTCGAGGTTTCTGCCTGTTCACCTTTATGTCCAGGAGCGACAGCTCCTCTACCAGTTTGGGCATCTGTTCCGGAACGGTAGCGTCGATCACGAACAGCAGCAGGTCTGCGACTCTTATGACGCTGGCAACCTGCGTGCCCGCGCCCTTCCCTATGTGCGCACCTTCTATAAGTCCAGGCACGTCGAGCACCTGGATGCGCGCGCCTTTGTATTCAAGCATTCCGGGTATGACATCGAGAGTGGTGAATGCATAATCGGCCACCTTGGATTCGGCTCCGGTGAGCTGTTTCAGGAGCGATGACTTGCCGGCATTTGGAAAACCGACCAAAACGACCGTCGCGTCACCAGACTTCTTTACTCCGAACCCGGCACCCTTCTTGGATTTCTTCTCTGCCAACGCGCGCCTGAGCTTGGCCATCTTCGACCTGAGTATTCCGAGGTACTTGTTGGTGGCTTTGTTGTACTTGGTTTTCGAGTAGGATTCCTGAAGCTCGTCCAGCTTCTCCTGCAGAACGCGTTTGTCGGCCATAGAATCAAGCTCAGAGCAGATCGTCTGCCGTTATGATGCCAGTTATCTCCCCTTTGTTGAGCACTATCACTGCCCTGCTGCTCCTCAAAATGCCTTTCACCACGCTTATCGGAGTCGTTTCGTTGACCGATGGGAAAGGTTCCTTGTGTATATCCCTTATTTTGGAGCTCTTTGAGTTCCAGATCAGGTCACTCGATGCAACGCTGCCCAGCTGCCTGTGGCCCTCCACTACCGGAAACTGCGATATCGCGTATTTCTTGGCAAGGCGGGCAGCTCTTTCGACAGTATCGTTTGGTTTGAGAGTTATGACATTCTTGTGCATTATGTCCTTCGCGAGCTTCTGGTCAACATTCTCGAGTTCCTCCAAAACAGTGAATATTTCCGTCGCTATTCCGTAGTTGGGCACAACCTTGCCACGCTCTATCTTTGTAAGCAGCGACTGGCTTATCCCGACACGTTTCGCAAGCTGGTTCTGCGTAAGGCCCAGTATCTTCCTCCTTCTCTGGATGTCTCTCAGGTTTGGAAATTGCATAATACCAGTTGCGTTTTTTGTTATTTAAATCTTCCTGATCGCATTATTCATATCTGAATATTAGTGGCAGGAAGTTTAATATTCGATGAAGTCAGCAGTATCTCAAACTGCGTCAACACCGATATAAAGGTTATTGACGTAGATTGATAGGGGCCTAGTATGGATTTTCTTCCGAATATTGCGAGGACAGACAAGACGCTTTTTGATGCGATGAAGAGCGAACTGAAACGGCAGAGGTCATACATAGAGATGATACCTTCAGAGAACTTCACCAGCCTTGCCGTATTGGAGGCCAACGGATCGGTCCTTACGAATAAATACTCAGAGGGATATCCGGGGAAGAGATACTACGGAGGCAATCAGTTCATAGATGTTGTAGAGGATCTTGCCAGGGAGCGGGCAAAGAAGCTCTTTGGAGTACCTAATGTAAACGTGCAACCGTACTCAGGCTCTCCGGCAAACTTTGCGGTATACTCGGCATTGTGCAAGCCAGGAGACGTGATAATGGGACAGAACCTGCAGGACGGTGGTCACCTCACGCATGGCTTCACAGCAAGCATGACCGGTCAATTCTTCAAGAGTGTCCCATACCACGTAAAACCTGACGGCTACCTTGACATAGATGAGGTGAGAAGGCTTGCTGTAGCGAACAAGCCAAAGCTGATCTGGGTGGGCTCAACAGCATATACCAGGGAATTCCCATTTGAAGAGTTTGGAGAGATTGCTGACGAGACAGGCGCATACTTGGCCGCAGATACATCGCATATTTCAGGCCTGATCGTGGCTGGCGTGCACAAGAGCCCAGTCGAGTACGTGCATATCGTGACAACAACGACTCACAAGACTCTCAGGGGGCCGCGAGGTGCGATGATAATGGTCACTGACAAGGGGCTGAAGAAAGACCCGGAGCTTGCGGACAAGATAGACAAGGCAGTATTTCCTGGTCTGCAGGGAGGACCTCATGACAATGCCGTAGCCGGGATAGCGATTGCGCTAGATGAAGCATCCAAACCAGCCTTCAAGGAGTACGCAAAGCAGATAGTGAAGAACGCGAAGGCACTTGCAGAAGGGCTATCGAAGAGAGGACTCAAGCTTGTGACTGGAGGCACGGAGAACCACATGATACTAATAGACCTTACTCCTTTCGGAAAGGGCAAGGGAATATTCGTGCAGGAAGGGCTGGACGCTGCGGGAATAGTTGTGAACAAGAACACGATTCCGCAGGATCCATCATCGCCTTTCTATCCCAGCGGGATAAGGCTGGGCACTCCTGCAATGACCACCAGAGGACTGAAGGAACCAGAGATGGAGCAGATAGCAGGCTTCATATCTGAGGTTGTGGAGCAGGTCAAGGGCTACGATCTTCCTGAAGACAAGGAGCAGAGGTCTGAGGCACTCAAGAAGTTCAGAAAGGATCTGGCCGCAAACAAGGCAATTGCATCTATTAGGGAACGCACTCTTGCACTTTGCAGCAGGTTCCCGCTCTATCCAGAGCTAGGAAATACGTGATTATGTGAAGAAGTCGAATGAATTCGTATATTCAGGCGCCATACTGACCGGACTTGCATCCAGATCTGGAGAGACATCTAGGACGCACAGGCTTTACAGGGACGGCCATGCCGCAGAGACAGACTTCAAAGCAGCTGTGGACAGGGATGAGAAGAAAATACTCTCTGCGCAGAAGGCATTTGCCTATAAATCCGGAGGACAACTGGCATGGCTGGATGCGTTGCGACCTCTTACGCGCTGTTTTCAAGGATTCGCCCTGCGTGAGACAGGCGGAGACGATGCTGTGGGACCAGTGACGCGCTGGTTCAGGACCAACACCTTTTACAGGAAACCTCTGGTGAATGGAAAGCTGGATGTAAAAGACGGAGGACCTGCCGACTTTCTACCTTCGCTGCCAAACGCCGTGGCCTTCCTGCCTGCACCTTATACGTTTGCACGACTTGTGGAGAACTCATATTACGAGAGCGAAGAGGCTTTGGCAAACGATTATGCTAAGGCTGTAGCAAAAAGTAGCAAGAAACTGCAGGAGAAAGGCTACAGATGCCTTCTTCTCTCAGATCCTTACGTTGGCTATGAGATATCGAAAGGTAAACGCAACTTTCCAGAATGGATTCCTGCCGCTGTGTCAAAAGCAAAGACGCAAGGCATAAAGTTGGGTATAAACTTTCCATTGGCCTCTGCAGGTGATATCGTACGGCTAGGTGAGGACTCGAATGCAGACTTTATAGGCTTAGACGCGACTCATTCTTCGGATTTCAAGATAGATACTGAAAAAGATGTATTGTTGGGTGTGGTGGATGGGGGAAGGGCGATTGTAGAGAACCAGGATGCTATAGAAAGCAGAGTGGAGGAGTTTCTGGCCGGCGCTAACTTTTCCGGAAACTACTACATAGGACCAAACGACAGATTGTTTGACGTACCTTTTGAGACCGCTTTGGAGAAGATTGGAGCACTGTCAGCATTTAGGGTGAGCCAATGAAAAAATTGTTCACAACGCAAGAAGTTGGAAGCCTCCAGAGGCCTCTCTGGAGACAGAAGCTAAATGCACCCTTGCAAAAAAGCGATCTAAATGAGGCGCTGGTTTGGGGCGCCCGTTTTGGGGTGGAGGAAAGGAAGGAGCTTGTCAACGATAAGGGTACGGGTCTGCTACAGAAGAAGCAACCTCACACAGAGGATGAGAAGAGAAGGATAGTCGATATCGCCACATTGTACGCCATAAGGCTGGAGGAACTTTCAGGTCTTGACCGTGTTTTCGATGGAGAGCAGCCACGCACTGAGATGTATGACTTCCTCGCACAGCAGGTTAACGGCATACAGACTTCGGGAGTGTTGGACTCTTTCGACGCTAACTACTTTAAGAAGGGTATAGTCAGTGATAGGGTCAGAGTTAGTGAGAATGGTGTCACTACTTTTGCAGAAGAGTTTGATTTTGTAAAAAAGCACACAAACAGGATAGCAAAACCGTGCTTTACAGGCCCTTACACAATGGCTGATTGGTCTTACCTGGAATACTACAGGGACCTAACAGAATCAAAGGGGGAAAGGGGCAATAAGGCGATAAGCGATTCAAGGAGAGAAGCGATACTGGATTTCGCGAGAAACGTGCTGAATCCAATTGTGCTGAGGTTGGTAAAGTCTGGCGCAAAGGTAATACAGATAGATGAGCCTGCTGCCACTACAGATGAGAGAGAGTCGAAGGTTTTTGTAGAAGCTATAAATGAGTCTTTCAAAGGCGTGCCAAACAATGTTGAAAAGGCGGTACACATGTGCTACAGCGATTACCCATCACTTTTCCCTGCGATTGCAGACTCGGTCGCAAACTCGTATCTCATAGAGTTCACCAATCATGCATCGCCCACAAAGTTCAGGGAAGAGGACGTAGACAGGGATACGTTCAAGACGTTGCAGCTGTTCAAGGAGTATGGACTTAAGGCCAATGTAGGTGTTGGGGTAATAGACATACACTCAGATCTTATAGAGACCCCTCAAGTGGTAAAGGATAGGCTTATGTTCGCTGCAAAGGTGCTTGGCAACCCCGATGCGGTACAGGTAAATCCAGATTGCGGTCTGCGTACAAGACGCTGGGACGTTGCTTTCCCAAAACTCTGCAACATGGTCGAGGGGGCGATGCTAGCCAGAAGCGAGTTTGGAGAGTAGCTGTTGCAATGAAGGGCATGTTTGAGGTAATACCTCCGCAGCGAAGGGCGAACAAAGAAACCATAGCAGCCTCTGTCAATAAGATAAAAGAAGCAGTCAAAGGGTTGAAGTCTGTAAACTTTTTGAATGTTCCGGAAGTGGCTGAGGAGAACTTCGCAGGGATGCCGCTCTACAAGCATGTCGACAATTGTGAGTTCGCATCTTTACTTCAGAAAGGCACAGGAATAGAAGGGATAGCCAACAAGGTCACGCCATATATCCACTCCGAGAATGAATTCAAGGCTTGGTTAAAACACAGTATATCAGTGTGCAACATCCACAATTTTGTTTTTGTGGGAGGCAGTGACAATCGAAGAAAATATCCAGGTCCTCCTGTCATTAGAGCTAATGAGATAACATCAAAGATAAAAGGCGTGAACTTTGGGAACATATTCATACAGTCAAGACCAGATGAAGTGACCAGGCTTATCGCAAAGACTGAGAGTGGAACGTCTTTTTTCACGAGCCAGCTGGTCTTCGAGCCAGGGGGATTTGAAACGGTTATTGAAGCTTACGCATCTGCGTGCACAGAAAGAGGCATGAATCCGGCAGTATTTTACGTGAGCCTGGCTCCAGCAAGCTCGCAATATGATCTTGAGTTCTTCAGATGGCTAGGTGTCAATGTACCAGCCGATGTTGAGAATTCTTTGAAAAAGAGCAATGAAGTCGTTTCCACTTCTATAGACATAGCAACTAACATATTCCTGGAAATAAAGGATTTCCTAAAAGAGAGAGGCATAAAGGTCGACGTATCTTGGAATGTAGAATCCATATCTAACGCAAATCTGAATGCTGCTTGCGATCTTGTCCGTGCTCTCAACAGCAGCTTATAATAGGCTTGACAGTCGCGCTTTTACAGTTTCTTCAGAAAGCTTAATAAGGAGGGCGACACCTTCTCTAAGCGGTACCAATGGAGCACGGTCAGAATCTGCTTTTGATAGGAAATAACTACATCTCAGAAGTACTCGTAGGTACAGCCACTAGGCTTGGCATACCAATATTCTCTGACGGGAGCCTAAAACAAGGTCCTGGTCTGGCTGTCCATGACGTGCCTTCTTTGGCCTTCTATGCGCGCAGAGAGGCGACTCCCAGATTCTATATAAACTCGGAAGAATGCCTTCCATGGATAACTGGAAACTTTAGTGGCAAAGGAATTAACGAGGCAATAGGCCTGCTAAAGGATAAAGTGGAGTTCAGGAGAATACTAGCCGATGCTTATCCTGACTTTTATTTCCGCGAGCTCGGGGTACATGAGCTGGATTCATTCGAGTTTCCTGAGGGAAAGGTTTTGACCCTGAAACCTTCAAAAGGTTTCTTCGGAATTGGGGTGAGGAAAGTTAGCAGCAAAGAAGAGTGGAAAGCCAGTGTCAAAGAAGTTCTGGAGGAAGTGAAGAAGAATTCGAGGTATTTTTCTCCTTCAATACTCAGTGCATCGCCTTTGCTGCTAGAAGATTTTATCAAAGGGAAAGAGTATGCAGTAGATGCATATTACAGTCGCTCAAAAGAACCTGTAATCATGAACGTCTATCATCACCCATACCGCGATGCGGATGACACTAGAAATGTCCTCTACTACACAAGCCCAGATATAATGAGACGGGTCGCACCAAAAGCGACAGACTTTCTCAAACTCCTTGCAAAGCAGTTGGATCTCAGTGGTATAGCAGTCCATGCTGAATTCCGTGAGACAGAGAATGGAAGGATAATCCCAGTTGAGGTAAACCCGTGCAGATTCGGAGGATTTGGTTTGGCGGATCTTACCTATTATGGTTACGGGTTCAATCCCTACGAGTATTTCTTTTCTCAGAAGAAACCAGACTGGGGTAGAATTTTAAGGGAAAGGGAGGGGCTCAAATTGGGGTGGATCCTTGGCAATAACCCGAACACCGATTCGTCTGACTTAAGGCCAAACCATGAGAAGTTCAGATCAACATTCAGCAACATATTACAGTACAGAGAGATGGATCACAAAAGATGGCCCGTATTTGCATCCGTCTATGCACAAAGCAGAGATCTAAAGGATCTTACGAAGTATCTTTCTGTCGATTTTGGTCAGTATTTCGAAAGAATACCCAAAACAGTTAAAGTCGGAGCCCCAAAAAGCTAATATATAGTGTATCACCTATAGATAGCGATGCAAGTGAAGCAGAACCAGAACCTACTGCTAATTGGTGACAATTATATTTCAAAGGTACTGATTGGCACAGCAAAAAAACTAAGCATCCCAATTTTTTGTGATAAAAAATTTAGGGAAGCAGCGGGCCGTTCGGCGCATGATGTTTCGGCACTAGCAAGATACGCCAGCGTAAGCAGACAACTGGCATTTTATGTCAACTCTGAAGAGTGCCTTGAATGGATAACAGAGAATTTCTATGGCAAGAGGATCAAATATGCAATCGGTTTGCTGAAGGATAAGGCTGAGTTTAGGAGAATAGCATCAAGCCTATACCCTGATTTCTATTTTCGCAGGCTCAGCTCAGAACAGCTAGAAACATTTGATTTTCCAGAAGGCAAGGTCCTGATCTTAAAGCCCGCAAAGGGTTTCTTCGGAATCGGAGTGAGGAAGATAAACAACAAAATAGAATGGAAGGCGGGTGTCAAGGAAGTTATGGCAGAGGTAAAAAAGAATTCAAAATACTTTCCAAAGTCGATACTCGACAATTCATATTTTGTGGCAGAGGAGTTTATTGATGGAGAAGAGTATGCAGTAGACATGTATTATGACTCATTCAATGAGCCGGTAATCATGAACATTTACCACCACCCCTATCGTGATAAAAGAGATACGCGTAACGTACTCTACTACTCCGATGCCAATATAATAAGCAGACTAATGCCAAAAGCCATCCGTTTCTTCAGGCTTCTTTCTGAGCATTTATACCTCAACAGGATGGCTATTCACGCCGAATTTCGCGAAACAAAAAGTGGAAAGTTGGTTCCAATAGAGGTCAACCCCTGCAGATTCGGTGGTTTTGGGTTAGCAGATTTGACTTACTATGGGTATGGATTCAACCCATACGAGCATTTTTTTGCGGAGAAAAAACCAAATTGGAATGCGATTCTCGAGAAAAAAAGTGGGCTGGAACTGGGTTGGATCCTAGCGAATAATCCAGATATTGATCTCTCGAAATCCGAACCAGACCATAAAAAATTCAGATCAACTTTCACTAAGATACTTCACTACAATGAGATGGACTACAAGAAGTGGCCGGTATTTGCAACTGTATACGCCCAAAGTAGGGACATTAACGAATTTTTGAAGTATCTGCATGTTGATTTTGCAGGATACTTCAAAAAAACGCCCAGATAACTGCCTCTACAGTTATGTTTTGCAGCAGACTACGGCACTTTAATAAAGTTTCCAGGTAAATACCATCAGATGGACTTAGAGGGAAGACAGATTGTGGATGCTGTAATACTGTGCAGCGGCTATGGGACCAGACTCGGCGACCTCGGAGAGCTGATGCCAAAGGCACTACTGCCTATCGGAGGAAAACCGGTGATAGAGTACACGACCACCGAGCTTGAGAACGAGAAGCTTATAGAGCGTGTCATAGTAACAACGAATAGCAGATACGCACAGCAGTTCACCTACTGGATCAACCTAAAGAAGGCTGCCAAATACGGCAAGGAACTGCACCTGATCGTAGAGAGCCACACTACCAACGGTGCGAGGCTAGGGGCGCTGGGAAGCACCATAAACGCGATAAAAGAGGCGAATATAAAGAAGGATATGCTGCTGATATTCGGAGACAACTTTTTCACATTCCAAATAGGCAAACTGGTCAAGGAGTTTGACAGGCTCCACAAGCCCTGCGTGATAGCCTACAACGTGGGTTCGAGGGAGCTGGCGAAGAAATTCGGAGTGCTCGAGGTCAGCAACAACAAGGTCCTAAGCTTTGAAGAAAAACCCGAGAACCCGAAGTCAACGCTGATAAGCACTGGCATCTATTACATCCCGAAAGAGACAGTCGGCCTTTTTGAGCAATATGTCAAGGAAACCGGAAAGACGGATCCCCCTGGGCTGTTCTTGCAGTGGCTTGTAGGCCGCACGGACCTGTACGCCATAGTCCCGGAAAAGGGGGAGTGGGACGATATAGGTGCGCTCGACGCCTACAAAAAGCTCTTCGAAAGGTACAGGAAGTAACCTTATTTTAAGCTTAATGACAATATAGCCAGCGAGCCAGGGTGGCAGAATCCGGTAAATGCGCCGGTCTTGAGTCTTCAAGATCTCAAGAGCTGATTCGTGATGCAAAGAAAACCGGTTCCTCTTCGGAGGATTTAGGGTTCAAATCCCTACCCTGGCGTTCTCATGCTCTGGCATCTGGTGCTAATTTAATATAAAATGTAGAGCTTAACTATAATCAACAGCCACAAGGGATACTACGGATGTAAGCATCGCAGAAGATATGAAGATGGACGCACAGACGATCATGACTGGAAGAGGGTGCGTCATAGGCCAGAGCGGGTCGGGGAAATCGTATCTGATGGGAGTGATCGCAGAGGAACTCTGCAGGGCTAACTTGCCTTTCTGTGTAATAGATACTGAAGGAGAATACGACTCGCTGAGAAACAACTTCGGAGTGCTTGTGGTGGGCGGGGAAGCCGGAGACATAAAGCTAGATTCAGACCTTACGAGTGCCTTCGCGGCAAGCATAGGCAACGATATTCCCATTGTGCTCGACGTTTCTGAGGAGCTGGACAGGAAAGATGCGGTATATCGGGCGCTAGATGCCCTGTATCACCTCGCCAGCAGGATCAGGAAACCGTACCTGATAATGATAGAGGAAGCTGACAAGCTTGCACCGCAGGCTGTTGGCAAAGGAATAAACATAGTAGAGGAGATAAGCATAAGGGGGAGGAAGAGGGGGCTAGGCCTGTTGATTGCCACACAGAGGCCGGCAAACATAAGCAAGAACGTCCTTGCTCAATGCTCATATGGTTTTATCGGAAAGCTCACAATCCGCAATGATCTCAATGCGATAAGGCCGCTGTTCGGAAGCGGAAACAAGCTAAATAACATAACCAAGCTGCGCACCGGCGAGTTCATGCCGTTCGGCCTTGAGCACGAAGAGAAGTTCAAGGTAAAGATGAGGCAATCGATGCACGGCGGCGAGACTCCGGAGCTCGTGGCGTACGAGCCACAGAACAGGAAGCTTGCAGCAATAATCGAGCAACTAAAGAAAGGGAAAGTACCTGTGAAAGCCAGTGAGAGGGCGGTGCAAACAGTCACGATAGAGGTCATACCTGCTCAGTTTGGCCTTGCAGATGCACAAGCATACGCAGAAAGGATGGCAAGGCGCAGATTCGTGCTTTTTGGCGAAGCGACAGAAAGTGTTGACTCCGTGAAGCAGCAGTACCTTCCTGTTGGCATGTGCACCATGCGGCTGCCGACGCACTGGAAAGGAGAGTATCTGGAGTACTATGTGTTCGTGACTGGTAACGGCGATTTGCTTTCGGTAAACAACAAGGTTCGTTTTATAGGTGGGAGATCAGGATTCAAAACCAGTGAAAGAGAGACCAGGTCGTATATGGCCAGGCAGCCAGTCATCCTTGCCGAGGTGCAGGTTCCCAAAGACGAGGTGCCCAAGAACGACCTGACAGCACAGAAGGCATTAAGATGCCTGCGTGGGTTTTTCCCTGACCCAACCCTGGCTGATTTCAGAAAGGCATACCTCCCTTTCTACAAAATAACATTCAAGAAAGGAAACAGAGTGCGCATACACTCCATAGATGGTATAAAGGGCGAGAGATTCGACATTTTATAACGAGGTCTATCAAAGAAAACGGTTGTCTTCAGACTATCCCAATCTCGAACGGCTTTGGCTCCTTGCCACTCATCTTCTTCTCTATTATGCCGGCGAGGATCTCGGCAGGAGATACCTCTGACTCCGAGTCGGTTTCCCTCTCCACTTCCTTGGCCTTTTTGGTCAGGTAGTTAAGATGCTTTTTGCTTACAAGTACGAAAAATGTGTCGTTGCCTTTCGCTCTGGCAGTACCCGAACTGAAAGCAACTCTGATCTTTTTCTTATCCTTCATATAGTTCACGCTTGTGGACTTTGGCCTTCGTACTTATTCTTGAGCAGGAAGTTCTTCGCTTCTTGGATAGTCTCCTCGGAAATGAGCGAGCCTACTTCTGTTCCTGTGATGCCGCCTCCTTGGCCTCCTTTTTTGGGAACAGGAGCTATGAGCATCTTGGCGAGCTTGTATCTGACTTTTACAACATTAGCTTCCTCCAGCGCATTCATCCAGACGTTGAAGACATTTTCGTCTATGTCGAGCGCCTTGGCCAGAGAATCAGCGTCGGTCTCGCCGTGCTCCCGCAAGTAATCAACAAGCTCGTCCACGCTTGTTTCAACTGCAGAGCCATTGCCTTTCACACCCGTTTCCTCCCTTTTCATTTTTTCACTTTTCTTGATAAAGTTCTGTTTTTGCTTATTAATTAACATTGACTTTTTATACAAAATAAACAACCAAGTTTGTTGTTTTGGGAATAAATCAGGAGCGCACTACAGGAATTCCCTCTCGTTCAGGAAGTAATACGATATGAATATGCCTATAAACTCGGGGAAGATGCCAAACGAAGGGAAGAGGAGCACAAAGGGGATGTTTATGGCTCCTGGAGCGGTCAGCACGAACAGGTAAGCGAAAATATCCGGCTTGCTTGAGTTTCTGATCTTGAAGTAGCTAACGAGGAAGAGAAGCAAGCCTATAATGCCGAGCAGTGTCACTACGCCGAGAAACAGGCCAAGGATCGAGAGTACGATGAAGGCCATCATCCCTATCTTGTTGTAAACACCCATTGTTCCTATACCAGAGTACGCATCTGCGAAACCTGAAGGCTGGTCCATGATACATCTCCTCCTTGCAATAACTGCAGGCC
>JASHTX010000067.1 GCA_030040335.1 Microcaldota archaeon
GTGTTGTGCTGAATGGATCAACGCCTACTTCCTTTATGATGGCTCCAGGAACCCGCGCACTTATACTTTGGTGAACCTCAGCGAAAGCAAGGTCTCCTCTTCCATAATCTGCGACGATGAATACTTGTAGATTGTTACCTGGCAATCAATCACCCCCATTACTGTGGTACAATTAGGCTTCCGGTGGTTTATAATAATTTTTGATAATATTATTCCTATAGGAATTATGATATCATGGCATATGTCTTTCCGAGCACTGAGGAGATAGCAAGGAGAAGGAGATTGCTGGGGATGTCGCAGAGTGCGCTCGCAAACAGCGCGGGCATCAGCCAGTCCCTGCTGGCCAAGATAGAGAAGGGAAAAGCGAACCCGAGCTATGCGGCGGTCAATGCGCTGTTTGAGGCGTTAGACAGGCGCGAGACAGGTGAATCCAAAAAGGCTTCCGACGTGATGGTGAGAAACGTGGTGATGCTGAACGAACACGACAAGGTCTCAAAAGCGGCAAAACTGGTAAAAGAGCTTAAGATCTCGCAGTTTCCGATCGAGAGACACGGAACGTAC
This sequence comes from Microcaldota archaeon, assembly GCA_030040335.1. GTDB lineage: Archaea > Micrarchaeota > Micrarchaeia > Micrarchaeales > CABMGC01 > JAJYVH01. The sequence continues at coordinate 562 of JASHTX010000067.1, forward strand.
ATCGGCTGCGTGAAATCCCTGGACCTGCTCGATGCGCCAAAGGACGAGGAAGTCTCGTCTCACATCAAAAACGAGTTTCCGACAGTGGGAAAAGAGACCTCATTGAACTCGGTAGTGGTGCTTCTTGGCGATACCAAGCTCCCGGTGATCGTGCTCTCTAAAGGCAAAGTGGTGGGAATAATAACCGCTGACGATCTGTTTTATAAAAAAGTCTAGAACAAGAGCTTGACAACCTTCCCTCTGTCTTTCAGGCTCTTGATCAGCACGTCAGCCCCTGCATTCTTCAGTTCCACTTCAGAGAACTTTCCGTTTGCCAGCCCAGCCGACTTGATTCCCAGGCTCTTGGCCGCTGATATAAAGCTCGGGTAGCTGCATACCATCGCCGCAGTTCCTGAGAAGGCAAACTCATTCTTCGCCCTATCCAACGCCTTGCTCAGTATCTCCGTGGCGCTCTTTCCGTCTTTTGCGAAGGCCCCGAACTTGAAGTAGTTGCTCAACCCAGTCTTCTCCAGCCTGAACCTGGCGGTCTTCTCGCTCTCCCCGGTTGCCATTCCGATCAGTGCGCCCCTCTTGAATAGCTCCTCGAGCAGCTCCTTTGCCCCATCAAGCAGTATCTGCCTGTCGTGTCCGGCTACGTTGTAGTAAGAATAAAAGAGGTCTTCTGTGTACCTCACAAGCTTTTGCTCTATCTCCTCCTTGGGCATGCCATTTTCCAGAAGCACGGCTTCTGCAATCTCCTGGGATGTCATTCCAGGATACTTCGAAAGGTCCACATCCACAAGCGTGCCGTAGATGTTCCTTATCGATTCTGAGACATACTCGGATACGTCCTTCGTGTCCCTGATCAGCGTCTCGTTTACATCAAACAGAACAAGCTTGTCCATCGCATCAGCACTGGTGGTTTATTGTGAGGTATATGCACCTTAAGGTATTAAATATTTTGAATAAGAGCTATTATTGCAGGTTTCTGATCTCATGAAAGTATATTCTCTGGAGGAGGGGGCAAAACTCGTCAAGGCCGCGAGACACGCTGTAGAGCTCTACATAAGCACAAGGGAGTTCAGGAACGATGTCGTTGAGAAAACGCTTCCTGAATTTACGCAGAAGCATGGAATCTTCGTCACAATATACCACTATCCAACAAAAACGCTGCGCGGTTGCATAGGCTTTCCAGAGGGAGGAATAGGCGAGATGAGGAAGCTTATTGTTGAGGCCGCGATCGCGGCTGCGACAGAGGATCCAAGGTTCGTGCCGGTTTCGCATCTGGAGTTCGAGCACACGGTCATAGAAATCAGCGTGCTCTCGAAGATGGAGAGAATTCGTGGCAATGCGGAACAGGTCAAGAAGCAGGTTAGGGTAGGAAGATACGGATTGGTGATAGCATACGGATACCACAAGGGGCTTCTCCTTCCTATAGTGCCTGTTGAGCAGAGGTGGAGCGTGCCAACGTTCCTCAACGAGGTTTGTGTCAAGGCAGGTCTTCCTGAGCACACCTGGACTCAGGGAGTTGCAGAGCTATACAAGTTCTCAAGCCAGGTTTTCCGAGAGAAGGAACCGGGCGGCGCAGTCGAGGAGGTAAGGCTCGAGGAGATATGAGGCTCATCGCACTAATAGACATGGACTACTTCTTTGTAGCCTGCGAAGAACTCAGACGCCCTGAAATAAAGGACAAACCGGCAGCGGTGGGCTCGGATCCGAAAATGGGCGAAGGAAGGGGTGTGGTGATGACCGCCAATTATGCAGCCAGGAAGTTCGGGCTGAGAAGCGGGATGCCCATCTCCATGGCTTACCGGATAAAGAAGGACGTAATCTACCTGCCTGTGGATTTCGAGTACTATGAGGAGGTTTCCAAGAAGGTCATGGCGCTGATCAAGACGCATGCAGACAGGTTCGAGCAGGTAAGCATCGACGAGGCGTTCATAGACATCTCAAGGAAAGCGAAGGACTACGATGATGCGCTCGAGCTCGCTAAGAAAATCAAGCAGGAGATAGGTGATAAGCTGAAGCTTCCTTGCTCGATAGGGGTGAGCACCAACAAGCTGGTGGCCAAGATGGCCAGCGAGGCTGCGAAGCCTAATGGAGTCAAGCTTGTCAGGGAGGAGGAAGCGAAGGAATTCCTCTCAAAGATGCCGATCGGGAACCTCTACGGAGTGGGCAGGAAGATGCACGAGGCGCTCGAGAAGCTAGGGTACAAGGAGGTGGGCGACCTAGCGAGGGCGAACCCAGTGGAGCTGGTGCAGAGGTTCAAGACCTACGGAGCCGAGCTCTACAACTACGCGAACGGAAGGGACGAGAGCGAGGTGCAGGAAAATTACGAGGTGAAGTCGGTCGGAAGGGAGCGGACCTTCGACAGGGACACGAGCGACAGGGAGGAGATAGTCAGGATGATAAGCGAGATGTCAAAGGAGGTCGGTGAAGAAATAAAGAAGGAGGGCTTTGCCTTCAAGGTGGTAACCCTGAAGCTGAGATACTCCGATTTTGAGGAGCACCTGAAGAGCAGGAGCCTAGCACACAGGTCCATAGACGCGAATGAGATAGCGGCCGTTGCAACAGAGCTGTTTGATAAATATGCAGAGAAGGGCGATGAGATAAGGAAGATAGGGGTCAGGGTCTCGAACCTGGCAAAATACAAGGGGCAGAAGAGGATGGTT
>JASHTX010000068.1 GCA_030040335.1 Microcaldota archaeon
ACGAAAGCGGGATTTTCTGCAAACCAGGTTCCGGAGTATGTGGAGTTGCAAGGTTCCAGAGACCTGCAGAAGACCCAGCCGGGCTGCCACACGCTCAGAGAGTCGCTGAAGATCACTGGCGTAAACGCGGTAAGCGAGGTTCCGGCTGTGTCGGCTATCTGGCTGGTCTGGAAGACTATCGTATTGTTGCCCTGGTAGACAGGATATCCGAGGAAAGTGGAAAGGTAGGCGACTATGTTCTGCAGACCTGTCTGGTTGTAGGCTCGCGTCGCTACGGCCACAAACCCCACGTTGTAGGCGCCGAGAAGGAAGGACGTGACGTTTGTGTAGTTCTCATCTATCGGAGAGCCGTACACGAGACCCTGGTTTTCTTGCAGGTAGTATGAAGCAGTCACGAGCGGTATGTTGACAAGCGAGAGCATCTGGGTGGTGTTCGTCCTGGTCGTATAACCTCCTACCAGCGGCCTCTTGAAAGCTGTCTGATAGTAGAGCGCAATGCCTGGATAGAGATTTGGCGCACTACTGGTCAGGTTCGGCAGCGCGGGCAGCACTAGAACCGTGAAGTTGCCTGCGAGCGCACCTATCTGCGTGAATGCAGAAGGTATTGTGGCGTTAGTGTACATGTTCTGAAACATCGCGCTGCTGGTAGGGAATGAGTTATAGTCAATCAGGAGCAGCACCACGAAGACCGCGGGCAGGTACTTCTTCGAGCTCGGATATTTCTTCTCAAGCTCCATGAAGCCTATCGCGGCTATTATGGCCAGCATGAGTTCTATCACAACATCGAACCTACCCGGTTCGCGCAGAACATTGAAGAGAGGAATAAGGTGGTATATCTGATAGATTCCGGGCAGTGTGAATGTTCCATCTATCTGCAGCACGGGGCCTATGGAGAGGAGCGCGAATACGATCAGCACTATAAGGAAAGGCGCTGTTTTCTTGAACTTGTCCTTGTAGTCGTACGCGAGGGCCAATACGCAAAGCAGGATCACACTGTAACCTATGTATGTTGTTCTCTCAGAAGCAGCCGGCGCATCTATACTTTCCAACGAGCCAGGCAGGAAAGTGGAAAGCCCGTTGTACTGGCTGGGGATGAAGAACGAGAGCAGGTCTGGGCTGTAGAGCTCGTTGTACTGTATCGTGCCCTGCGAATTGACGCCAGAAAGGACGTTGCTATTCAATTGCTGATAGATTCCGATTATGAAGGGAGATCCAAATACGAGCGCTATGAATACCATTGCAGCGAAGCATATCAGGAAATTCTGGTTCAGCAGCTTATGCCTGTGGTTCTTGCTCAGGAGCAGGTAGGCCAGGAGCACCACAGTGAGCACAATCGTCATCAGCGCCTGCTCTATGTCTCCCATGAAGGTTAGGAGCACAAAGGCCAATCCGGCGAAGACCGCATCGCTGAGTTTCTTATCTTCTGTCATCTTCAAGAAGAAGAGCAGGAAGAGGGGTATGAACTCTATGTTAGTATACTGCAGGTGGCCGAAAGCCTGTATCGTGTGTATCGGGCTGAAGGCAAAGATCATACCTGCAAGGAAAGAGGCGAATTTGTGCTTTGTAATGTGGTATGTGAGCATGTATGCGAAGAGGCCTGAGAGGACGAAGCCTATCAGGAAGATCATGTTGTACGCAAACGCAAGGCTCAGGGGCTGGAAGAGAATGCTGACAAGGCCGGCTATCGGAGCAAGTGTCTGAGTCGCGAGGTTTGCACCCACAGGGTAGAAGACATAGTTGGTGAAATATGGGGTTGAGTGAAGGGTGAAGAGCGAGTACGGAACCCACCAGAGGTCCCACATGCTCTGGTAGACGTCACCGCCGGTACCAGGAACAGTCCAGGTGATATGCTGTATCATTGGATAAAAGAGGACTATTGTGAGCAGGAGATAAGCGGCCGTGACCATCAGATATTGCTTAATGTCTTCAGAGCTTGGCTGAACCATGAAAAACAGAATAAATCCGCAAACTAGGTTAATAAGCTTTCCACATTTAAAGAATTGTTTAGCCTGATTGGATGAAAGAAGGAACGGAATCTCTCGGGAGCAGGAGCGCCAGGACCTTCTCGGTGCTCGCTGCCGGCAGGGCCATCAGCCTGCTGCTCGGCATACTTGCGATAATAGTTGTTGCAAGGCTACTTGGGCCACAGGATTATGGAGTCTTCACGCTTGCATTCGCCTTCTTTTCCCTGCTCAGCGCCACGAGCAACTTTGGCTTTGGGAACTACCTCGCAAAGTTCCTCTCAGAGTCAGAGGACAAGAGAGACAAGGAAGGATTTGCCAGGGCGCTTGCTTCGGGCTATCTGTGGATAATAATCATAGGCATTCTGCTTACGCTGCTGGGCATAGCGATAAGCGGGTGGGTCGCCTCGCTCTTCCAGACATCGGGAGTCTCGGAGTTCACGCTGATGCTCGCCTCTACGATAATCTTCTTCTCCATGGTCTACGGCACGTCAGACTGGGCACTCATAGGCGTTGGAAAGAACGCGGCTGCGATCACTCTGGAAGTTGCAGAGAACATCGTGCTTCTGGCTGCAAGCGTGGCGCTCATCATGCTCGGCTATGGACCAAATGGCGCGATAGCTGGATTGCTGATAAGCTACGTTTTCGCAAGCCTTCTCGGAACCTATCTCATCTTCAGATTTGCACACAGGAGGATGCACGCAAAGATAGCGTGGCCGGGATTCAAAGACCTGAGGGACTCGCTGCGATTCTCATTCCCTGTGGCGATGAGCAACCTGCTTTCGAACGGAGTGGTCAACTTTGCGATCCTCTTCCTTGGATTTTTCGTCTCTGCATATGCGATCGGCAACTACGGGATTGCAGCAAGGGCGAGTGACGGGCTCAGCGTCTTCTACGGGACCGCGGCCGTGACGCTGGTGCCGATACTTAGCATAGCAGCGGTAAGGTCAGGAAAAAAGCGCAGAAGATACGAGTTTGTTTACAACAAGACGCTGCTCTACTCGATACTGACCACCGTGCCGCTGATAATCTACCTTGGCGTCTTCTCCACGCCCATAATATACCTGCTGGTGACCCACGCGTTCGGCAGCGCGCCTTTCTACATGAGCCTGATAGCGCTCGGAATCGTGATAGGGACAGTGGGCATATTCACATCGATGCTCTTCGTGGCGAGGGGCAAGACATCGAAGCTGCTCGTCTACGGCATGATCACCGCTGCGTTTCAGCTTCTTGCGCTTCTAATATTAACTCCATTGTGGGGCGTAACAGGCGAGATAATCGCGGTCTTCTTCGTGGGAGGCATCGTAAGCGATTACCTGTTCCTGAGGGGCGTGCGCAAGACGCTGGGCGTCAGGACAGACTATGGCAAATTGGCGAGGGCGTTTGCGAGCGTGGTTGTGCTCGCCCTGACCTTCTCTCTCGGGCTTCTTTCCCCGAACTTCGCAGTTGAGCTGATATACGGGCTTGTGGTGCTGCTTGAAGTCTATCCGGTATTCCTGGTTCTGCTGAGGGTCATAGAGAAGAGCGACATCGAGACGATAGAAAGATCTGTGAAGAGGTTGCAGGCGCTCTCCGCGATCGTAACTCCGCTCATAAACTACTTTAACTTTCTGATATATCATTTGCAGTAGAACGGCCGTTTGCAATGGAAGATATAAGCGATACTGAAGCTCTGGAACTTGGAGTTAGCAGCGCGAACATGGCTTCGTATGTGGCCGTTACCCAAGTAATAGCCAGCGCGATCAGCGCAGTAATGATCATAGCACTTGCAAGGCTTCTGGCACCGACCCAGTACGGGATATACACGCTTGCGTATGGCGTATCAGCGTTCTTCGGGGCTTTCGGCATCTCCGGCATGGGCCACTATCTCAACAGGTACATACCGTACCGCACTGCGAGAAAGGAAAAGCTTCTACTCGAGCATGATCTTGGCACAAGCATCTTCGCCCTTTTCCTGATAGGCCTGGCTGCGGTCGTGATAGGAGTGGCTTTAAGCGGGCTGATATCCACATACGCATTCCACAGCTCCGGTTATACATTCATAGTTGACCTTTCGCTCATAACCATAGTCCCGACCATAATCATGTTCCTTGAGTACAACGCGCTGATAGGTTTCAAGGACGGCCCAGGCTCGGCCATCACCTATGTGGCAGGAAACCTGGGAATGGCGATAGGGAGCATAGGGCTGGTCATCCTGGGCTACGGCGTTGCAGGCGCGCTTATAGGCATGATAGCAGGCGCGCTTGTGGGTGTGTTATTTGGCACAGCAGAGATAATGAAGCACAGCAGGATAAGGATAGAATTCAAGGGCATGAGGAAAAGAATGGATAGCCTCTTCGCCTTCTCGATGCCTATAGCAGGTTCCACCATAATTACAGGAATGCTCAACAGCTTCTCGATACTCCTGCTCGGAGTCTTCTCCATGCCATCGATAGTGGGGTCATTCGGAATAGCCTACAGGATAGGCACGGTCATCCTGACGGTAATGGCTTTCGTAGGGTCTGTGCTGGTGCAGATGTTCACAAGCGCCATGGTGCGGGGCCGCAGCACCCAGAGGGTGAGCAAACTCTACAACTACTCCATATACTTTGGAGCTGTACTCACGGTACCGATAGTTGCCTGCCTCGTATCACTAGCCAACCCATTCGTAATATCAGTATTTCCAGGGTACAAAAGCGCCACGCTGTATATACCCGCGATGGCGATAAGCATATTGGTGGGCATAATAGGTGTCTATGCATCTTCCCTTGCGATAAGCATCAAAGCCGTCAACAAGGTCCTCAAATATGCGGTCATAACCGGAGTTGTGCAGCTGGTCCTGCTTTTTGCCCTTGTCCCTGCCTTCAACGCCTATGGAGTAATAATCGGGGTGTATCTTGCGGGAAGCCTGGTTAGCAACTACCTGTACGTCAGGTACATGGAGAGAGAACCTCGCATAAAGACAGACCTGAGGAGGGTCTACATGGTGCTGTTTGCAGGAATCCTGATGGCGATAGTGCTGCTTCCCATCAACCTCTTGCCTGTCAGCCAGACCGCACAGCTGTTGGCAGGAATAGTAGCAACAATTATTATTTACCCGATACTTCTTGGAATTACAGGCGCGATAGGTAAGAGAGAGCTGGAGATACTCGATGAACTTAGCAAGAGAGTCCCAATTTTCGGAGACCTGCTCAGGCTCTCGGTCTCTTACACGTCCGTATTCACGAGGTGATGCGCTGCGCATTGATTACAAAAAGTTCAGCCTGATAATCCCGACACTCAATGAAGGAAAGACCATCGGAGACATTGTCGGCTACGTACTCAGGAACTACAGGGGGATGAGCGTGCTGGTTGTTGACGACGGCTCTACGGACAGGACGAAAGAGATCGTAAAGGATATTTCGAGCAGGCACAGTGAGGTTGCGTTCTTGGACAGGCACGCAAGGCATCTGCAGCGGGGCCTTACCGCAAGCATAATAGAAGGCATCCTGCAGTGCCGCACGCAGTATGCGATAGTGATCGACGCTGACAAGCAGCATCCTGCAAGCAAGATAGGAGACATAGCCAGGAAGCTGGCAGAGGGAAACAACCTGGTTGTCGCAAACAGGGCCAAGGTCACCAACTGGGCCCTTTACAGAAAGATCATATCGATGGTCTTTATGTACTTCGGGAAAATACTTCTTTACATAGACGCGAGGGAGACGTGCGTAGACATATTCTCGGGTTTCTTCGGAATAGAGAGGGAAGTGTTCTTGAAGGTCTACAAGGAGAACAGGAAGAGGTTCATAGAAGACGGATACAAGGTGCTCTACGACTTCCTCAAGTGCGTTGACAGAGGCAAGCTGTGCATAGAAAACGTGCCATTCGTATTCAACATACGTGAGTACGGCTCGTCCAAGGCCGGAATCAGGCAGGGTCTAGCTCTTTTTAGGTCTTTCTTCAGCTAGCTCGTTTGCGGCCTCTATAAAGCTCACGAAAAGCGGAGCAGGCTGCTGCAGCCTTGATTTATACTCAGGGTGGGCCTGCGTTCCGATTCCGAAACTATCTTTCCATTCTACAAATTCCACTATCTTTCCGTCAGTGGTAGTGCCCGATATTACGAGTCCGTTCTTCTCAAGAATCGGCCTGTATTTGTTGTTCACCTCCCACCTGTGCCGGTGCCGCTCAGAGATCAGGTCTTTCTTGTAGGACCTGTAGAGTATGGTGTCGTGGCTCGTGACCTTGGCTTCCCAGGCTCCGAGGCGCATCGTCGCTCCCTTCTCCCTGACCTTGATCTGCTCTGGCAGCAGGTCTATGACATCGTACTTCGCCTTCTCGTCGAATTCGCTCGAGGTAGCGCCATTCAGCCCGCAGACGTTCCTCGCATACTCAATCACCATCAGCTGGAGCCCAAGGCAGAGTCCAAGATATGGAATTTTGTTTTCCCTGGCGTAGGTTATGGCGTTTATCTTGCCCTCAGTGCCTCTCTTTCCCCATCCTATGGGCACGATTATCCCCGATACGCCCTTCAGCACATCACTCGCGGACTTGCTCTCCAGTTCCTCGGCTTCTATCCACCTTATGTTTACCCGCGTGTCCAGCTTTGACCCTGCATGTATGAGCGCCTCCTTCACGCTAATGTAGGCATCACGCAGTTTTGTGTACTTGCCGACCAGCGCCACCTCCACCTGCTTCTTGGGGTGTATTATGCGCTCAACGCTCGACTTCCATTCGGTCAGTTTCTTCCTGTTCTTCTCCCTGACCTTGAGTCCGAGGTCGGCCATCAGCAGCTTGTCAAAGTTCTGCTCCATGAAGTAGAGAGGCACCTGGTATAAAGTGGGTAGAGTTATATCGTCAATTATTCTTTCCTCGCTCAGGCTTGTGAAAAGGGCAAGCTTCTTCTTTGTGTTCTCCTCCAGGCGCTCCTCGCCCCTGCATACAACGAAATCTGGCTTTATGCCCTCCTGCATCATCGCTCTGTATGCGAGCTGCGTCGGCTTTGTCTTCTGCTCGCCGACCGTGCTCAGCTTCGGTATATAGGTAACGTCCACGAAAACGGTCTTGTACTTGAGCGAAAGCTGCCTCATCGCCTCTATGAAGTATCCGTTCTCTATGTCACCGACCGTACCTCCGACCTCGATCACCAGCACGTCGGGTTTCTTTTTCTCGGCAAGCGAGACGAGGCGTTCGATAATCAGGTCGGTAAGCTGCGGTATTATCTGCACATCCCTTCCGAGGTAGTCCCCTCTCCTCTCCTTGGTGATTATCTCGCTGAATAATTTGCCTCCGGTAAGCGACTGGTCCTTGGTCATGTTGTTCCCGCTGAACCTCTCGTACATGCCGAAGTCCATGTCGACTTCGCTTTTGTCATCAAATACGAAGACCTCCCCGTGCCTGTAGGGGTTCATGGTGCCGCAGTCGTAGTTAAGGTAGCCGTCGAACTTCACTGGTAGTGCCTTGTAATCATAGAAATCGAGCATCTTTAGGATAGAACCAGTGACGATGCCCTTGCCCAGTCCGCTCATCAGTGAGCCTAGCACTACTAAAAACTTGGTCTGCATACTGACTATGGATGCTTAAAGCTTAAATGGCTTTCTGAAAAACCGCCTTTGCGGCGTTATTCATTAAATAATAATTCTGACAGAAACATTATATAGGGGCAAAAACCAGGTATTAGTGCATACTATGTCAGCAGAAGACATACGTGGAGAGAACCATCCAAGTCCGCAACAGTTCCAAGATGCTTTTCGCAAAGAGACTGAGGGTAAGGCGATAAGAAGAGGCTTGATTGTAATTGAAGTCAGGCCAGAGGATAGTGAACGCGTGACCAAGGCTTTGACTGGCACAGGAAAGTTCACCAACCTGGGAGAAAATCGCTATGCAATCAACCCTGACAATCAGCTCGGATCGCTACGCAGTGCCAAGATAGGTCTGAAAAGGATAACAGTGCGAACCGCGCAGTCACTGGGCGAAGTTCATATGAGTGCGTAGGCCAAAAATACTGGAGCAAGCAGTATGGAGACCGTGCTTACTACTTTTATCAGCGAGTTAAGTGCCGGACCAGCTGTATCTTTGAGCGGATCTCCCACAGTGTCTCCGACTACCGCAGCCTTGTGAGCGTCGCTGCCCTTGCCACCGAACTTTCCTGTCTCTATGTACTTCTTTGCGTTATCCATCGCGGCTCCGGCATTGGCCATGAAGAGCGCCAGCACAAAGCTGGAAGGTATCATGCCGATGAGAAGCCCGCCGAGCGCCTCCTTCCCGAGCACCAAGCCGACCACTATGGGCGTAAGTATCGCCAGAACTTCAGGAACGATCAATGCCTTGAGTGCGTTGACCGTAACAATGTCCACAGCACGCGCATAGTCGGGCTTTGTCTTGCCAGTAAGTATGCCTTTCATCGTTCTGACCTGCCTCCTTACCTCTTCAACCATCAGTTGTGCGGTCTTGCCTACCGCTTCCATCAGGAACGAGGAGAAGATGAATGGGAGTAGAGCTCCTATGAAGATTCCTGCTGTAACAATAGGATTGAGCGCATCGATGGAGGTGATGTGGAGCGCACCTGCAAAAGCGACAAAGAGCGTTGTAGCCGATACCGCCGCACCCCCTATTGCGAAGCCTTTTGTCGTTGCCTTTGTGGTATTCCCGAGAGCGTCGAGATTGTCGGTAACGCGCCTTACTTCAGGGGGCATGTTTGTCATTTCCGCAATGCCGCCCGCGTTGTCCGTTATTGGACCGAACGAGTCTATTGTGAGTATAGTTGCAGTAAGGGAGAGCATCGCAGTTGCTGCTATCGCTATTCCGTAGACTCCGGCAGCCGCAAAACTGACCAGTATGGCGATGACAACGAATATGACCGGGAAGAACGTGGTCCTGAGACCTGTTGAGAGGCCCATTATCACGTCAGTGCCTCCGCCTCCGCGTGCTGCCTCGGCTATCTTCACGACAGGCTTCTTTCCGCTACCCGTATAGTAATCAGTGATTGCGAAGAGCAGGATTGCGAGCAGCAGGCCTGACAGGACAGGAAGCATATAGGTTATGGGAAATCCAAGGTGCGTTGTTATCAGGAAGTCAAAGATCGCAGTTACGATTATAGCAGCTGATATGCCTTTGTAGAGCGCCTTGGTGGCATCTCTACCCTTCGCCTGCAGGAAATACATGCTCACTATGCTTCCGATCACACCGGCTGATGCCAGATATAGCGGATACGAGAACAGTTTGACACTTGTGCCCAGACCTGCTGCGATGAGCAGGGCCGCTACGAGCGTCACAACATAGCTTTCATATACATCGGCTGCCATGCCTGCGCAGTCCCCTACGTTGTCCCCTACGTTGTCTGCGATCACCGCAGGATTCCTAGGGTCGTCCTCGGGCAGGTTGAGCTCGGTTTTTCCTACCAGGTCTGCACCGACATCTGCTGATTTTGTGTATATTCCGCCCCCTACCCTTGCGAATAGCGATACAAGCGATGCGCCGAACCCGAAGCCTATGAGTATAGTGACATTGCTTATCGTAAGATACTGGAGAAGTAGGCTAAGCCCGATCAGGCCGAACCCTATAGCTGCGAAACCTGTGACAGAGCCACCAAGTATGGCGGTGTAGAACGCGTTTTTGACTCCCTTCTCAGCTGCCTTCGCGGTCCTTATGTTGGCTCTAACTGCAACGTTCATTCCAAGGTATGCGGTCAGATACGAGGTTACAGCGCCTGTAATGAACGCTATATCTATCTGGGTGCCGTTCTGGAGCAAGAGGAATGCGAGAGAGAGAATGACAACGAATGCACCTATGGTCATGGCTTGCCTATTGAGATATGCGCTGGAGCCGCTCCTGACTGCTTCCGATATCTCCTGCATCTTCTTGTTTCCGGTCTCCTTGCTAAGCGTGACATAAGCGGCTACGGCCGAAAAGGCCAGAGCCACAACTCCGAAGGCTAGGCTATAGTAATAGAACAACATGGAAATCTGCTTTACGCCCCTCCTATCTTGAACATCTTCGTGCCGCAGGTTGGACATGTGCCCGTCATAGCGGTCTTTCCGTTCTTCATAGTGACCTGCTTCGCGTCCTTCATGTCCCTCTTTTGCTTGCACTTAACGCAATACGCTTCTACCATATCATCAAGAGATTATTAGAAAGAAGGTATTTAAATAGGGTGTGATTCACTTCAGGGAGAAGCCGCCTGGAGGCAGATGCTGCATTATGTAGTCTATGTCAGCGTAGCCGAACTTTTTGGCTATCGCTTTTGCGACGTCAGACTTCTTCATCTTGCCTGGAGAAAGCCTGATGGAAGTTTCCGCGTCCTTGTTTGCACCTGCGGGAACTACGCTGAACCTGTTGTCGGCTCTGGCGTAAAGATCGAGCCTGACGTTCCTGTACCATTCCCTTTCGCCGGTTATGAAGAAGCTTCCTGTTGCAAGGTACCCCTTGCCCTGTTTCGAGACCTGGTCGCGCTTGGCTGAAAAGACATCGACAGCGGCAAGGCCGTCCTCCCAGGCCTTGGAGAAACAGGCCGCGAACTGCGCAGCCTCTTTTTTTGCTTCATCATCAGCTTTCGTCCCGTCCCTGAGTATCACAACCGAGGCTCCGAAGACGTTTGCGTGGAAGAAAAGGTCTGCAGGCTCAAAGTGCTTTCCCACCACCTCCTCGTTCTGCTGAGCGCTTCTGCCCCCTATCGCAAGCATGCCGCTGCTCGTGAAGAACCAGTAGAACTTCTCATACCATTCGCGCTCCTCCTTCTTCTTGAGCTCCCTTGTGACAACCTTCTCCTTTTCAAGTTCGGCTATCCGCTGCTCTAGCCTCTTGACGGCCTGCTCCGCTCCGGCCAGTTTCTTTTTTGCCTCCTTGGACTTTTCGAAGTAGTCGTTTGCGTTTTCCTGTGCTGATTTGGTGTAATCGATCTCCGCCTCCATGCTATACGATTAGACCTACGATTAGAGAGATTATATAGCCCATTATGCCAAGGATCAGTGTGCCGAGAAGGACTATCTTCAGCGTCCTGATGAACTCCGAAGTGCTCGGCTTGTAGCTTATGCTAAGCAGGCGCTTCGAATTCTCGTAGAACTGCTGCAACACAGGAATAGGATTCAGCTGCATGAGAGGGTTTGGCAGCTAGAATATTTTAATGTTTGCGGCTGGCCTTACATCTTCTTTATTAATCCCATATGCGTCATTGCATAAGGGAGTGGATGCAGAAAGAATGGCTGCTCGGAGGCTATGCAAGTGCCGACCTGAAGAAGGGCAATCTGGGGTGGGGTTATGGGGTCTACTGCACAAACAAAAGGATCATAGGTACAGAAAACAGCGGCGACTCGGGAAATCTTGGAGACGTGCTTACAAGAGGTTTTGAGGTGCTTGTAGGCATTAAGCCGATCTTCTATGTGCAGGGGAGCTTTCAAGACGCCCTGATGGACAAGGTCAGGAACATAAAGGTAGACTTCGGGCTTGTGAGGATAGGGGGAATGGGAGGGCAGCTGCGTCAGACGAGGCTCTCTTTGTACGACATAGATGGGATGAAGGACTTTGAGCTGCAAAAATCAGACATAAAGAGCCTGAAGGTTGCAATGCCAAGCAGGCCGACAAAGTTCGTGCTCTGGGAAAAAGGGGTGGTTGAGAGCAGTCCAGGTTTTGTCGCGACAGACAAGAGGGGAAGGAAAGCCATCGATGTTACCATAAGAAACGTGGTACTTATGCAGCTGGTCTGCAACCTGCTGAAAGAGTTCTACCCCAAGACCAAGGTTGCACATTACTAAATCGTGTGATCAATCGAAGATATCGTCTAGCTCCGAGTCTTCTGTTGTGCTTATGCCCGCTTTGCCTTTGTTCTTTATTCCAGATTCTGTGTAGTTGGCGTACTCCACGCCGCCCATCACGACCATGACCTTTAGCGAGTTCTTGGCCATGTTAGGCTCTATCCTCGCACCCCACTTCAGCATCGCGTCGTCGCTTATCCTGCTCGACACCTCCTGGAAGATGCTCTCGGCTTCTCTCAGAGTCATATCCTGCCCGCCGATTATGTTCACAAGCGCTTTCTTTGTAGTAGTCAGGTCAACATCGAGCAGAGGGCTTCTCAGTGTGTTCTCCACTGCTATTATCGCCCTGTCCTTGCCCTGCACTCCGTTGCTCTCCCCGACCCCTATCA
>JASHTX010000069.1 GCA_030040335.1 Microcaldota archaeon
TCTATGTCGAATCTCAGTTCTGAGCCAAGCCACTCTTTCTTCTCCATCGGGCTCGCGTCAGGCTGCCTGTAGTATGCGGCGGAGTAGTCAACATGAAGGGGAGCCATGTCTACAATGTATTTGTGTAAGTCAGCATCAGTCTTGAATGACGCATGCCTGCCGGCTATCCTGGATTCGAATGTGCCGAAACCGAATTCCCTCTGGGCGATCCTGTCAGGAGCCAGGTTGTGTGCATTTGTGTAATAGTTCCTGATGAACCCTGATATTGTTTTGTTACCCAGAACCGACATGAGAACAATTTGATTGCGCGTTCAAGACTTTTATAGTTTCCCAGATTCCTGAAAGTAATAAAATACTTGGCTGGACACTATAGTCATGGATGAGGTAAAGCAGGTCATAGTGGTAAGGAAAGACCTGAAAATGGGAGCCGGGAAGCTCGCGGCACAGTGTGCACACGCTTCTATGCTGGCCTATCTCGAGTCCGTAAAGAAGGATAAGAAGATAGTTGAAGACTGGCTGAACAGCGGCCAGAAGAAGATTGTCCTGGAGGTCGAGAATGAAGATCTGCTTACCAAGCTCTACAAAGCATTTCAGTACGAAAAAGTGCCCTGCGCACTCGTAAATGATGCCGGACTCACGCAGCTTCCGCCAGGAACTACAACCGCCCTGGGCATAGGCCCTGATGTAAACCAAAAGATAGACAAGTTTACAAAACCGCTGAAGCTACTTTAGACGTAGTTCTGCCCTTATATCTGCTATTTTTCCTTCGACGTTTGTGTCTGCGGTAGCAGGACCTCTGAATCTTGCCATCAGCTCCTTCCCATCAGACCTATTTTTCATGTAAGAGGGTTCTGTATACATTTTCTTGCTTTTTGGCTGCGGCTTGCTCGTTCCCTTTACATACTGCCTTTCGTTCAGTATGGTTTCCAAGGTTTTGTTCCTCACATCTATGCTCTTTACTTTGAAGAAAGTGCCGGTGAAAGCAACCCTGCTGAGATTTATGGCTACTTCGTCGCCGTTGCCGTAAGCGATTGATCCATCTGGCGAGAAAGCAGGAAGCGTTACGTATGAGCGTTCTGCTCTCTTTCTTATTACATCGAGAAGCTTGTCTGTTGGCTTTATTGCGACAGATTGAGAACTAGCACTGAAACCCACATTTCCGAAATTATTGTTTAATATGCCGGAATCGCTGCCTTGCGGAGTGTCTCCGAAGCCTATGAAGACCCAATTCCCTCCAAGAGCATCGTTGCCGAAAGCCAGGGGCCACATCCTCCCCATAAGTTCTCCAGAAATGCTTCTAACACTTATCTTTGAAGGCAGATAGCGATGCTGGATTTCTATCGAGTCGTAGGTGGGAATCAGCGTCATGGTAAGAGAAGGCATTTCCACAACTGTGTTGCCCTCGGCCGTGACCTTTAAAGCGCTATCTGGAAGATCGAACTGTTTCATCAGGTAAGGCACTACGAGTTGGCCTATGACCTTCGTGTTCGCTTCTTTACCGTTCTTCATTAGCTCGAGCGTGACCTGCGCCTCTTTGTCCTGATTTGTGAACATAAACAAACCGTGCTTTAGAGAGACCTCACTTAGACGATCGAATTCCTTCCTGACCTTGGCGTTCATGGCTGTGACAGCTTCGGGCATGTTGGCCCTGTAGATATCGTACTCGTAGCCTGATTCTGTCTTGATGGGCACTATGACAGCGTAACCGTTTTCTGCGAAGAAGATTGTTCTTTCGATTGGGACTTGGTCCCTTGCTTTCTCCAGAAGGATAATGGCCCTGGGGATGTCGGCGGCGCTGGCGAATATGAACTGGCCGTTCAGAGATATCATTTCATTTATTGCGGCTGCGAGAGCGGGGTTTAAAAAGTGTTTAGAATCATAGCCTCCTCTCCTTCCTGTCAGTGTTCCATCTACGTCAGAAATAATGCCGAGAACTATCTTATTTTGCATTTCTCGTGCGAGACCGAAAGGATCATCAAGAGGAAAAGACTTGAAATGCCGTTCGAGCATTGGACCTGCAAACCTGCCATCGTACTCCTGTACTGTTTTGATGTAGGCTTCCCTGAACCTAGCCGCGTTGAGAAGGCCAGAGCCTTTGTCGAGCGTTACCAGTGCCCCTACCTCGCCTCCTTTCAGTACTACGGTTGGGGTGTCCCTTACCGTGGCCTCGAGGCTTGCTTTCGAAGCCCTATCCTTAACGCCAGTCCTCATGCTATTACAGAGAACTTGTGATTTTCGGGCTATTTAAGTGTTGGCTTGATTTATAAAATTGACAAGGATATTTGTTATTTTGTTTGATTATTGAGGAGAAACAACGAGAGTTCCGACTCTTCTTCCATAAACCGCCTTTACCACGTTTTTAGGTGTTCGTCCGTTAAGAACAATCAGTTTTATCTTTGACTTAGTCAAACGTTTAACTGCCACGGGATCCACTATGCTGTGCATCCCAGGCGCATACTCCTTGCTGAGTATCTCTTTCATTCTCGCGTGCGTGATTATGTCGAGCTTCTTTGCGCTCTTATCCTTTCTCGGATCTGCGGTGTAGATTCCATCCTGATCTGTGCCCTTGAGAAGGAGATCTGCCTCCCATCTCTCTGCTAGGAGGACGCTCACGTTATCGGTTGTCATGCCGGGCTTGAGCCCTCCCATTACCTCGACCTTGTTTTGCCTCAGACTTCCTACCATCTTCTCAATCGTCTCGGGCACAGGCCTCATTATCCCAAGTTTCATGGCGACAAGCTTTGCGTTTAGTCTGGCAACTTTCAAGCCTATAGTATCTTGTTGGAATCTGGGCAGCCCCATTTCTTTTGCGGATTCGATATACTTTCTGCAGATGGGACCGCCACCTACAACAACACCAATCGAATTACCTTTTGAGAGAAGCAGTGAAACTACTTTTGCATATCCCGTGACTATTTTTGAACTTGGAGGCGAACCAA
This sequence comes from Microcaldota archaeon, assembly GCA_030040335.1. GTDB lineage: Archaea > Micrarchaeota > Micrarchaeia > Micrarchaeales > CABMGC01 > JAJYVH01. The sequence continues at coordinate 2,940 of JASHTX010000069.1, forward strand.
GTATGGAACCTGCTATTCTTAGAACAATCTTCATACAACCACGTCCTTCAGGCCCTTCTTTATCTCTTCGACAAGATGCACGTCTGCGGGGTTTATTCCACGCTCCTTTGCCATGTAGTATGTGATGTAATCAACGTAGTGTATCAGATAGAAGAGTCTTGAAGTAAGGTTCTTGCCTTGCGGCTTTATGAAATTGAATTCTGCTTTTGCCACCTTTGCCGTCAGCCTTGCTCTCTTCCTTATGTAATCGAACTCCGAATCCAGGACAAAAAACCCGAAGTTCTTCTTCCCATATGTGAGCGCTATCGCCATTGTGTCGTTGTGGTTCAGCTCAGGGAAGCTGCTCGAGTACGCAATGATCTTTGCATTTTCGTTGAACTGTGTCTTCCATCTGTACGCAACGCTCTTGTATGGCGCGCCTCCGTAAATAACTGGTATCTTCTTTTTGCTGAGTATATCGTGCGCAAGTTTCTGGCATTCCCTGTTGTTCTCATCGAGCTTTGCAAGAACCGAGTATGCGTCTTTCAGGTCCCTGTCTGCCGTTATACCGAAACTTCTCATCAGGATTATCAGCATGTAGCCGATCGCCGACCTGGGCTGGAGATCTCTTCTTGGTATATGGATTCGTTCGTCGCCATAAGAGCTCAGCTTGCCTCCCGAGCTTACCGTAACTACGTGTGCTCCACGCTTCATTGCGGCAGCTGTAGCCGCCATGGTCTCCGCGGTATTTCCGGAGTAGCTCATTGATATGAAGAGTGTATTTCTGTCCACAAAGTCAGGTATGCGGTAGTCGTCCACCACGCAGAACGGCCTTTTGGTGTATATATCCTGGAATATCTTGCCTGCTATGCCGGACCCTCCCATGCCAGCCAGCACTATCTTTTCGTAGTTCGTACTCTTTATACGTCCTTTGAACTTCAGCTCTTCTTTTAGAAACTTTAATTCGTCCAAGAAATCCATGAAATCCGCACTACTACTTTACATATGTAAGCCAGTCTACGAAGTCGTCGTTGTTCCCGGCAACAACCTCTGCATAGGCATCGCTGAGCATTTTGGTAACGGGACCTATCTTCCCATTGCCTATTTTCCGAGAGTCAATCTCTGTTATCGGGGTAAGCTCGGCCGCGGTACCGGTGAAGAAGACTTCGTCGCTTGTGTACAATTCTTCCCTGTGCGCCTCGCGCTCCTCAACCTCCAGCCCTTTGGCCTCGGCAATCTTTATCACGCTGTCGCGCGTTATTCCGAGAAGTATATCTGCGGTCTTCGATGGTGTTACGAGGTTGCCGTTCTGCACCAAGAAGATGTTTTCACCTGGCCCTTCAGCAACATGGCCCTCTTCTGAGAGCAATATGGCCTCGTCAGCGCCATCTTTCTTCGCCTCCATTGAGGCGAGTATGGAGTTGAGGTAATTGCCGCTGCCTTTGGCCTCGGGCGGCATGATAAGCGAGTTGATCCTCTGCCAACTCGATACCTTGCATTTTATCCCTTTTGTTATATTTGGAAAATAGTGGCCGAACTCTATTGCCGCAACAAGGACACTGATTTTCTTGCCTAGCGGGTTCAGGCCTATGTGGATGTCATTGTAGAAAGCGAAGGGCCTGATGTAGCATTCTTCCAGTCCGTTCTTCTTTACTGTTTCGAACATTGCCTTTTGGAGCTGCATCGCATTGTAGGGCAGGGTCATACCGTATATCCCTGCTGTGTTGAGAAACCTGTGTACGTGGTCTTCAAGCCTGAAAATCGCAGTGCCTTTCTTTGCCTTGTAAGCCCTTATGCCTTCGAAAATGCCGCTGCCGTACTGCAGCGAATGGACGAGTACGTGTACTTTGGCTTTGTCAAAGTCCACAAACTTCCCGTCGAACCATATGTATCGGCTGGCTGGCATGCTCCCTACTGTGGAATAGGAAGAAAGAATAAATAAAGCGCACTATT
>JASHTX010000070.1 GCA_030040335.1 Microcaldota archaeon
ATCCCGCCTCCTCTGCGCTGCATTAAGACCATAATTATGACCAAGATCCCTATGACTAAAAAGAGCAGGCCCAAAATAGTCCCTGACTGCCAGACAAACCATCCTACTACTGCAAAAATTCCGCCGACCAGCACCCCGACTATCGGGTTTGCCTGACGCCTGTTGTAGTATCTAGGTCCCCAGCCTCCCATAGGCATGCCCATCCTCTGAGGCTCAGGTCTAGGCCCTGGACGAAATCCGCCTCCTGCGCGCGGTGGTTCTGGCATGGCTAACATACAATATAAAAGTTTATAACAGCGCCTGTTCCATATCAGATACAAGAGTGGGCGTCGTTTTGAAAGTAAACATAACTCCCAAGATTGAGAAAATAATAGAGAGAGACAAGAAGGTGCTTTTCACAACAACCAGGGAGGTCTTTCCCTTTATGCCTGACCACGGCGAAGGAGACTTTGTCTACGATGTTGCTGGCAACAAGTTCATAGACTTCTCAAGCTTCATCTCAGTCTACAACTTCGGGGTAAACAACAGCGCTGCGATAAGACAGAAGATAAAGAAGCAGATCGACACGCTCTCGCACGCTGCATTCACCGATTTCTACAACGAGAAGCCCGTGGAATTCGCGGAGAAGCTGATGAGCATGATGCCCGGCGGCTTCGGGCGCCTCTTCTTCTCGAACTCAGGCACTGAAGCGAACGAGGCTGCGATAAAGCTCTCCAAGCTCTTCACTAAAAGGAATAATCTCATGGCATTCTATGGCGGATTCCATGGCAGGACTCTCGGCTCGCTGGCGCTCACCACAGGAAGGTCGATACACAGAAAGCACTTCGGGCCGTTCTCAGGAGTGATACACGTTCCCTATCCCAATCCCTACAGGTGCCCTTTCAAGACTGACACTCCTGAAGACTGCTCCAACGCCTGCCTTGACTATATAGAGAACACGGTATTCGTAAGGGACGTCGGACCCGAGGAGGTCGCAGCGATATTCTTCGAGCCAATACAGGGAGAGGGCGGCTACATAGTGCCCCCCAAGGAGTTCGCCAAGGGGTTGAAGAAGCTTGCAGAGAAGTACGGCATACTGTTCGTGGATGATGAAGTACAGGCAGGATACATGCGCACCGGGAAGTTCCTTGCCCTGGAACACTTCGGAGTGACGGCAGACATATACACGATGGCAAAATCCGCGGGTGGAGGCCTGCCAATAGGCCTGACCGTAGCACGCAGAAGCCTCGGCGACATACCGGCCGGAGCCCATTCGAACACATTCGGTGGCAACCTAGCCTCGGTTGCGGCAGCAGATGCAGTGCTTACATACGTAAAGGCAAACAAGAGCAGACTCGAAGAGAGCATCAAAAGAAAAGGGGCTTACGTAATGAAGAGGCTCAAGCACATGAAGGAGGAGTATGAGATTGTGGGCGATGTGAGAGGCCTTGGCCTCATGATCGGAGTTGAGCTCGTCAGGGACAAGAAATCAAAGACGCCTGGCGCAGAGGAGCAGGATAAGATCCTGAGGGAATGCTTCTTCAACGGCCTTGTCATCATGCCTGCTGGTGTCTCCAGCATCAGGATAATACCTCCGCTGACCATAGACGAAAGAAACCTGGAGGCCGGGCTTGACATCTTTGAGGACGCGGTAAAGAGGGTAAATGCTCAGGAATGAGCAACCTGCAGCCCTCGGAACGATTTTCAAGAAAAGAATATAAAGCAACTTCGCCGATTGTTAGCTGAGATCAATGATAAGGGACTATCTGGCGGAGATGATCGAGCCGTCGTTGCTGCTCGGGCTTCTTTGCTCACTGACAGGAATCGCTGCAGCTGTCCACTACGGCAGTATAAACATCTTCTATTCGGTGCTCGTTGTCATCGGTTCGGTCCTTGCGCAGATGTCTGTAAACCTGTTTGACGACTACGAGGATTACATCTCGGGCCTGGACAAGGAAACGATCAAGACCAAGTTCAGCGGCGGCAGCCATCTTGTTGTCAGTGGAAAGGTCCACTTCAGGCACGTCATCTGGCTTACGGCCATACTTATGCTGATTGCAGGTCTGATAGGCCTCTATCTCGCACTTGCCGTCAACATCATAATATTGGTGCTGATGATAATAGGGACGGTTGCAATCCTGTTCTATACAAAATACATCACTGCGCTCCCGCTTTTTGCGGAGCCCATAGCGATGCTTGCTTTTGCGCTCATCGGTATTGGCAGTTTCATAGTCGCCCACGGATCACTCTCATATCTTGGCGATGCATTGTTCACCACAATCCCCGCGGGCATGCTGTGCGGGATAGTGCTCTTGGTCAACGAGATTCCTGACGCAGAGATAGACAAGAAGTACGGGAGGAAACACGCGGTGATAATCCTGAAGAACAACAAGACGATAGCAGCCTACTATTTCCTCCTTATGGTGATAACGTATCTTATAGTCATCTTTGGCGTGGCGTTCGGCATAATCCCAGTACCGTTCCTTCTCGTTGCGATAACCCTGCCGCTGGTCTTGTACATAGCGTTGGGGATAGACCATTACAAAACCCCACTGGGCCACGAAAGATACATGGCCATTAATATCGTCACCGTACTCATATACCTGACAATCTTGGTTATAGCCTACAGTTTATGAGTGACCTGATGAAGGCAGTCGGCTTCTACAAATACGGGGGTCCTGAAGTTCTGCAGACCATAGAGCTAGACGACCCAGTTCCCGGAAAGAGCGATGTGATAATCAGG
>JASHTX010000071.1 GCA_030040335.1 Microcaldota archaeon
CTTATCAACGCAGCGGGACCCGCAACGAATTCGATCCTGTCGATTCCGTCGCTTATCCTGGCCGTTCCGATTATGTTCACCATGCCTATCAGGTTCTCCCTGCCCACGGCGTGGATGCCGCCGCATGCCTCCGCGTCGATCAGCTTGCCCTCTTTGGACTGGATTACGATTATCCTCATCCTCTTGGCCGGCACTCCGTGGCCCTGGTATATCGAGAAACCGTACTTGCTTTCCGCCTCTCCCCTGCTCATCTCGCTCGCGCTCACCTTTATCCCGTTGAAGAGCCACGCGTTAACCATGGTCTCTATCGCCTTCACGTTCTCCTCGGTAAGCTTGTCGTAGTGCGCTATGTCTATGTGCGCCTTGTGAGGCTCCTTCTTGGCCCCTTCCTGCCACGCGTGCTCACCAAGCACCTTTCTTGCAGCCGCGCTTATCAGGTGCGTGGCTGTGTGATGCGCTATTATCGCATCTCTCCTGGCATCGTCAACAACGGCCTCTACGCGCTGCCCCTTCTTGAAGGTCACGTTCCCCTCTGCCACGTGCACTATCGCATTTCCTACCTTCTGGACATCCACGACCTTCACCCCGTTCACGGTTCCAATGTCAGCCACCTGCCCCCCGCCCTCAGGGTAAAATGGAGTCTTGTCAAGCACGAAGTACTTGCCATGCACGAAAACCACCTTTGCCTTTGATTTGGTGGCGAAGCTGTAGTAGATCTTTTTGGTGGCCTTTATGCCCTTCGGCAGGTCTATCTCAAGCCCCTTGTGCTTTTCCTTCCTGGCAATGTCCCCTTTTACTATATCCGTGTATGCGTTTTCAGGTATGTTGAGCTTCACTCCCTTTGACTCTGCCACGCCCACTATCAGGTCCGGAGTGGCGCCGTTGCTTTCGTACAGGCGCTTCAGCTGCTCCACGTTTATCTCGCTGCCCTTGTTCAGGAGCAGTTCCACGGCCCTCTTCGCACCCTCCCTCGCCCTCTCATACCTCACCCTCTCGACCTCCACAACCTTGTCGAATATGTCCAGCTTTGTGGAGAGTTCCGGATAGATGCCGTGCATCTCCTGCGCTATCAGCCTGGCAAGTATTGGCATGTCTATCCTGAAATTATACTTGCTTATGAAATCCAGCGAACGCCTCAGGAGCACTCTCAGGTTGTAGCCCCCGCCTACATTCGATGGCAGAGATCCGTCAGTTATCGCAAAAAGGAGCGTTCTGGTGTGGTCAAGCACCGCGTACATCGCCTGCGCAGGCTTTATCACATTCTCATAGTCGTGCTGGCTTATCTTCGCGAGCCTGAGTATCCGCTTCTCTGCTTCGGCCACGCCGCTAACCTCGTCCCTGTTTAGGCTTCCCGCGTACTGCGCAAACCTCCTGAACATTTCAGTGTCAAACTCTACCTTCACGTCTTTCTTTATCTTCTGTATCGTCTGGCTGAAAGCCGCCTCGTAGGCATTGCTAAGGCCTGAGTAGAACCACAGCTCCCTCTCAAAGCCCCATCCGACGTCGACCACCTTGCTGTCCAGCTCCCTTACTGTGTCGCCCACAAGCTCAAACTGAGTGAAGACGTTGTTGCCAAGCTCTACCCCTTTTGAGAAGAACTCAAGGCTCGGCCCCAGCTCCGAGAAGTCAGGCATCGCCCAGACGTCTTCATGGTAGGCGATGTCTTCAGGCCGAAGCTCCATGACCTTGGTGAGGAAGTTGAAGTTCAGCTCCATAGTCCTGTCCCTCCAGTATCCCTCGCGCGGATAGTTGAACGAGGTCTGGTTTGCCATCATGAACGATGTGAAATGGTCTCCAGTCACTCCCGCATTCTCTATGTCCTTGAACCTCAGGCAGATCTGCGGCACAAGAAGCGGGTTTGCGCTGTACTCGAAGGTCATGAGCCCGTTCTCTATCCTTTGAAAGTCCTGTATGCCTGCTATTGTGAAGTAGAGATCCTGCCTCCACCTGCTAACCACGGGATACCTCTTGACTATCGCATGCTTGTTCCTCTTGAAGAAGTCCCTGAATCTTTCCCAGAAATCAACGTATCCTACCCTCCTCGGGCTCTCCCTGAAGAACGTGTATGGATTATGCGATGAGTCGCCGCAGTTGTTCGTTTCCACAACGCTCCAGAAGAATTTTCCGCATGTGCTGCACTGCTGCCTTATGAACCCCTTCTCCTCGAATATCTTCGTAGAGTAGTACTCCTTGGGGTTCTTCGCAAACTCCTTCCTCAGGGCGTCTTTGCTTATCGTCTTGGAGTTCAGGTTTATCATAGAATCACTTGCCTGCAGCCGAGAGGTCTCGCTGCCCCCACCAGGCCTTGCACTCCTTTCCGAAGAACTTGCAGAAGTTGCACTTCCATTTCTCAGCTTCAACAACAGGCGCCGATTCGCGCTCTCCGTTCCAGTACTTCATTACGTTGCTTATCCGCTCGCCCATCTCATCTTCCTTATACTCTACCTGTATGCTGCTTATCTGCTTTCCGCTGAACCTGTCAACATACACCACCTCGAGCCTGTCGTCCAGGGTCGGCATTGTGTACATCTCTCCGAACATCTTCCTGTACATTGCCCCTGTGTCCAGCATCTCGCCCTGCAGGCCCATGGCGTTCAGCTCCCTCTTGAAGACATCGGACAGCGTTGTCTTCCCAACCTCGTAAATCTTGGCGAAGTTCTCCTCAGTGTACTTCTTCTCCCTTATGTCTCCGAGCATCTTCCTGTAGAGCATCACCTGCACGATGTGAGGCCTGGTGTATGCTTCTGTGAATTTGCGGTCAACGTCGGTCGTCTTCCTCTCAACGACCACGGTGCGGTCGTTTACCACCTTCAACTCGTCTATCTGGCCTGAGAGCCTGTAGCCGTTCAGCGACCCGTATACCCGCAGCTCCCTGCACAACCCCTTCTCCTTCAAGGACCTCATCGACCTGTAGTTCTCATACGCGGTCTTGTAGAGAAAGTCGCCGTATGTAACCGGCTCTATCGTGAGAGGCACGTATACCTCCTGCTGCAGCTCTTGGTGCAGCTGCTTGCCCTGTGCCATGTACTTTGTGTATTTCTTGCCGTACAGGTAGTTGTACTCCATCTGCCGTTCGCACCAGAACTGGTTGGCTATGTCGGTGACGAGTATCGAGCTCTTCCCGAGTTTGCCCAATACTCCACCGCCCCCAGCACGCATGCAAAACACTCTTGATCAAACAATCAGACCGCCTATCTTTCGTCATCGCAAGGCTCAGCGATCACCTTTGTCATCACAACTCTTTTATTCGTTTAAAGGATTATTAAGCTATGGGCATTCTGCAAAAGTACGATCTCTTCATCTTCGACTGGGACAACACGCTGACAACATCGCCGTTCCTGAACATGCTGGTTGACATCGTGAAGTACGGCAGCAAGCTTCGCTACGCGAAGAGCCACGAGGACGAGTTCAAGGTCGACGAAGACGCCTTGAGGATGGACCAGAGGGTCGAGTCTACGATCGGGCTGAGGCCTCTGATAGAGCTGTATGAGCTAGTTCTGAGACCCAGGCTCAAAAATGACTCTCTTCAGGTGCTGAAGTTCCTGAAAGACCACAGGAAGAAAGTGGCGGTCTTCAGCGATGCGAAAGGATACAGGCTTGCGATTGAGACGAAGAGGTTCGGAGCCATTAAGTATCTGGACATGGCACTCGCTGCCGAATCCATCAAGCACTACAAACCAGACCCCACTGGCCTGCTCATGATTTCGAGGAGACTTAAAATCCCCAAGAAAAGGGCAATATACATAGGTGACATGGCCACCGACGCCCTCACAGCCAAGTTCGCAGGAATCGACTCCTGCATAATACCGAGCGGGATAGACACCCCTGAAAGAATCCGAGACGCAAAACCCAACTATTCTTTTACGAGCATAGCCGAATTTATTAACTCCAGAAGATAAAAGACCAGATGGAGGCACTTTAGCCTCTCAAGTTCTTCAGCGTCGCAGCTCCAATCGCCTTCGTATATACGCGACTGCCGTCTGTATTTATTGCAGCAAGGCTAAATCCTTGTTTCTTATAGAATGAGTTACCTTCCAGAGATAGAGTGCGAACAATCATCACTTTAGCACCAAACTCAACGCCATCCTTTTCTATCTGCTCTAGAAGAGCACCGCCTATTCCCTGATGTTCATACTTCCCCCTGCCCCTGTCGGGGAGCGGATAAAAACTAGATATTCGTGCAACCTTGCCATTGCCGTCTAGTCTATCCTCTATCGCAACTACTCCGAAACCAAGTCCAGCAAAACTTCCTTCTCCTTGCTTGAGGATAGTTCTATAGCGTATTACATTCTGATCAATTGACCGCTCAATAAGAACAGTTCCCGCCTTTGTCTCTTTCTCAATGTAACTTTCCTTCTGGCCTCTCAGCGCCTCAGCTGCAAGAGTCTTCGGTATGCCTGTCAGAACTGTCTCAGCCCCCATGTTGTCATTATAATTGTGCGTTTTTGGCTATAAAAACATTGGCGTTATTGCCATAATTACGAAGCTCTGCTGTTATTTTGAGCGTGCCAGAAATACGACGAGAGACAAAGCTTTATATAGTAAGAAATTCCATAAATGCGTGCAGACGGTACAGAAATCTGCAGAGGAAAATGAAATGAGAGATGAAGGTCCAGGAATGGACAGAGGAGGCCGAGGAGGCGGAGAAAGACGGGGCATGAACCCGAATTACTTCCTACCGAAGCCAGTGAAAGTCGGAGACGAGCTGGAAGTCACTATAGAAGGTACGGCCAGCAGAGGAGACGGAATAGCGAAGCAAGACGGTTTTGTAATCTTCGTCAAGGGAGCAAAGCCAGGAGACAAGCTAAAGGTCAAGATAACCGACGTAAGGACAAGGTTCGCAATCGGAGAACCGATGACGGCCTAAAGATAGCTGCTCCACTCTTTTTACAAGAAGAGTAGCTGGTTAGCTTCGGCTGTGCGAATTTGGTGGTTTGGTGGTCGCTGTTTCGGAAATAAAGAGCATGGATCTCCAGAGGATATCCCTGGTCATAAGGCGATGCCCGTTCTGCCTAAAGGACACGGAGCATGACGCCTACTACGCGCATAATCCTGACCTGAAGGTCACAGCAGGCAACACCACTCTTGAGTTCAGATCCACGAGGAAGTTCGAATGGTATGGAGTGGCAGAGTGCAGGACGTGCGGCAACACCTACGTGGTGCAGGGCGCAATTCCCCTGATAAACAAGGACATAACAGGGGTGACGAGACAGAAGGAGGTAAAGCTGGCATATACCTGCTGCGACTTCTGCAATCATGATGAGCGCAACCTCGTGCTGGCCAACATGCTGATAACGCTCAGGAATAAGCGCAGTCTCTATCTGTGCGACAGGCACGCGGAACAGATCAAGAAAGAGAAGGGAAAGAGGGACAACTACGATTTCCTTATAGGAAAGACAGACGCGTGGGCCTAATGCCCAAACTCCAATCTCATCTCGTTTCCGACCTTCTTGAATCCTAGCTTCTCATAGAAAGGTACGTTGTAGTCCCTGCAATCAAGTATGACCCTGAAGCATCCCTGCCTTTTCGCATGCTCCATTGCGGCTCTTACGAGCAAGCTGCCCAAACCCCTCCTCTCATGCACCTTCCTCACAACAACATCTTCTATGTGCCCCACTCTCCCTCCATTGTAAGTCAGCTTTTGTTCTACAAGCAGGGTTGCCGTACCCACTACAGCTCCACTCTTGTCCACCGCGACTAACATCTTTCGTTTCTTATCTGAATCCAGCATCTTTATGAGCTTCTTCGCCTTTGCCTGGGTAAGCCCTTCGAGTCTTGTCAGGTCTGCCAGCGTCTCGAGCAGCCCCCTGCTGACATCGCCAGGCATCACTCTCCTTATATGTATCTTCTTATCTGTGCCGCCAGCCATGGTATGATCTCGGTTTTGGCATATTTAAACCTGATGCCAGATTAAGCGTGGCGCTGGGTGCGAGAATCGAACTCGCGAAGCTCACATCGAAAACTATTTATATCTTTATCCCTAAATCCCTTAATATGGCAGAAACTAAGATCTACATCCCAGATGCTCTCGACACACAGCTCAGGGAGGCGGCAATGAAGAGGTTTGGCTACGGGAGAGGCTCGATCAGCAGGGCGGTCGAGACTGCAATAACGCAGTGGCTGGCGAGGGAATACGCTATAAACAAAGTCATAAACGTTGTTGTCGAGAAGGCCAAGAAGGACAAAAACGTAATAGCGGTATTGCTCTTCGGGAGCTATCTGAGAATGGAATCTGGGTTTGAAGACGTAGATGTGGCACTTCTTGCAAGAGACCAAGAGAAAATAGACGTATTTTCATACCGCAATGCGATTGAAGATACTGGAGCGCTTAACAAGATAAACATAGATGTGGTAATACTAAACAACATGCCAGTGACCGCACAGGGAGAGATACTTGATGAAGCTTCAGTACTTTACGTCAGAGATGAAAATGGTCTGCGTGTGTACTGCCTTAAAATTGTGGAAGAGTACAATAGTGCAGCGCGAATACGCGCACTGATGGCGAGCTGATCCGATGATCGGAGATAACAGAATTGAGGAAAAGTTTGCAGCACTTACCTTGTATTCCAACAGGATCAGGGAACTACTGCCAAAAAGCTTTATAGACTATTCAAAATCAGACATGATCAAAAGTGCAACAGAAAGAAATCTGCAATTAATTAGTGATGCAGAATTGGACGTACTTGCTAGCCTTTACAAAAAATTTGGAAAAGAAACGATAGGCACGGAAAGCAGTTTGCCAGCAAAACTAGAGGGTGTACTTAACAAAGGAATACTTGAAAAATACAAAGAACGCAGAGAGTTGAGAAACAAACTAGTACATGCTTATGCAGACCTTGCACTCGATAAGGAAACATTCGAACAAGCAAGCGATTTGAAGGATATCGATGACTTCAAGAAGGCTATAGAGAAAGCAATTAACTCAAAATAAAGAGGACGCTGGGTGCGAGAATCGAACTCGCGAAGGCCATTTCTAGCCAAACAGCTTAGCAGGCTGCCGCCCTGCCACTAGGCGAACCCAGCACAAAGAGAATTCGCAATTCACTAATTAAAAGTTATGTTTGCGTGTCTCTGCCCAGCGCCTTTGCTATCTCACGCTCGCTAATGACTCCCTCTCTGAGAATCTTGGGATCCTTGCCCGTGACATCAATGACAGTTGACTCCTTGCCGTGCTCTGTCTTGGAATCGTCTATGACTATCTCGACGTTCTTCCAGAGCCTGCTATCCACGTCGCTCGCGACATCCACGCTCCTGAATCCGGAGATGTTCGCCGACGTTGCGGTTATGGGCTTGCCGAACTTCCGAAGCAGGCTGAGGGCAAACTTGTTGCTCGGTATCCTTATCCCTATCGCCCCGTTGCGCACTATCATCGGTATCTTCCTCTTTGCCTTTAGGACAAGGGTCAGCGGACCTGGCAGGAATTTCTTAGCAAGTATGCGCGCAGACTCGTTGAACTCAACGAATTTTGAGGCATCATCTACATTGGCAAAGGCTATCGAGACAGGTTTGTTTGGATCCCTAGCCTTTATCTCAAAAAGCTTCCTGATCGCCTTCTTGCTGGTCGCATCTACCCCGAGCCCGTATACGGTCTCGGTCGGGTAGACTATCGCCTTTCCCTCTACGAGCGCCTTGACACATTTCCTGAGCGCAACGGTACCCGGTTTCATCACGTTTGCCATAAACATCACATGCAGCAGGAGCCTGCTTAGCCGCAGATATGCAAGCAGGGTTGGCTACACCTCTGCTCAGCCCTGTATCTTCAGAGCACAGTCCCATATAATTAGGGTTGCTCCTTCCGGCCTGGCCCGGTTCATACATGAGGCCGCCACTGAAGGCAAGACCTCGACGCTTTGGTGTAGGCCCTGATTGCACGAGTGCAACGCTGCAAGCATGTGGCCCACCGAAGGGGATCTGTGGCAAGGGAAACCCCTAGCTTCCCGCCTTCCTACTGCGGCAGTATATGGGAATCAGAGGTTTAAAGCCTTAAGCTTTATGTGAGGAAACGAAACGGGCAAATGCTTATATACGAAGAAACAGAATAATGATCGGGGTTTAATGGCGAGACACAAGGAGGAACAGCGCAAGACTTATTCAACGGCTTTGCTAGCCGAACTTCACAAATTGCCCAGGTCTGCAGGAAATCCGGTAATTTCATGGGCGAAGGTAATAAGCGAGGACATGAGGTGGGTTCTGCACGAAGGAGGTGTAAGTCTAGAAATGCTGAGGGCGATGAGAAGGCACAACACCCACAACCTCTATCTATTTGACGAAATCGCGGCCGGCAAAAGTCCTATGAAAATAAGGGATGAAAGAACCGCAGATATAGTGCTCACAAGGAGCGGAAACGCGGTTCTAAGAGGCCAGCTTGTTAATGATGGGAAGGTCAGGAGAAACCTCAAGAGAGCCGGCTGGTCAGTCCAGCGGGCATAAATGCATATTGCCAGTGCCGCATACGAATGCCTTATTAAACCAGTAAAGACATATCCTTACCGTGATCCTTTTGGACACTAGCTATGAGCAACTGCTGGACAGGGCGTTCGCCCAGCTGCCCAGCCTTGCAGCGGAGAAGTCGGACTTCAAGATACCAGAGGTCGACTCGATAATCCAGGGGGCAAAGACGATAATAAGGAACTTCTCCCAGATAGCGGACGTGGCCAGGAGGGAACCGGATGACATAGCCAAGTACCTGACAAGGGAGCTTGCGGCCCCGGTCAGCATAGGAGACCAGAAGCTCACGATCAGCACCAAGGCACAGGCCGCGGTTCTAAATGATAAGATAAGGAAGTATTTCCAGGCATTCGTCATATGCAAGGAGTGCGGCAAGCCTGATACGCACATCGAAGGAACGCAGCGCGGATACGAGACACTCGTCTGCGAGGCCTGCGGCGCAAGGTATACTGTAAAGAGGTCATGATTTGCCATTCAATAGAGGAAGAAGGGGAGGCGGGGGCGGCAGAGGCAGAGGAAGGAGGGGATCAGGCGTCGAAGAGGCGCACGAGCTAAAGATGCCTGAAGGAAACGACGTTGTCGGACTGGTTACGCAGGCTGTCGGCGCTTCAAACTTCAAGGTCAGGTGCTCTGACGCATTCGAGAGACTCTGCAGCATACCTGGCAGGCTGAGGAGGAGGTTCTGGATCAAGGAGAACGACGTTGTCCTTGTCAGGCCATGGGTGGTGCAGGGCAACGAGCGTGGCGACATAGTATGGAGGTACAGCCTCGGAGACAAGGACAGGCTCAAGGCAAGAGGCATACAGGTGCCTCAGTAGTTCATTCTACTATCTCGTTGAATACAGTCTCTACATCTTTTTCTATTCCGTATTTCTTGGAAAAATAGAAGAGTATGTTCTCTACGTCCCTTCTCAGGAAATTCATCGAGCTCGGATGCTTTATGTGCACCGCCTGTCCGAAGTCTATCATGTACGGCACCTTGCCGAGCATGAGTATGTTGTATTCGCTGAGGTCCGCATGCACGAGTTCGTTCTGGTAGAGTTTCCTGGTATCTTCAAGTATCGTATCAAGGACCCCGGCCGGGTCGTCGAGTGTCTCGTTTCTCATGACCTTTGCAGGTTTGCCTTCTTTTCCTATCAGCTCCATCGCAAGCACGTTCCCGCTGAAAGCATACGGTCTCGGAGCATGTACTTCGGCTGCCTCGGCTACCAGAAGGTTACCATACTCCTTCTTGCACCATTCATTGACTATTGCATAAATGTTCCTTTTGATCTTCCCAAATCTGGGGTCTCCGCGTATGTACTTCATCCTGTTCTGGAACCGCGCATTTTCCATCCTGAATATCTTTAGCGCCAGGAACTCCTTGTCCAGTTTATCCCCGCCGTCTGCGAGGTAGACGTCAGCTTCCTTGCCCCTCGCTATTATGAACTCCATGCTCGAGACGAGGCCTTTGGTGAAGAGCTTGCCAATGCGCAGCATGGTCCTGTTATCGAATATGCCCTCCTCTATCTTCAGCTGCTCCCGCAACATGTAGTCCTCCCTGCTAGGCTCTTTTTCCCTACTTCTTTTTCTCGCCATGAACTACCTTTGATCTCCCAAATCAGATTTCAGAGCTTTACTTGTCTTTGTATCCGAAGAGTTTATCGTAAGTGGGATGATCTATGATGTAAAGCACGAAATTAATTATCTCAACTTCATTCGTCTTGAGTGTGTAAAGCATTCTCCAGTAATTCACAAGTTCGACTCTAAAAAGATTGTCCACATCAAGAAACTTCGGTATCAGGGCCTTTGGCACACTCTGCCCATATACTGGGTTATACTTCAACAGCGCTACTTTCTTGTCTATAGATTTCAACAATCGCATCTCGTCTGAATTCGTCCTACCCTTTCTCTTCTGTTCTTCAACGATTCTCATAAGCTCTTCATATTCCGTCCTGGCTTGGTCCCTCAAGATGACCTGTATGTTTCTTCTAGCCTTCATAACTCTAAGCCTCCGCTCTTCATCTTTTCCATAACGCTTCTCGGAGCGTAGGTCCAAACAACCCCTTTGGTTGTGATTAATATCTTTCCGCTCATTTGGAGGTAGTCTAGGATTCTCATTAGTGTCTGGTGCATCACTTTTCGCGGCAGCTTCCTCTTCAGCTCCGCTATCTTGATAATCTCCTTGGCGTCCTGAAGAGTCCGTTCTACCATCAGTACTGTGTCCAGTGTGGGCGAATGCATTATTTGTGTTTGCGTTTGTCTCATAGTTATATTTATATCAAAAAGATATATAAATATATCTATTATATATGAAAATCGATGGGCATAATTAGTGCTGGTTTCATCCCAAAGCCATAGGTATTTATGCTTAATCGGTTAATATCCATTTTTAGAAGTTCTATGGGGGCTGAGTCTTCCGCATACCTTTATCTTGAAGACGGAACTATCCTCGAAGGTCAGGGTTTCGGGTCCAAAGGCGTAAGGCCCGGCGAACTTGTTTTCACGACATCGATGAATGGTTATCCCGAAAGCCTCACCGATCCGTCCTATGCAGGTCAGATACTCATAATAACGCATCCACTGGTCGGCAACTACGGAGTACCAAAGAAGATAGTCGATAAGGGCATACTTGCCAACTTCGAGTCAGAGAAGATACACGTAGAGGGGCTTGTGATAAGCGAGCTCACCGAGAGCGAGAAATGGAACAGCAGGCTCAACCTGGATGACTGGCTCAAGGAGGACAACGTACCTGGAATATACGGAGTTGACACAAGGTTGCTGACCAAGAAAGTGAGGGACAAGGGGGCGATGATGTGCGTTGTCTCAACCAAAGGTCCGTTGAAGAACCCCAAGAAAGAACTGGCAAAAAAATACACTACGATTAATTTTGTGGATGTGGTCTCGCCAAAAAAGCCGATAGACCACGGCACTGGAGGTAAGAACGTCGTAGTAGTAGACTGCGGAGTAAAGCACGGCATACTGAAGAGCGTAGCAGCACTTGGATACAACGTGATAAGGGTGCCCTATGACTATCCAGCTGACAAGATATACGGTTTCGATCCTGTCGGTGTAGTTTACAGCAACGGTCCCGGCAATCCGAACCTGCTCGGCAACGTTGCAAAATCAATGCGCGGCATGATAGAGTACGATGTGCCGATATTCGGCATCTGCCTAGGCCACCAGATAGCGGCCCTGGCGATGGGCGGCAAGGTCAGGAAGATGAAATTCGGACACAGGGCGATAAACAAGACAGCTGTTGACGTGATCAGCAAGCGCGCGTACATAACGACCCACAACCACGGCTACGCCTGCCTGCCCGAGGACGTGCCAAAAGACGGCAGGATATGGCTGATGAGCCCGGATGACAACGTGGTTGAAGGGATGATCTACAAGAAGCAGAGAATGATAACCACGCAGTTCCATCCCGAGGCGCGCCCTGGAACGAACGATGCAAGTTTCTTCTTCGGAATATTCGACAAGATGATAAAGGAGGGCAAAAATGGCTTCTAAAGGCAACAAGAAAATAAAAAGGAAGATCCTGATGATAGGATCAGGGCCGATAAAGATAGGCGAAGCCGCCGAGTTCGACTACAGCGGCAGCCAGGCGCTCAAGGTGCTCAGGGAAGAGGGTTTTGAGAGCATACTCGTTAACTCGAACATTGCAACTGTCCAGACCAGCTACGACATGGCAGACAAGGTCTACCTTCTGCCTGTTCAGGCGGATTTCGTAAAGAAGGTCATAGAGAAAGAGAGGCCGTGGGGGATAATGATAGGCTTCGGAGGCCAGACGGCGCTCAATGTCGGAGTAGAGCTCAACGATAAGGGCATACTCAAGAAATACGGAGTAAAGGTGCTGGGTACGGGCATTGAGGGTATAAAGGCGGCCCTCAGCAGGGAGAAGTTCAAGAAGACGATGCAGATGCGCGGAATCCCGATACCTCCAAGCGCAAGCGCAAGGAGCAGGGACGTAGCAATCAAGGCTGCGGAGAGCATAGGATACCCGGTGATGATGAGGGTCAGCTTCAACCTAGGAGGCAGGGGCTCAGCCGTGCTCTGGAACAGGGAACAGCTTGAAAAGGAGATGGAGAGGGCTTTCGCCCAGAGTGCGGTCGGCGAGATACTGCTTGAAAAGTACCTTCACGGCTGGAAGGAGGTCGAGTACGAGGTGGTCAGGGACGCTATGGGCAACTGTGCAGTGACTGCGTGCATAGAGAACCTCGACCCGATGGGCATCCACACTGGAGAATCCGCAGTGGTGACGCCTGCGCAGACCTTGGACAACTACGAATTCCAGATGATGAGGAGCATCGCCATAAGAGTCGCGGAGTCGATAAACCTCGTGGGAGAATGCAACGTCCAGTTCGCAATCAGCCCTAACAGCTACGACATCTACGTGATAGAGACCAATCCGAGGATGTCAAGGTCAAGCGCGCTGGCAAGCAAAGCCACAGGATATCCGCTGGCATATGTCAGCGCGAAGATTGCCTTGGGACACAGGCTGTACGACATAAAGAACAGCGTCTCGAGGACCACAACGGCCGACTTCGAGCCAAGCCTTGACTACATAACGGTCAAGATACCGAGATGGGACCTCAACAAGTTCGATTTTGTTGACAACAGCATAGGAACGGAGATGAAGAGCATCGGGGAGGTAATGTCAATAGGCAGGAACTTCGAGGAAGCCTTCCAGAAGGCAATACGGATGCTGGATATTAGGGAGCCTGGACTTGTGGGAGGGCAGGTATACAACTCCAACATGAAAAAGGAGGAGCTGAAGCGCGCCCTCAAGGAGCACAGACCCTACTGGTTCCTCTACGCGGCCAAATGCTTCAAGGAAGGCATCTCCGTAAAGGAGATATACGAGCTGACGCACGTTGACACTTTCTTCCTAAACAAAATCAAGGCATTGGTGGACAAGTACGAGAAGCGCGGGAAAAAACTTGATAGCAAAACCTACCTGGATTTCAAGAAGCTCGGATTCAATGACGTGCAGCTTGGCACGACAGGCAAGAAAGAGTTCTCGATAAAGCAGATAGACACGCTCGCTGGCGAGTGGCCGGCGCAGACAAACTATCTTTACACCACATACGTTGGAAGTGAAGACGACATAAACACGAATGAAAAGAAGAAGAAACTCCTGGTGCTGGGCGCAGGCGTCTTCAGGATAGGAGTCTCAGTGGAATTTGATTTCAGCGCTGTGGCTGTTGCAGAGAGCGCGAAGAGGTATTTCGGCGAGGTATCGATACTGAACTACAACCCCGAGACCGTATCCACAGACTGGGATAGGGTCCACAAACTC
>JASHTX010000072.1 GCA_030040335.1 Microcaldota archaeon
CAACTAGGCCAGGATTTAGCAGGGCGGCCAGTTGACCTGGTATGTAAGCGAACAGCCTGGTTATGGGAGGCACGCTCATGTACGATTCTGTTGCGTACTCTGCTGTTATCGCGTTGGCGGCAAACGAATAGAACAGGAAAGCTGCAGCCGTTATGGCAAATCCCAGGAACAGGATCCGCAGCTTGGTTTTATGCATGTCTAGTTCTTCCCTGCTCTTTCGCGGCGCATAGAAGAACTCGTAAAGCAGAAGGGCGATCAGCATTGTTATGCCCACAGCGTCAGTAGTCTCCATAAGCGACATCAACGCGATGTAGCTTATGGCAAAGAATTTGGCGTTTCCTTTGAAGTAGAAGTAGAATGAGAGGATGTAGAACAGTGGTATGAACGCCTGCTGGTGGAAGTCGTATATGAGAAGGCCTCTTATGCCCGGATTTATCAGGAATGCGAAAGCAAGCGCAAATCCCAGCTTTCTGCTCCTCAGAAGGTCTGCGCAGACGAGATAGACGGCCACGGTGGTGACGGCCAGAAAGACGTCCTGTATTGCTATCAGCGTCATCGGCTGCTGGCTGAGCGCAAAGAGCGGCGTTATGAGCAGAAAGAAGGGCGAGATGTGCTGGGCGTAGTTCAGGTACTGGAAACCCGTTATGTTCGCCAGATCGTGCAGGTGCCAGTAGAAGCTGTAGGTCATTATCCCTATGTCGTAGTACGCTGAGCTGTATGAGCTGTATATGTGGTTTGCGGCAAACATCCAGAAAGAGAAATATGCTGCAGAGAGTATGACGATGAGAAGCATATATCTGTCGTGCATTTGCATGTTTCTTCTCTCCGCACGCAAAGCTTTAAATGGTTTAAATAGCAAAAAGAAGGTGTGGAGGCATGCTAGGAAAGAATCAAGGTAGCAAGAAGGCCGTTTCATCAGCCGAGGCTCTGGAGATACTCGAAGGGAGGAAGGGCGCCGGAGAGCTAGGATATGAGCAGAAGCTGGCATACGATCACATAAAGAAGTTCGTTCCGCTTGATTCTGAAAGTGCAAAAAAGATGATCAAGGAGCTGCAGGAGTACGGCGTCTCGGAGACGACCGCAATAAAGATAACGGACACGATGCCGATAGAGCTGACGCAGCTGAAGCACATCCTCACTAGAGAGAAGAAGACTTTCGAGGAGGATGAAGTGAAGAAGATGATGGAGGTAGTGCAGAGCCACAGGGGTAAATAGGGATGTTTGGTGCGCTGGCACAAGAACGGGGGTACAAATGTTGCAAGAGTCTCATGAAGGTCTGGAGGAGCACGCTTTCGTGCTCGATTACCTGTCTACAGGCAAGTCTTTTTCTCCCAAGCCAGAGCCGATAGTCCAGCTCCTGGGCGAGACCAAGTTCACGCTTCTAGAGGCGGTGCCGAAGGTTACCGACATAAAGGTCAAGGAGAGGGTCTACATCGGTAAGGGCGACAGGGACAAGATCGCAGTGATAAAGGCCAGGATAATGTACAACGACCTCACAGAAGTCGCGAAGAACGAGCTGCCCGGAGTGATAACCGAGATAATAAAGGCAAACGAGGCAAAGTTCGTGAGCATATTCAACACCGCTTCTCCGCTGAACATCAGGATGCACTCGCTCGAATTGCTTCCCGGAATAGGCAAGAAACACCTCGCCGCAATTCTGCAGGCCAGGGAGCAGAAGGAATTCGGCAGCTTCAAGGAAATCTCAGAGCGTGTACCGCTCCTCCAGGATCCGGTAAAGCTGCTCACCGAGCGGGTAATAGCCGAGCTGAAGGGCGACAGCAGGTTCTACATGCTCACAAGACCTTATGTTAGGGAAATAAGGTAATAGCTGACTGGTGGGGTTCAGAACTGCAGGCTTCTCTCAACGGCTACAAGGTCTATTTCAGGGAAAGCAAGAGAGGAACATGAATTACATCTTTTCCAGATGCCTCTGATTTACAACAAGTGTGCGTTTTGTCTTGTTTGAGACCATCAGCTCGACAACATACGCACCGCCCCTCTTCTCTGTTATCGTTCCCACTCTGCCCCTGTACCTCGGGTGCGGTATGTCCTTGAAGCTTCCCTTCTGCACTATGGCGACCCTGTCGCCGATGTTGAAGTTCTTTATCAGCTTGGTTATGCCCAGCTTGCTCGGCTTGTGATGCCTGGCAAGGTGCCTGGTCCTGCCGGAAAACAGGCCGTGAGATCTTTCTGTCATGCTATCCACTAATAGTCTAAAATTCGAGGTATACTCGAAATAGGTATATAAATACCTTTCATGCTTATAAAGATGCTGATTAATATGGCAAAGAGAGTAACGCTGAAGCCGAACTTCAAGATCGAGAACATAGTCGCGAGCGCCGACCTGGGTGTGGAGCTGGACCTCTACGCCATAGCGAAGGCGTCATCTGACGTCGACTACGAGCCCGAGCAGTTCCCAGGCGCGATATACAAGATAAAGGAGCCGAAGGTGGCGCTCCTGCTCTTCAAGAACGGGAAGATAATCTGCACAGGCGCGAAGACAGAGGCGGACATAAAGAAGGCGATAGACCAGGTAATAAAGGTAGTCAAGAACTACATACTCAGCGAGAAGAAGTAGCCGCTATTTTATCTTCTTGGTCGCGTACCAGTATGCAGCATACAGCAGTACGAAGAACGCTGCAACAGCGGCTATGAGAAGATACACGTTTCTAAACGAAAGCGCATAGTAGCCGAATCCTATCAGCAGCGCATCCCAGATCAGCGCACCGAGCGTCGAGTAGAAGTAGAACTGCTTAAGAGGCATCCTGGCGAAGCCGGCCGGAAAGTTTATCAGGCCCCTGATCACCGGCAGCAGCCTCGAGAAGAAGACCGCGAATGCGCCTTTCTTAGCAAACCAGTGCTCAAACGCAATCAGCCTCTGCTTTGTGACGTGAAAGAGGCGGGCGTGCTTGTAGACTATCTCCTTGCCGATTATGTAAGCAATGTAGTAGTTGATCCCCATGCCGACAAATCCCGCGAGCAGAACCGTGGCGAAGGCCAGGGGCAGGCTCAGTATCCCGGTTCTTGCGAAATAGCCTGCCGCTGGAAGAAGGATCTCGCTCGGCACTATTGGCAGTGAAGCGGATTCGAGAACCATGAGCAGGAATATTGTTATGTAACCATGCCGCATAATTGCGCCGCCCACCATCCTGTAGGCGTTGCCGATGACGTTGGCGAAGAGGAAGGGAAGCATAGTGGTATTTATCTGCATATCTTTTTATGATTACTTGAGTGCATCGAGATGCGGGTCATAAGGTTCAACGAGTCATCAGAAGAGCTGAAGCTACTGCCTGACTCTTTCGACGACCTATATCTGCTCGCAAGGGTGATAAGCGCCGGCGACTCTGTTACCGCGAGCACTTACAGGAGATTCAGGCCGAGCGAGGGCGAGGAGGGCGAGCAGAAGGAGGTTGTCATAGAGCTGAACGTGGAGCGTGTCGAGATAGACAAGAACGCGCAGAAGCTGAGGCTGATGGGCAAGATCGCGAGCGGCAAGCCGCTGGAGTACATAAAGATGGGAAGCTACCACACTACCACTATAGGCGCCGGAGATGCCCTGACGATAAGGAAGGAGGAATGGAAGGGATACGTGCTTAGCATGATAAAGAAGGCCGTGGCCGACTCGAAGAAGCCCAGGCTCGGTGTCGTTGCCCTCGATGACGAGAAGGCCACGTTCGCCTACATCAAGGGATACGGAATAGACGTGATAACGGAGATATACAGCAGGCTGAGCAAGAAGATGAAGGAGAAGGACTACGAGAAGGCGAGAAGCGAGTACTTCGACGAGATAATAAAGAAGGCCGGTTCGATGCCCGTTGACATTATAGTCTTCGCAGGTCCCGGATTCACGAAAGACGACCTGAAGAAGTACGCGGAGTCGAAGAGGATTGCGATAAACAAGAAGACCGCGTATACCGCAGTCGGTGATGCCGAACGTTCGGGAATAAGGGAGGCGATACAGAGCGATGCCGTCGCAAGGCTGCTCGAGAACGAGAAGGTCAAGAAGGAGTTCGACCTGCTCAACCTTTTCCTCGGAGGACTGGGTGTGGGCGCCTCGTTTCATGGCGCATCAAGGATAAAAGACGCGCTGGCCGAGTATAGGGTTGCTACGATACTGGTCAACGACTCTGCTCTCAACGAGCCCGATGTGCGCGAGACTCTCGATATCGCGTACAGGCAGAAGGTGGAGATAGAGGTCTTCAACTCAGATGACGACGCCGGCGTGCAGCTCAAGAACTTCAAGGATATCGCAGCAATAAGCAAGGCGTTCGCCAAGAAAAAAGCTAGCTAGGCAGCCCGTTGGCCGAGAATACCTGTTCGCCCTTGCCGCACGGGTTCTCCCAGAAGATCTCGAAGTCGTACAGCCCCTGCTGGAAGGTCACGCTCCTGGGCCCGTACTGCGTCGCGCCCTGCTGCTTCCATCCAGAGCCCGAAAAGACGTTTGACCATGAGTTTGTCGGAGGTGCGCCCCTGTAAAAGACCTCAATCGCTCCGTATGTCACCACGTTGAACGTGACGGTCTTCGCGGTGTCGAAATAAAGCGTCGTAGACGCGATAGAGAGCATCGAGTTGTATGGCGTGCTGTAGACGCAGGCGCCGGCGTTGCTGTTTACGTTGTTGTTGTTCAGGCTTGACAGCACTTGCGGGTATGCTGACAGCGGATAGCCGAGCCTGCTTGTTCCCTGCAGCGTTCCGTTTGTCGCAAATGCGTATGCGATTGTGTTGCTCGTGATGTTGGCCAGCCAGTCATCGTTCTGTAGTATGCTGTAGTTGTACGGCTGCACAGGTGGGTTCGAGCTCAGCACGCTGAACGGAAGTATGTTTGATGTTGGCGGAGACTGCGAGGCGACGACGCTGAACAATACCGCCTTGTCGATGCTAGGATTCGTGGCGAAGGAGCCGCTGTACTGCACCTGCTCATAGTTGCAGTTTTTTGTGGAGAGGTTTGCCTGCCCCGAGTTGCAGAAAAGCGCGTTGATGGTGTAGTATCCCTGAATCTGCGTCTGCGTGCTCGGGGCGCTGTTCTGCTCAACCGTGCACGTGGAAGTCATTCCCGGATAAAGATATGACGGAGTGCAGTAGCCGTTCGACGTAAGGCTCTTCACCTCTGTCTGCATGCTCGTAAGGTTTATCGGCACGCTCTGCGAATTTGAGAACGAGAAGGTTATCAGCGAATAGCCCGTTATCGTGTTGCTGTACATCTCTACGAAGTTGCACTGCGGCCCGGAGAAAGACGCGCACTGCGAAGGAAGCGTCAGCGCAGGTGCGCCTGCGAGGAAGAGGATGATGCTGACTGTTATCCCCAATATCATGAAAAGGAAGCTGTATGTCGTCAGGAATTCGAGAGACGATTGGGCACGCATCCGACCACAGACGTGAGTAAAATATGCGTAAAGTCTTATTATCCTTCCCCTGTCTTATAGTTAGAGAGAGCGGGGCAGCCACTATATGCTTGAACGGACGCAGATATACCTGAAACCGATAAAGGCGATGGGGCAGAACTTCCTGATAAACAGATCAGTAGCCGAGGCCGAGGCCGAGCACGCTCACGGGAAAATCGTCCTGGAACTCGGTTCGGGTTACGGCATTCTGACGAAAGAACTCTGCGAGAGGGCCAGGCGTGTTGTTTCCGTAGAGCTGGACAGGAACCTATACACGATGCTGAAGCAGGAGCTTAAGTACAAGAACCTGAAGATGCTCAACAAGGATTTTTTCGACGCGAGCGATGACGAACTCGAAGTGGCGGATGCGGACATAATGATAGCAAACGTGCCCTACAAGCTCTCGAGCAGGGTGATCGACTTTCTGATAGGGCACGAGCTCGAGGCTGTGCTCTGCCTCCAGAAGGAATTCGTGGAGCACATGACCGCAAAGCCGGGAACGAGGAACTACTCGAGGCTCAGCGTCATGTTCCAGCTCTGTTTCAACTTTACAAAGATCATCCCCGTGTCAAGGGGCAGCTTCAGGCCTGTGCCCAAGGTGGACTCGGTTGTCGTATACATAAGGCCGAAGGGCGTGAAGATCGGGGAAGGCGAGAGGTCTGTGATAAATGCGGTGATGCAGCATAAGAAGAAGAGCGTCAGGAACGCGCTTCTGGATTCCCGCGACCAGCTCCGCATCTCAGGAAATCAGGTCGACGCTGCCCTTGAGGGAAGCGGGAAGAAGGACGTAAAGCTCTTCAAGCTGAATCCAGAAGAGATACTCGGGCTCGCAAAGTCAGTGGTTAAGGGTTCATGACGGCGCGCTGCCCACGTCTGCCAGGTCGAACGTGTGCATCGGGTTCTGTACGCCCGGTGCTCCTGGTTCCGTAGTGTAATTCAGCCAGAGCGTTCCTATGAATGTGGTCTTGTTGCTTATGTTGGATGAGTTCAGAGGAGCGGCCTGAGCACTCCAGCATTTCAACCCTGTGACGCTCACCAGCTGGCCAGCAGGCATGCTGAGCGCGCCTGCCGAAGGCGAGTTTGCGGGAACGGTCGTCGCACTGCCGTTCCCAGAAAGCAGCACCATGGCCTGCGGAGGATTCGGCAGTATGACCCCGCGCTCTCCGTTTGCCGCGCAACCCATGCCGATGTTATACAGCTGTGTGCCGTTGTCCAGCATAAAGGCGATGGAGAGGTTTCCCGAGCTCGAGAGTGCGATGCCGTAGCACGTGAATCCGCGCCTTATTGCGCAGTAGTGTATGGGACACGAGTTTGTTACTGCTGTGATGGGTACAATCCCCAGGATGACGAAGAGCAGCATCAAAAGAAACGCAAGTTTTCCCGCACCCCTGAATAGGAAATATTGCGCTGCAAGCAAAAGCAGCAGGTCCGATATCAGCAGGAATATTTCTACGTTGGCTCCTGCATGCCCTATATTTCCGCAGCTTGTTACGAGCTCGTACAAAACAAGGAAATTTAGTATACCGATTACGTAACCTATGATGGCCGGGCTCACGTATCTCTTGAAGATGGTTTTTGCCGATTGCTTTGCGCGGTTTGATTTTCGCATTTGCAGGACCTTATTGGAAGGAATAGTACGGTTCCTGCACTTCCTCCAGTATCGCGCTGTTCTTTATCTTCTTCGCAAACTCCTCCTCTGCTTTCTTGCTGCCTTCCTTGCCAAGGAGTGATTTGTAGTGCATTGGCACAAACGCCTTTGCCCTTATGCTTCCCGCAACGAGTACGGCATCATCCAGGCTCATCGTATAGTGGCCTCCGATCGGCAGAAGGGCGACATCGGCCTCCACCCGCTTCATTTCTTCCGTAACGTCTGTGTCGCCCGCATGGTAGACCTTCCTTCCGTCAGCGTCTATGATATATCCGACCCATCCGCTCGCCTTTGGATGGAACTCCTTGCCGATATTGTATGCTGCAACAGTGTTGAAGGATATTCCCTCGACTGTGTAGCTCTTTCCCGGCTGCACAGACAGCACCTTTTTCCCCGAAAGCTTGTCTGCAACGTCTTTCGGTGCCACAAACTTGGTGTTGCTTCCCACAACCTTGCCCATCGCATCCTCGTTGAAATGGTCGAAGTGCGGGTGCGTTACAAAGATCAGGTCCGCTTTTGGCATGCTGCCCCTGATCCTGAATGGATCAACATAAACGCGCTTCCCGTTTATCTCCATTGCGAAGCCCGCATGGTCTATCCACTTCAGGAAACTCAGGTCCATGGTGATATCAGGAATATAAAGTATAAATTCCTATCACTGAAGGGAGAGCATGAACGTGGTAGTCGCGGTGCCGCTAGACGAGCAGCTTGCTTCCTTCATAGGCAAGAAGGGGAGCGAGAACAGCATAACCTTTTACAACAGGAAGCTCGGAAGCGATGTGGTTGTTGCCCTCCTGCCCGGCCAGGAGGACGAGAAGGTATACGCGCTTGCAGAGTCTCTTCTCCTCTGCTCGGAAATAGTGCTGAGCACCTCGAAGATAGACCGGAAATTCGGGGAGGCGCTTGTCGCCTCTTCGCTTCTTGGCAAAAAGGTCCTCGTGACCAATGATAATGACGTTACTGCGTTGGTGAAGAGCGCAGGGATCGGAGGATGCAGGGTGGTGAGCAGGGAAGAGTTGCTCGATGCGATAGTGTCGGGCGCATCAGCAGGGGCTTCCCAGGAACAGGTGCGGGTCGACATAGACAAGGCGTTTCCTGTCAGGGGCATAGGCACCGTTGTGCTCGGTGTGGTGACAAGAGGCACGCTGAAGCAGCACGACAAGCTCTTCCACAGCTCTGGAAAAGAGGTGATGGTGAGGTCTCTCCAAAGCCAAGACGAGGATATAACCGCAGCGGGAAGGGGCACGAGGATCGGCATTTCGCTGAAGGATATAGGTGATGACGAGATAAGCAAAGGCGACCTGCTGACTTCAAGGCCAGTCGGCAAATCCGCAAGGATAGTGGTCGAGTGCAGGTTCAGCGAGGTTGCCAAGGAAAAGGTAGGCGAGGGCGGTCTTTACGGCATCGCAGCCAACTTCTCGTACAGCGAGTGCGTAGTGAAGAAAGCAGAAGGCGGCAGGCTGGAACTGGCCCTGAGGGCCGCGCTGCCGCTTGAGGTAGGAGACAATGTCCTGCTCGTCAGGAAAGAGGTTCCACGCATATTCGCTTCGGGGACTGTCGCCGAGGCGTCGGCCTGAGCCGGACCCAGGGGCAGGCAAATCCATAAGCTTAAATTAGTTGTCTTTCAAATCTACCTATAGGTTATAGGATGGCAGGAAATAACAACATGATGATCATAGGGGCGATAGTGGTAATCGTAGTGATAGTGATAATAGCGGCTTTGCTTCTCAGCACTCCAAGCACGA
Source organism: Microcaldota archaeon (assembly GCA_030040335.1). Lineage (GTDB taxonomy): Archaea > Micrarchaeota > Micrarchaeia > Micrarchaeales > CABMGC01 > JAJYVH01. The sequence continues at coordinate 8,775 of JASHTX010000072.1, forward strand.
CCACAACGGCATCAACGGTGTCAGTGGCACCAACCAGTCTGGTCACAACTTCCACCCCTGTTGTTACTACTGCAACGATACCCAGCATTACCACAACCATAGTCGCGAACCAGACTGTGGCGGTAGCTCCCAACCTGGTCCCGTGCAACGGCTACAACTTTTCAGTCTCGCAACCGAACCAGGTTATCACCTCGGGTTCATGCGTGTGGACCCCGCTTAGGAATCAGGACGACCTTACCGTCACTATAGGCGGAGGGGCGTACAGCGGCGTTTCCCTTGCATTAGTGCAGCAGAATGTGACATCTGCTCCTGCCAACATGAGCGTTTCGGCAGCAAGTTGCGCAACGGGCGTGCAGACACAGTATATGCCGCCAGGCAACTACAAGCTCACCTTTACCACCGGGGCCGTCAACTCGACCAGCTGTGGCGCCGCAACGTTCAGGATAACCCACTGATGCGCTCTTGTGGTGCGACGTTGGGAGGTGCTTCCTGGCTGACTTTCAATGCGGGCAGCGACTAGTCGATTACAAAATTATAAATTTGTTGGCTTTCAATATTTCTAAGTCCAATAAGTAATCGAATGCCAGGAAAAAACACTATGATTATTGTTGGGGCGGTAATCGTAATCATAGTGGTTGTGATCATCGCCGCTGTGCTTCTCAGCATGCCCGGCACAACCACGCCATACACCACCATTCCTCAGGGCACCAATTACAATGTCACCACTTCAACTCCCACGACTGTTGCGCCTGCATCTGTGAAGATTCTTGTTGGTGCAACCGGCGCAAACCTGACAACCTGCCAAGGCTACAACTATTCCATATCGCAAGCTGACTATCGTGTGATCGGTTCCTGCAATTGGGTTCTGGTCAAGAGCGGCCAACGGTTGGAGGTAACGGTCTCTGGCGGCAGCTACAGCAGCACGCTCACCCTGCTGCAGATGAACACAAACTCAACTCCCTACTATAGCACCACTTATTCGCCCGCATGCGTGAACAAGACAGAAACTGTGCCACTTCCAGTCGGCGACTATAACATTACTTTCACTACAGGCTCGTCCACATTAGACTGCGGACCCGCAACCTTCAGACTGACCCAGATCTGATCGCAATAGCGAGGCAAGAGCTCAGTCGAATCTCATGACTAGCGGGAGATGGTCAGATACATACAGAAGAGGCACCTTCAGGGACCTGACCTTTACCTGCCGGTTGACAAGTATGTTATCGACCGGCTCCTTTGGTACGCATAGCTCGTTTCTGGTCGTCCTTATTCCGTATCTCGAAATCAGGTCCGGATAATGCTGGCTTATTATTCTTAGGGCTTTCGAGTTTGGAGCGAGGTTGAAATCGCCGCTTAGTATCGTCTTTTCATTCTTGTCAAGACCGTTCATGTAAGCCAGGATCCTCTTCGAGTCCAGTTCCATCAACCTGTTCCCCATCTTGGTTCCCCATACGAATGTACCATGGTAGTTCAGGTCGTTGATGATCGTGCCTTTGACGTTTATTCTTGCATGCTGGAGCAGGCCTCCGAAGTCATTTGCTGAGAAATCAAGCGGCATTTTCAGGTTCCTCGTGCAAAAGGTTTTTGTCCTTTCTATGGGATACAGGGACAGGATCAGATCCCCCTGCGAGACTCTCCTGCCTTCAAAAGTGCCCCGCGCCAGAGGCGAGTAGAAACTGTACCTGTATTTCAGTTCACGCTTGAGCATCCCATACAGGCTGAAGTAGGACATCCTGTTCTCAAAGCCCTCGGTGACCTCCTGAAGATTGACTATGTCGGCGCGCTCCTTCTTCAGATATCTTACCAGACTGAACCTGACGTTGCCCTCCCACGCGTTAAGCTGTATGAACTTCATTGGATCACAAAGCGTCCTACCTGTCCAATAGGCTTTTGTTTATCTTCGCCGCCACTATGAAGTCGTTTTGTGACAGGCCTCCTATCGCATGAGTGTACAGCTCAAGCCTCACCCTGTTCCAGGAGTATAGCTGGATGTTCGGATGGTGACCCTCGTGTTCTGCAATCCTTCCAACGGCATTTATGAACGACAGGGCCTTCTTGAAGTCCTTAAACTTCAACTCGGTGATTATGACGTCTTTCCTGTCCTTTGTCTTGCTCAGCGACCATCCGTGCACCATCGGCAGGTACTTTCTTGCGGCAGCTATGGGCATGGGGAGCGTTCCGCCCTCGCAGGGCACGCATTTCTGCTTTGCAAGCGCTTCGGTATTCATATCATCCATCTCTTATTTTATAACTTCGATTTTATATATGGTTGACATCAGTGTTTCTATGAAAGAGCTTACCCTGGACGGAACGGTCGCTGGAGGGCTGAGAGAGGCCAGGTACTTTATGGCAATGCCCGAATACGTGATACAGTTCAAAGAACTTCTTGATATCAAACCCTACCCGGGCACGCTCAACATAAAGCTCGATAGCGATTCTCTCGTCAGCCTCGAACTCCTGAGGTCTCAGAAGGGGATAAGGATAAGCGGATTTGAACGCGATGGTAAGCACTTCGGAGGCGTAGCGGCTTTCAGGGCCAGCCTGTCCGGCACAGAATGCTTCGTGGTCATCCCTGACAGAACCAGATATGCGGATGTGGTCGAGGTTATCTCCGATAAGAACCTGAGAAAGGAACTGCAACTCAAAGATGACTCCAGCGTCCAGCTGGTCGTGAGATACTAGGTCATGTCGCTACCCGACGGTATCGCTCAACCATTTCAGATACGCTCTGTTTCCTCTAGTTATGGGCATCGCCAAGATCTCTGGTGCCTCATAAGTATGAATCCTTCTTATGGCCGTAGCAACATCGTCATATCTCTTTTCACTCGTTTTTATTATGCAAAGCCACTCTGAATTCTTCACCTTCTTCTTTTTCCAGATATAGGTGCTTGATATTGGACCTACGACCTGCACGCAGGCTGCAAGTCGCTTCTCAACCAGAGCGTCGGCTATCTTTTCAGCCATATTTTTAGTTTCGGTTGTCGTGAAAACTTGGAGATATCTTACCATGAACATCCACCAATCGCGGTCTTTAACAATCTCGATATTAATCTATTCCGAGCTTGTGCAGGTCTCTGACCAATCCTGCGTAGTTAGTGAACAGTATTGTTTTTATCCCAGTGCGTCTCGCTCCGTCGAGGTTTGCAGTCTTGTCGTCTATGAAGACAGTTTCCTGGGGCTTCGCGTGAAAGTAATCCAGGACAATCTTGAATGCAGCAGCCTTCGGTTTTTCCACATGCGTGTAGTATGATGCAAATATCTTGTCAAAATTGGTGCTGTAGGAAAGCTTTCTCCTGTTTACCCTGCACTCAAGCACCCCTGCATTTGTCAGGACCGCGATCTTGTAGCTGTGTCTGAGGGGTTTGTACAACTCCAGTACGCGCCGGTTTATGCCTGCCTTCTTGCATATTCTTGACCAATAAATTCCGGCGTCGCTTACTCCCAGTCTTCTGCGCGCCTCTCTGGAGAGCTCACGGAGCGTAATGCCACCGTTCTCCATCTTCACTATAGACGGATCAAGCTCCTCGAATACCTTTGCATAGCTTATGCCAAATCTCTCTGACAGGTATGTGTAAAGATCCTCTTTCTTGAAATCGCACAGGACGCCGCCAACATCAGTAATGATGAGTCTTATCTGCTCAGTTGTTTGTGGTCTCGGTTTGCCTGGCATTATGTCAACACATGCTTTAAACGTCTACTTCTTTCAGGGTGTCTAAATCCGATTAGTTTGCTGAATCTTCTTATATGCTGATAATTTACAGTCAGATACCATGTTTTGTCGCAGTTCGGACCTGTTATTTTGGACTCAACTTTTATTTTGTCCAGCATTTTCTTTGCCTGCTTTAATCCCTTTTCATTTACAGATTTCACTCTGACTCTTCTTCGTGACTCATCAACTGTACCTTCATCATCAAAGAATGCTTTCAGCCACTCAGTGCTTAATGTTTTGGATCCCTTCAAAATTTGAGGACATACCCTCCAGTTATATGAGTCTAAGGCTCCCATTTTCCGCAATCTGTCAAAGATCCATTTGCCCTGAACTCCAGCCTCATCATTGACTATAAAGGCTTTTCTTCCGTAAGCATCCATCACATCTTCTTGAAATAGCCTTAAAAGCAGAGGTTGTGTATTCGAATATCTGACGTTATAATATTTTCTCAGAATCTGCTTTCTGTGATGTTCTTCGATATCTCTTACGTTTCTTCTAGCAAAAGAGATGTTTGTGTAGCCATCTGAACAGATGTGCGCGTGTATTCGAGCTTCAGAAAGTTTCATCATGCTTAAACCTGACTGGGGTTGCCGAGATTTGAACTCGGACTTGCAGGTGACACCTGATCACATATCAGCGCTCCAAATCCTAATCATCGCCGAAGCTCAATTACTGTTTGAACATCTGGAGCCTGCCGCGCTGCCAGGTTACGCAACAACCCCTTGTATAGGTATACAATCATAACCTATTTATTATAAAAAGACCGAGTAGTAAGGGGCTCCTTTGCAGAAGAAGATACTGGATAAGAAAGTAATGTACAGGGACGAGTGGATCACCGTAGAGCACGAGCATGCAAAGGTAAGGGGTAAGAAAGTCCTGATAAAGAGGTACATGCAGCCTGATGTCGTTGTCGTTATACCCTTGCTCGACAACGGCAAGCTGATTCTGGAAAGGCAATACCGATACGCGCACGGAAAATATCTCTACGAGTTTCCTGCTGGAGGCGTCGAGGGACACGAGAAGCCCCTGGTAGCGGCTGAGAGGGAATTGAGGGAAGAGACGGGATACACTGCGAAGAGCATGAAGTTCATATTCAAGGCCTACATGTCCACTCACAATCTGCGTCAGTTCCACTTCTTCTACGCCCACGGACTCAAAAGGACGCAGAACCCGCAGCTCGAGCCTGAAGAGATAATACAGATACTGAAGGTCAAGCCCAGCGAGATTGAAAGGATGATAGCAAACGGCAGGATAGAGGACACAAAGACGATAACAGGATATCTCTACTTCAAGAGCTACATCTGAATGGGCGAACACATGATAAAGTGCATCATCTTCGATATAGGAGGCGTCATAATCGATTTCTACAACATCAATGATTACTATCCGTACCTGTCCAAAGTCAGCGGGGTACCGCTCAAGAAAGTGGTGAAGATAATCGACTACGAGGAACGGGTTCAGCTGGACAAAGGCACGAAGAGCCAGAGGTATTTCGACAAGAAGGTTGCAAAGCAGCTAGGCATAGGGGAAAAGAAGGTCATGTGGTACGAGGTCTATGCGAAGACCGCAAGACTCTGCAAAGGGACGATAAACCTCGCAAAGCGCCTGCACGGCAACTATGATATTGCCTACCTCTCCAATACGGACAGGTCCAGGTATGTTTTCACTGTTAAGAGCATTCTCAAGCCATATCTGCGCCTTTTCAAGTACAGGTTCGCCTCGTGCGACATACATCTCAGGAAACCGGATATTGGAGTCTACAGGTATGTGCTCAAGCGTATGAAACTGAAGGGCAGCGAAGTGATCTTCATAGACAACCAGATAGAGAACGTCGTTGGCGCGAGAAAGGCTGGAATAAGGTCGATCTGGTTCAAGAATGTCAGGCAGCTTGAGAAGGAGCTCAGGAAGATGGGCATAAGCGTGTAGCCAACAGGAGGCCTTGCACACAACGCTTATATAGCTAGCCGCGTAGAAGAGTCATCTGAGAGTTCAGAAAGTGAAAGTGATGTCCAGCCAACCTACACAGTAAACAGACTGCAGACGCTTCTAGCCAGAGCTCTCATGAATTTTCTAATCCTCAAGACTCGTGTTATGACGAAGGTCAGCCTAAGCCCTTTTAATAGCAGGCTGCACACTTACGCAATTGGGAGACCTGTTCTGAAACTGGTAGATGATGATTCATATGTCTAGAGCATACGGCAGAGTGGTAGGAGTAATAGGCCTCGGCGTAATGGGCGGCATAATCTCGGAGACCCTGGCAAGGTCCGGCTACAGGGTCGTTGGCAGCGACAGGCATAAGCGCAGGATCAAGAACGTGATGATAATGGGCAGCAACAGGGCGCTCGCAGAACGCTCCGATGTCATACTTCTCGCAATAGGACACAGGGACCTTGATGAGGTGGGCAATGAGATAAGAGCAGCTGTTAAGGGCAAACTGGTTGTCTCGCTCCTCGCCGGAACGAAGCTTGAGCGAATCAACAGTGTGCTTCCCTTCTCGAGGAACTCAAGGATAATGACCAGCATAGCCTTCAGGCTCGGATCCGCGGTATCCGCTTACTGCCTAGACAAAAGGTGCACAAAGGAAGACGGGAATACAGTAAGTGCGCTTTTGGATGCAGGGAGCGAACAGACATTCAGGATCAAAGAATCACAGTTCAACTACTTCACAGCCAGGGCGAGCTGCATGCTGGCGTTTGCGGCGCACAACATGGAAGGCTATTACGCGCCCATAGACAAGGGGGATTTTGACGAGCGCACGAGGAAGCTTATGACCCTGCTCAGCTTCAAGTCTGCAATAGAGCTTGGACTTCAGGGCGAGGACGTGGCCGAACGGGTTGCAACCAAGGGTGGAATGACGGAGCAAGGCCTGGCTACGTTGCAGAGAGCCAAGGTTCACGCTGCCATGGCAAGGACGCTCAAGAACGCAAAGGAGTTCGGAGTAGTTAGGGAAAGGTCGGCAAAGCAAAAATAATGGTGCAACAGATGCGAAGTATAGGCAAAAAAGCAAAGAAGATCGTGATAAAGGTAGGCACCGCCACGCTGCTCGACGATCGCTTCAAGCTGGACATCGGCAAAATGAACTCGCTGGTGGAGGATGTGGTAAGGATAAAACGCCAGGGCACAAAAGTGGTTCTTGTTTCCTCAGGTGCTGTGGGTATGGGCGTGGGCCGCGCAAACAAGCGTTCGCGCCCGAAAGAGAAACACCTCATCAAAGCCGCTGCTTCCATAGGTCAGAGCTCTCTGATGTACAACTACGAGAGCCTGTTCAGAAAGCACGGGCAGCTGGTTGGCCAGATACTGCTGACTCCTGACGAGTTCAGGCACAGGGGAAAGCTGAATACGCTGATAGCCACTATCAGGACGATGCTCTACAAACTCGACGCAATACCCATAATAAACGAAAATGATGTCGTAGCTTTTGAGGAGAACACGTTCGGGAACAACGACATACTCTCTGCTTACCTGACCTCCGCGTTGGAGGCTGACCTGCTTATCATGCTCTCCGACGTCGGAGGCATATATACTACGGATCCCAGAAAAGGCAATGCCGAGCTTATAAACGAGATAACGTCGATCAAGGGCATGGCTGCCTGCAGGCTCGATCCTTCCACAAACGGAAAGGGAGTGGGAGGCGTGGTCACAAAATTGCACGCGGCCAAGCATCTCAGATCGAGCAATATCCCTATGATAGTGGTAAATGGCGGGCAGCCGAACGTGCTGAGCAGGGTATTGAAGGGCGAAGAGCTTGGCACGCTATTCAGGTGGAAGAGTGAACCTTGAGAAAGAGCTGGAAAAGTCACAAGGCGCAGCACTAAGTTTTCAAGCCCTCGACTTAAAATCCAGGAATCTTGCGCTCATGATGATAGCGAAGGCCCTGAAAAGCGACCAGAAGACCCTGTTCGAATCTAACAAGAGAGATTTGAATGCTTTGAAGCAGAACGGCGGGCTTCACAGTACCATCGCGAAGAGGCTGCTCTTTGACGGACATAAGATAGATTCGCTGGTAAGCGGCATAAACGATGTAATCAAGATGCCGGATCCGCTGAACAAGGTTACCCTTGCTACAGAGCTTGACAAAGGGCTAAGTCTCTACCGCGTCACCTTCCCTATCGGCGTGATTGGAGTGATACTTGAGTCAAGGCCCGATGCTCTGGTCCAGATCGCCACGCTATGCCTCAAATCAGGAAACGCCGTGGTCCTGAAAGGGGGCAGCGAATCACTCTACTCCAACCGCGCACTCGTTTCGCTGATAAAAGAGGCAACAAAGAAGGCAGGCATTCCAGACGGGTGGATAATGCAGGTGCAGAGCAGAGAGGAGACCAGGGAATTGCTGAAATACGACAAATATGTGGACCTCATAGTCGCCAGAGGCAGCAACCAGCTGGTCAAGTACGTAATGTCCCATACGAAGATACCAGTGATAGGTCACACAGAAGGCATGTGCCACACCTATATTGACAAAGATGCAGATCTCGACACGGCTGTGAGAGTCTGCGTAGATGCAAAGTTCAACTATCCTGCGGTATGCAACTCTACGAAGTTCATTCTTGTCCACAAAGATGTTGCTGCCAAACTCCTGCCAAAGTTGGCAAAGGAGTTCATATCTCGTGGTTCCGAGATAAGGTGCTGTGACAGGAGCATGTCCGTATTAAAGAAAGCGGGCATAAGCAAGAACGTGCGCCTTGCTTCGGAGAAAGACTGGCATACCGAGTTCCTTGATCTGCGGGCCGGCATAAAGATGGTTGACGATCTGGAGTCTGCGATAGACTGGGTTAATTCGCACAACTCTAAACATACCGATGCAATTGTGACGCAAAACAGAAGTGCGGCAATGAGATTTGCCAAGCTTGTAGATTCTTCAAGTGTGATGGTTAATGCGTCTACGCGTTTCAATGATGGCTACAGATACGGGTTCGGATGCGAAGTTGGTATAAGCAACGAGAAGATACCGCCGCGGGGCCCTGTAGGCATAGATGGCCTTGTCACCTACAAATATGTGGTCCTGGGCAAAGGGCATACTGTAGGAGAATACATGGGGAAAAACCCTCGCCGGTTCACCCATCGAAGCATGAGCGATAAACCCGAGAAATTAGACTTCGAAAAGAGCCTGAATGACAGTTTCTGACCTCTGAAAGGAGGTTTTAATAGATTGAGTTCTGCTTCTATAATGATTTACGTTGAGCCAATGGTCAAGGAAGAAAAAGAGAAGAAAGGAATAACTGTCAACAAGGAGAAAGACTTTTCAGCCTGGTATACCGAGGTCATCGAGAAAAGCGAGTTTGTAGACTACACGTCAGTTTCAGGAGCTCTGGCATTCAGGCCCGACGCATATTTTGCCTGGGAGACTGTGCAGAGGGCTACGGACGACATTTTCAAGGCATCCGGAATCCAGAACGTCTACTTTCCAACTCTCATACCCGAGCACCTTCTCTCGAAGGAGAAGGAGCATGTAAAGGGTTTCAATCCCGAAGTCGCGTGGGTGACGCAGACCGGGGACTCGAAGCTCGAGGAGCGTCTTGCAGTCAGGCCAACTTCCGAGACGATAATGTACGAAAGCTTTTCCAAATGGATAAAGTCTTGGAGAGACCTGCCGATGCGACTGAACCAGTGGAATTCTGTACTTAGATGGGAGTTCAAGCATCCCACTCCGCTCCTCAGGAGCAGGGAGTTCTTGTGGAACGAAGGGCATACTGTCTTCGGCTCCCAGGAAGAGGCAGACAAAGAAAGGGATGAGATACTCGGTATATACCTGAAAATTCTCAAAGAATACCTTGCCCTGCCTGGAATAGCAGGAAGGAAGAGCGATTCGGAGAAATTCGCAGGTGCGGTCGCGACATACAGCATAGAACACATGCTGCCCAATGGATGGTCCATTCAGGGACCCGATTTCCATAGCGACGGGCAGAACTTTGCAAAAGCTTTCGATATAAAGTTCATCAACCAAAAAGGGGAGAAAGAGTACGCATACCAGAATACTTTCGCCATAAGCACGAGGGAGCTTGGCATAATGATGGCTGTTCACGGCGATAACAGAGGCGCGGTATTGCCTCCAAGAATTGCTAGGATACAAGTCGTTGTAATACCCATATTTACCACTGAAAACAAGCCACAGGTAATGAAAGCCGCTAGTGATATTTCCCAGACGATCGGGAAGCACGCAAGAACCTACCTGGACGATAACGATGTTTACTCTCCTGGATGGAAATTCAACAACTGGGAGCTGAAAGGTACGCCCATACGGGTTGAGATCGGAGAGCGTGACATCAAGGCCGGCAAGGTTGTGCTCGCCAGAAGGGATACTTCCGAGAAGCACGAGGTTAGAATCGAGGAGTTGGAGAAGAAAATTACTGCGATGCTCGGCGAAATCAACGCTAACCTGCTCTCAAAAGCTGAGAAACTGCTGAAGGAAAGCATTCATGAAGTCAAAAGTTATGAAGAACTCAAGAAGACCATAAAGCAGAAAGGAGGTTTTGTAGAGGCTGGGTGGTGCGGCTCTGCAGAATGTGAGGCAAAAGTAAAAGACGAGACAGGTGCGAAGATAACAAACATGCCTTTCGATGTGCAGAGCAAGGCCAAGAATGCCAAATGTGTTGTCTGCGGAGAGGAGGCGAAGTACGTTGCCAATTTTGCGAGGTCTTATTGAGTCAAGAATCAGATGACTCTCTTTTCATCACCAAATCAGAAATACCTCGTGTCATCACAGAAGTATTTGCCATATCACATATTAAATGTAAGCAGGTACACGAAAAACAATAGGAAGGCGCTCAGTATCAATTTCCTTTTCATATTTCCTTCTCTGAATACCAACCCTCCTATAGCCACGGTTATTATGACATATAAGGTGTTGCTGAGTGGTTGTGCGAGGCTCACTGGAATCATGATTAGTGCGAGGTAGTATGTCAGCCTGTAACCGGCGGTCAGCGCGGCATTGATCGAGAGAGGCAGTTTGTAAGACTTAACTGTCTGGACTATCTCCTTGACCCCCTTGTACCTCTCTGAAATGAATATTGTAAAGAATATAGACATGAATATGCTGGAAAGGATGAAGAACGTATATGGATTTATGCCAGAGATTGCATACTTGTTGAAGACCGATGCCAGCCCCGATATCAGCACACCAAGAAGCACCACATACTTGTATCTTGCGCTTTCAAATGCCTGCTTGCCATCAGCGCTTTTCTTGATTCTGAAGAAAAGCATGTATGTCGCAACGACCATCCCGGCAATTCCTACGTACTGGAGCGTCGAGAGGCGCTCTGAGAGAACCAGGTATGCCAACACCACTACGACCAGTGTCGGTAGGCTTCCGAAGGCTGCTGACGACGTCGAGACCTCGCTGTGCCTGAAGGCCCTTGCCGCCAAAAGGAAAGAGTAAGCGTTTATTGCACTCCAGATTATTATCAGGAAGAGCTGCCATCCTGTGATGTTGAAATTCGCGAGCGGGAGGAAGATGAGCGAGATGAGCGCAACCAGGGGAGTTACAGCTGAGCTGAACTCGGTCGCATGTTCCTTCTTGAGCGTATTCTTCTCTATAAGCGTCGAGGTGCCGTTCAGAGCTGAAGAGATCAAGACCAGATAGTACCATTCCACCATAGAAATCCTGGGCGCAAATTCAGCCATATATGCTATGGTAGCTTTTTTAATAGCTTGCAAGGGGTATTGGCGGGCTATGGGGCTTTGAAAGAGAGGAGAAGCAGCCGGCGGTGCAGCGCAAGGTCAGCTGTAATCTTAATGTCTTGCTGTGGATAACCCGATTGCGATCAGTTCAGAACGCTAAACTCATCAATCTTAAACTTTACCTTGACTGCTTTTAGCGGTTGTTTTGCCTTTAGATCAATGCAGAGGTCTTCGTCCAAGAAGTCTTTTAAGAGCGGCAACCTTGGAGCGTTCAATGCGATATTTCTGGGCACATTTAAGAATGGATCGGGAAAATCAGTGCTTGGATTCGGAGGTATCATGACTACAAAAGGAGCGAACTGGATGCCTTTAGAATGCAAGGCAAATGCACGGTGGAATCCGTTGCTCAGAAACATTCTTTTATTCGCATAAAGTGCACTGGCACGTATGGATCCGAATCCCAATGCTATCACAACTGCATAGATGGGAACCCCTTGGACTTCCAGTTTTGTAGTTTTTGCATCAACAGGTCTGATGTCTGATCCCAAAAATCTCATGCTGTTGTTTTTGGAGCTTATAACGTATGACCCATCGAGGTTTTTCGAATATGCTATCTGTGAAGGATCATAGTTTGATGATAGGAAGAACTCCAAAATATCCTTGTC
>JASHTX010000007.1 GCA_030040335.1 Microcaldota archaeon
TGTTTCCAAGACCATCTGAGAAATTCTAGGTTATTCTGCTTACCCTTTTCATTCCAGAGTGGTAAAAGTCAACCAACCTTGATCTTGGTAGTGCCTTTTTCCATAGGTCTGAATGCCCTTTGTAAATCCTGCTGCATCGCAGTATTTCTCTTTAGTCTGAAAAGACCCGGTCTTCCATTCCTGAATAGCCCATCAGATAGATTGGTGTTGGCAGCATCGAGCAGTTCTCCTCTTGCTATATCCCATAAGCCTCCCATGCTTTTCGTAGCCCAATAGCCATATAGGCTTTTCTCTGCCTTCAGGATATCCTCTACTGTGACACCCCTGCTCTTCTTTGAGGCCATCTTATCTGCCTCGAGAATTATGGCTCCTGCGGTCCGCTTGACCGCTAGTTTGGAGTATTCCTTCTCTTCAGGGCTCCAGTCGGCTCTATCGATAATATCATAGGTTCTGGAAAACAACGTAGACATTTCGGCATCGGGCAGTTTTGCCGCCCTTTGCTCCATATATATCTCCCTAAAGACCTTGGCATAAGTACGTGGATCTGCCATTTCGGCAACAAAGTGCAGCCCAGACCTGAATTCCTTGTTTTGGGCTATTGCCCTGGCAGTGCTGCTGACAGGATAGGTGAACTTAGTAATAGCATCGCTGATGCCATCTTGGTCAAAGGCATAAGCCAGCAGGCCGGTTATGGTTGCCGTCGCTGCAAGCGTAGCTACCGCTATCTCAGTATTGGTCATCTGCACGCTAAATGTCTGCAATATGCTCACTGGCGTCTTAACGCTTTGCAAAAGTGTGTACTGCGCATTCTGGGCGCTGTATTCAAGGTATTCAATCCACGTATCAACGTACAAGCCAAACGAGACTCCCGCGGCTATTAGGCTTGCAGTCCTGTTCCTCCACTCCATTTTACCACGGATATCTCGTTCAACTCCTATTTAAGCATTATTCCTCTTTTGTTTCAAGGATAATCTTAGAAATTCCAATTACTTTGCTCTTTTTAGTTGCGGTATGACATGGCTTGTTCCGTCCCTCAGGTTCCTTGATAGCAGGTTGTATGCTGCCCCGAACCTGGAACCGAATTCCGCAAAGTTTGCAACCATGTCCATCTTTCTGAGGCTGCTTGCCACTATGGCGCTTACAGTTCCTACGAATATAAACTCCACAGCGCCTGTAAGCGACGGATTGGTGAGTACGCTTAGCTCATGCATGAAGGCATTCCCGCCTTTGGAGAGGTAACTGGTGACTGTCTCCTTTGCAGACGAGGAGTCCAGCGACGCCACTATTGTGCCCCCAAGACCCTCGAAATATCCCGTTATTGAACTCACTGCGGTCTCGGCGCTGTGCAGATTCACGTACTGCCTGTGCTGCTCTGCAAACGTGTATATCTCATAGGCGGCCCCTCCGTATGCGCCTACTGAAATTAATGCTGCAATCTCGCTTGCAGTCCTGAGTCTTGCGCCCATGTAAGGGAAGTGTCTTTCCTTCTATTTAAGGATTGTCAGCGTTTTGTTTTCCAGGAAAATCTGAGAAACTCCGGTTTGGTTTTGTTGCCTTATCGCTCTTGCTAATCCTGAGTTGTTGCATTAAATGTAACCTGAGGTTTTCTACCGTCCACGACTAACTTGTAGACGGCTACATATCTCTTATCAGAGTCTATCCCGGCTGCAAGATCCCGATAATCAGGATCTATGAATATAGGTGTGCTTTCTCCGGATATCCTTATGTTGCGTGGGTCTGGATCCCCATGTGCAAGCTTTACGGGATGAACCCCTTTTGTCAAGATGTCCTCTATTGTCCTTACTTCAGCTCTTTGGGTTTCAAGCGAATCGTCGTTGCCACCCGTCAGGCTGAACGGCCTGCCTTTTACAAGTGCCATGACGTGGCCACTCACCATCCGGGTAACGGGATCCACAACCAATCCGAAAGGTTCGACAAAGTGCTTTCTCGCTATGCTGTGCAGCTGGGCTAGTAATTGATGCTGAGTGTCAGGAGAAATCTCTTTTTGCACAACTTCTGGGTCTCTCGGATAGTGTTTCCATCCACTACTTCCTTCGTGCATTATCCAGATCTCGCTGCTTGTGCCTCTGAGTGTTCCCTTATATACTGCGCTATCATGGCCTCGAGCCCTTACCTGCCTAAACAGGTCATCGGGGGTATTGGCATGAAACGGCTCAGGCTCTCTCACTCTGTGTGGAAAGTCCGCTGTTGCCCTTCTTCCACCAGGTCCGATACTAGATCGCGTGCGCGTCATTTAGAAGTCGCCTAGAAATTCAGACCCTAATTGGACCCATAGACTTTTCTCTCCTTCCTCTTGTAGTTCTCCTCTAATGCGCGCCTCAGCTCTTTTTCTTGCGGGAACTCCCTTTTGGCAATCTCAGTCAGTTCGAATGTGCGGTCGATTTTTGCGCCCACCTTATCTATATTGGGCGTATTGATCAGCTTTGCCCTGGTCCTTCCATCAACTCCCTTCTTTTTGCGCACCGCGGCATAAAAATTACGGCTGTATCCTGTGTTTATGGTGTATATGGAGATATCAGGCAAAAACATAGCTAGCTTCTCTCGCAAAGCATTTGGATCCACGACGATTCCTATCTCATTTAGCAGCTTTCCTAAGACTTCTGGATCCATCATTCGCTTGTATTCCGCGTTGCCAACTTCCCTTTGAACTTTCCACTTATATCCCAGGGTTGCCCTTACTGCTTCGCGTACTTCAGGAGGTATGCGCTGCACCTGCTCTTTCTGTTGCTGTGAGGACTTTTTCAGCTGCTGCGACGGCCTTTTCAGCTGTTGTGTCATCGTGTCAAGTCCTACTTGAGGGGTCACGGCCCGTGCAACTGCCAACTCATGCCTTGTTGGCATTCGCCTGAGTATCTCAGGACCCACAGGCCCGAGCCCGGGCCCGTCTCCGGCTAGCTTTTTGGGTTGCCTCTGATCCCCTTGAAACCTGGGTTGTGCTGGCATTTGATCGGGCAATTATTGTGACTGACTCTGTTTAAAAAGCTTTCTGATGTTTTGGTTTTTGCGGAATAGCAGGACTTACTCGTCGGCCGGGTGCTTTGCATGGCGCTTATCCATATACCTGTTTACGCCCTTTACCAAGAGGGTCATGTTGACAAAATAGATTGCGTAGTCTAGGGTTATGGCCAGCACAGTTGTGACGTCTACGCTTGCCTGCGCAGGCCCTCCTATTGCCATCACCGCGCCATGGATCCAGCTGCCTACTTCATTGCCTGAATGAGGGATGACTTTGTTGAGCGCAGAGCCGGC
>JASHTX010000073.1 GCA_030040335.1 Microcaldota archaeon
ATATGTCGACCTTCTTCTGCCTCAGCGCATCGATTACGTCTTCTCTTTCGTTTGCCTTGAAGACGTCACGCACTCTCCTCCCGTTCAGATGGTCTGAAACACCGGCTGATGAAGCCCTGAAACCCTTGAAATACTTGTTGAACAGGTATTCTGCGACCTGGCTTCTGTACACGTTGCCGGTGCAGACGAAGAGAACCTTTTTGTCCATGGTTTTCACATCAAAAAAGGAACAATCTTGAGGATTATGCTAGTTGCGAGGCTGGTCTACTTAAGCATTTGCACATTAGGAAGGTCCTCAAAGTCGGGGTCTTTTGTGAGTATCTTCATGTTGTATACAGAACCGGTGGCCAACACAAACGAATCCATCATTCCCCATTTTTTGTTCGCCTTTTTTCTTTCGAAGTTGAGTCTGCCAGCCAAGGCCGCCATGCTGGTGGTGACTCCCAGGATTCTGCTAAGATTCTGAACCTCATTGATGGCAGCCATCGCGCTTCTTTCTTCCCTCAAAGCCCAGTTTGCAACTTCTGCAACCGTAGCAACACTGGTGTAGCAGGCTTCTTCCCTGAGAACAGTTCTGACCGCTTTGCCTTTTTCCGTAGCCAAGAAGAACTCGATCCATGCAGAAGCATCAAGTAGCATTTTCATCAAACCCTGTCAGGCTCGTACTCTCTCTTGAAGGGTCTTGCGCCTTTGAACATCCCAAAGGCCTTCTCAATTTCCGCAATCTTTCTGCGTTTGAGAATGGACACCTCCACCTTCTCGCCCAACCTTATTTTGTTCTCTTTGATGATTTTCTTTGGAATTAGCACTCCGAGCGAAGTACCGATCTTGATTACTTTCGTTTCGACCACCTCCGACACCAGCAACACCCATTATAATGTATTATAATAAGATATTTATGCCTTACTCTTCGCGCAGTATCACACCAACATAACTATATTGTTATTTGGGGATGACGGAAGGCATTTTTGCCTCGGATAAAAGTAGCAATGACAAAAAAGGAAGATTTAGCCTTGAGGATTATGTCATTCGCCAAAGTAGTCTGCTTCCGCAATGTCTTTGAAATGCCCGTCGCCCGTGAGCACCTTGACATTGTAATGTCTCGCCACGGCCAAGAGGACACAATCAACGAGTCCCATGTCTTTGACTCCTATCTTCGAGCGTATGTGGCCAGCGCTGATCGCAGTTCTTTCGTCAAGAGGAAGAATCAGGCTTCTAGAGTGGATAAATGTCAGTCTTTCGTAGAAGTCAGTCCGTTCCATGTCTGTATAACGTTTATTCATTTCCGCCAAAACTACTGTGGGAGTTATATTTCGCTGTCCCTCTATCTTCCTCCTTATCTTCCTTCCTGCTTTGCTGCCCTTGAAGTATTCAATCCAGGCATAAGTATCCAGAACTAGTGCCATAGCAGCGCCTATATTCTGAAGTCATCCTCTTCTCTGTTGAATGAGGGGAGGTCGGGGCTGACACCGAACATCGAGTTTGGCACCTTTTTCTGCCTTGCAGAAAGCCTCCCTTTGGGTGCCCCTTTGAGGAGCCTGCTCCTGTCCCAGTAGGGGCTGTGGCACGCAGGGCACAGCCTGGGCTTCTCGGTCTTGTTTGGTATCCATTCATGCCCGCATCTCAGGCATCTGAGTTTCTTCACAACAACTTCCAGTTGGGACATTTTATCATCACTTGTAGTAATTTACTACAGTAATATACTATGGTAACATATTTATGGCTTCCGCTACACCAGAAAATAGTGAAAAAAAGAAGATTTAGCCTTGAGGATTAATGCTAGTTGCGAGAGCAATTGCACGATGCGTATCGAAACATAAAAGTTTCGAGGTGATCTATCCGCAGGTTCCCCTACGGATACCTTGTTATGACTTAGCCCCCCTCACAAAGCATTAGTTCGAAAGCGTCATAAGGCGCTGCCTCACTAAAGCCTCGCTTGGGTGACTTGACAGGCGGTGTGTGCAAGGAGCGGGGACATATTCACCGCTCGATAGTGACAAGCGATTACTAGGGATTCCAGCTTCATGAGGGCGAGTTTCAGCCCTCAATCCGAACTTTGGCTGCTTTTGGGGGATTGGCTTCCCCTTTCGGGGTCGCGACCCATTGTAGCAACCTCTGTATGCCGCGTGTAGCCCTGGAGATTTGGGCCATACTGACGTACCGTCGACCTCGCCTTCCTCCTCCTTAAACGGAGGCGGTCCAAACAGAGTGCCCAGCGTATCTCTACGCCGGTAGCAACTGTTCGAGAGGGTCTCGCTCGTTACCGGACTTAACCGGACAGTTCACACCACGAGCTGACGATCGCCATGCAGCACCTCTCGGCTCGTATGGTAAGATCTTCAGTCTGACCTTCATCCTGCCGTCGCTCCAGGTGATATTTCGGACGTTGTATTCAATTAAACCGCAGCATCCACCCCTTGTGGTGCTCCCCCGCCAATTGTTTTAAGTTTCAACCTTGCGGCCGTACTCCCCAGGCGGCAGACTTATCAGTTTCCCTACGGTACTGCGCGATCACGAAGATCGTGCAACACCTGAGTCTGCATAATTTACTGCTAGGGCTACTCGGGTTTTTAGTAGACGCCAATATGCCTTTTCAGCATAATAATTTTCTCAGGATGTGTAAAACCGATTTTTCTGTGAAACGTTTCTAGATCGTCAATACCATATATGTAGATTTCATACTCTGGTTTGACATGCCTGTGCCTAATGTACCTGCTGTAGTCAATCTTCGCTCTGTCGAGAACGACGCCAACAAAGTCAAAAATTTCTTTGCAGGTAGTCGAAAAGTTTATTTCAGCCTGTCTAGATTTAACGCTTCCCTCTGCATCAAAGAGCCCGCCAACGTATTCCCTCTGCAGCGCCCTGCTTCCCCTTTTCAGGAAAAGCGGCACGAAAAGTTTCTCCCTTATCGCACCCCTCGGCACTTGCAGGTTTTCAGCAAAGAAACCATAGACGCGCACCTTTTTGGTGTGCGTATAGTATGAGTTCCTGTTCCTGTCGTGGAATATGTTTGGACGAACCTTGAATGCTTTCCAGAACATCGGCCTGAGAACTGTTGTATGGTATTTCCTACACTGATCGCTTATCAGCAACCTGTTGTAAGACATGTTCCCGTCTCCGTGAACGATGCCCAACAGCCGCATCTTTACTTTCGCGTGCTTGCCTATTTTCTGATACATCTCAGCACGCTATTCTATACGCTTTCAGATTCTTATTTGTAGGCATACTGGTGCCATATCTAATCCGATTCGTTCTCCTAGCCTTAGCCACTCACCGTCGGATGTGTTCTGGTCAGGCGCCTTCGCCACCGGTGGTCCTTATAGGATTACAGGATTTTACCCCTACCCCATAAGTACCCCTGACCTCTCCCACTCCCTAGCCGGAAGGTATCCTACGCCCGCGTTAGCGTTGAGCGCTAACATTTCACGTGGGACGGTTCCAGCAGGCTACTGGCCCTTTAAGCCCAATAATCGCGGACACCACTTGTGCCGCCGGTATTACCGTGGCGGCTGCCACCGGTCTTACCCAGCACTTATTCTCC
>JASHTX010000074.1 GCA_030040335.1 Microcaldota archaeon
TCATAGAGTCGTGAGAAGCAACGGCGACATAGGCAACTACTCAGGCAAAGGCGGAAGGAGGACCAAAGAACAGTTTCTGAGATCCGAAGGGGCATTGTAGGCAATCGTGGCCTTAAAACGCAGCAATAACTACGTATCACGTGTACCTGATGCGGATTTCTTCAATGCCATCTTTTTAAGTTAGTTACTTGATGTTATACAGTTTCGATGGGCAAAAGAGGACTTCGTTATTCCTTGCTAGTGCTGGCAACGCTGATTCTTTTCGGCTTTATAGCTTTCCTTAACTTCACGAACAGCTATAGAAACCAGAACATTACAAACACTGTGCCGTTATCCGGCACAACAGTTGGTTCTACAAGTACCATCATACCGAATAAGTCCACGATTTTATCTCCCTCGCCTCTGGTTGTCAAGCATGTTATCGTTATATTTCTCGAAAATGAGAATGAGACGCACGTACTTAGCAACACCAGCGACGACCCTTACATAAGAAACGTGCTTATACCGAACTACTCTGTGGCAGAAAAATACGTCGGCATATCTCACCCATCTCTTCCCAACTACCTTGCGTTTCTGGCCGGAACCACATTCAACGTACACAACGATACTCTGGCCACGGACTCCCTTAACGCGAAAAATCTTGTAGACCTGCTGTCCGCACGCAACATAACCTGGAAGGCATACATGGAATCAATGCCCAACACAACGGGCAAGGAGCCCTGGTGCACAAACGGTCTATACGATACAAGCGACCCAGTCAACGGTCCTGGCTACCTTCACAAGCTCGATCCTTTCATCTACTTTACCGATATAATGCAAAACCTTACCAGATGTGAGAGCATAGTCCCTCTCAGTGAATTCAACGAAGACCTTGCCAACGGCAACCTGCCGCAGTTCTCGTTCATAACGCCCAACGCGCTCGATGACGGCCATACAACTCCAAATGAAACCAACGCGACCGTATGTCCTCCATCTGGCACCAAACTGCGTTGCACCGACATCTGGCTGAGTCACTTCATGCCCCAGATAATAGGCAGCAAGGCTTTTGCGCATACTGTGATTTTCATAGTGTGGGATGCAGCTCACCCGACTACCATTCCTAACAACGTCATCATGATCATGGTATCCCCATATGCTAAGAAAGGATTCGTTGAAAACACCACCCTGTATTCACACTACTCTGTGCTCGCAACTATAGAACGCATATACTCTTTGGGCAGTCTGGGGCGAAACGACAGCACGGCAAACGTAACCAGTGATATGTTCGTTGATAACACAATTCCTTAGCAAGGTGTATTCCAACGCTGGCGCGGTTTACTGCAATCAGAATATGTACAGTGCCCAAAATCGCATGAACTTCTTGACAAATACCCAGAGAAAGAATGAGTTCCATCTCACGTCTTTTACAAGGTCTTTGTACCTGGCTTTCTCCTCTGGTGAAAGCTTGCCTTCCTTCTGTATCTCTGTCTTCTTGCCATCGGTTATCTGAGTTTCGGTTTTACTTATTATTTCCTTCTTGACCATTCCATACCATTCATCGAGCGTGTTTCCCTTCTTCTTTATTATCGCGCGGAAGTCGCCCATCTTTATCTTTCTTCTTTTGCCCGTCCTGTCCTCCTCTGCGGCCACCCTGAGAGCCGCTTTGTCCGATACCTCGAAGATGTCTGCCTGAGAGAAACCCATTGTCGCCCTCGCAAGCCTGTCGAAGCTTATGCCCCTCCCGAGCGGCATGTTCCTGGTGTCATATTTGAACGCCTGCTTCCTTGTAGCGTAGTCTGGAGGCGGTACGTATATTGACTCGCCCAGCCTGCCTGCCCTCTTCAGGGCCGGATCCACGTCCCAGGGCTGGTTTGTGGCGGTTATGACGAATATTCCCTCAGGGTTCTTCTCCACCCCATCCAGTTCCTGCAGGAACTGGTTGACCGCCATGCGCATGTGGCTTTGCTGCTCGCCTTCCCTCTTGCTACCCATCGCGTCTACCTCATCGAAGAAGACGACGCACGGTGCATTCTCCCTGGCCTGCTCGAAAACCCTGTGCATGTTCTTCTCGGTGTTGCCTGCATACATGTCCACTATCTCGTTTATGTTTGCCACTATGAACCTTGCCTTTGTCTCGCCGGCTATGGCCTTCACAAGCCACGTCTTACCGCAACCGGGCGGCCCGTAGAAGAGTGCACCAAGGCCCAACTTCTTTCCGTAAGCCTTCAGCAACTCCGGTTTTGTCATAGCGAGTATTATGTTGTCGTGTATTATCTCCTTCTGCTTCTTCATACCCACGACGTCCTTGAACGTGATGTTTGAGCTGAACCACTTTACCTGCTTGAGTTGTCCCTCCTCAACTACGGTCTTGCTTCCCTCTGAAGACATCTTCATCTTTGTGGTGCCCGTGCCGCTGCCCATCTTCTCTTTGAGCATCTTCATTCTGTCTTTTGCCTGCGAGTAGTTTGGATTGTTCTTGAGCGCCTTCTCATACCATTCTATCGCCGAATCATAGTCGTGCTGGTACTCGTTGATCACGCCCATCACGTACGGGGCATCCGCAGCGTCTGGCTCCAGCTCCATTACCTTCTCCGCGTCCTTTGTGGCCTTCTCGTACTGGCTGAGCAGCGCGTAGGAAAGCGCCCTGTTGAAGTATGCGCTTCCGTAGTTTGTATACTCGGATATCGCCTGCGAATAGAACTGTATCGCCTCGTCGAATTTGTTCTCCTCGAAGAGCTTGCCCGCCTCATCGTAGAGCTCCTTGGCATGTGGAGGTGTAGCTGCCGGCCCTTTAGATTGGCTGCTTGCCATCGATATCCCTTAGCGCCTCTCTAATAAATGCCTCTTCTGCATATTTATACTTTGTCCTCTCTTTTTCTGTCTAAAAACGCGTTGAGTTCGCCGTCAACCTCGCTGATATACCTGTTCTCCCGCGGCACGTTGAGAAGCTCATAGCTATGGAACTTTGCAAGCAGGATGGCCGCCTCATTGTTCAGGAGCTTCAGCTCTTTGCTCTTTATCTTGTAGTTGCCTGCAAGCTGGTTTATTACGAGCTTGCTGTCCGAGGTCAGCACAAGGTCAATCTCGCCCGCATGCATGCCTGCGGCCTTCTTGAGAGCAGCAACTATTGCCTTGTACTCTGCAACGTTGTTTGTGCACTTTCCATTGTAGAATACATGCTTGTAAATGGGCGAACGCCACGTGTCGAGTATGAGGTAACCTGATGCACTCTCGCCTGGGTTGCCTCTTGATGCGCCATCCGTATATACAAAGAGCTTCATTCTATCTCAAACCCTTCAGTTTCTCGACAATTCCGAAGTCCAAGATTTCATCTTCACCCAGGCAAAGGGCTCGCATTCTGCCTATCTCCAGCATTTTCTGAAATATTGGGGACATGCTCAAGACGCTATCCTGGTTCACATCTACCCCTTCGGCAAAATAGTTCATCGCAGGCAGTATTATTATCTTTCTGCCATCCGAGAGCCTGCCATAGAGGAAACACTTCAGCTTTTCCTTCACTCCGACCTTGTTGTAAACGGCTATGGCTGGATGGAGATGACCCATTATGAGCAACCTGCCGCCCCCGCTTTCCGGGAGCTCCTCGCCGTGGAAGAAGAGGTAGCCTCCAAGCAGTGCCTCTTGTGGAAAGATATCAAACTTCAATGCCTGCCTGAACCTGTCTATGAAGTTATCGTGGTTTCCCTTGATCAGCGTTATTCC
>JASHTX010000075.1 GCA_030040335.1 Microcaldota archaeon
GGTGCGATCGCATCGGCTATGCTGCCTGTCAGCTTTGTCCCGCAGGTATGGCAGAATTTTGCATCGTTCCTATTCTCGGTTCCACATTTCGGACAGAACATGTCTACCTCTCATCCTAGCCTTTGTTTCTAGCCCTAATATACTTTTGCTTTAGGGTTTTGCCGCAATATCCCGCATGCGGATAGGCGGCTATTTCAGAAATTTCGTCAACATATATAAATGGGCAGAATAGATAACAACCGGGTAGAATGCACAAAGAAATGAGCAAACGTGGCGCTATAGAAAAGACCCTGAGAGCATCACCAGAGTTGATATCGGTTGGCAGAATATACTACCCTCCTGAGAAAGACTCTTCTCAGAATGAAGCAGCTTTTGCGTTGGCACCCAGGAACTCGGTCCGCTCTGCGGCAGCGGTTAGGGATTTGGCTTATGATTTCGTTGAACGAGCGGCAGAGAGAGGAGCGAAATACATGCAACGCGGCATAAAGAAATACGAGGGCTCAGAACCAACTTTCAATGTCTCATATATCAGCTATGAAGGGGATGAAGGAAAAACACTTGTACTCTTTTATCCTTCAATTGCGGTTGCAAGTGCAGCGAGACGTGTAGATGAGCGACTAGAAGCCACATTTTTCCTTACGGTTGTAAGCGAAAAGATAGTGAAGGAACTTCAACCCGGCTTCGTGTTCGATCAGAATCAGATCTGAGTTGGCACCAACCAAACAGCTCCGCTAATTGACATCCTTCAGATGTTATTCAGCCTGACTCTCAGCTCCTCGCCGTTGAGCTTCGTTGTCAGAAGCGGTATCTTCTCTATCTGGGCTATCTTTATCGCCAGCTTGTCCACTGTGTCTACGTTCTGTATCACCACGAGCTTGGGCTTTATCGGCGCTACTCTCACCACCACCATCGGAGACCTGCCCGTGCTGACCTGGTCGAAGATGAACGCGCGCTCCGTGGTCGTGCCGAAGAGCTTCGGGTACTCGCTCGGGCTTATCTCGAGTATGACCTTGAGGCTGTCTAGCATCGTGTATCCGAAAAGCTTTATCGCGTCGAGCTGATTGGGATTAGCCGCTATCTTAGCCTCTATCAGTCTCGAGAAGTCTATGCCGCTTATCGGGGTTGAGAAGTCCTTTATGAGATAGAAGCTGCCCTGCTCCTCCTTTGCAGCGTTGAACTTCTGCAGGTTCCTCGTTACCTCTGATCCCTTCTGCTCGTCTATTGTCAGAAGCGCCTTGACGAACCTCTTGATTATTCCGACTCCGGGGCTGGCCCTCCTGTTCCCCTCGTAGTCGCTTATGGTGCTTGCTGATATCTTGAGGAACTTCGCGAGTTCGACCTGCGATATGCCGAAGAGCTCCCTCCATTTCTTCATTGCGCTCCCGGCGCTCTCGGCCATCGATATCTCTCCGGCTATTCTTTCCTCCAGGCTGTCCATGCGATTATATTCTTGTATAGGTTTAATAAAGTATCTGACGAAGTCAGATACGACAGATGCAATCTGTGCACAAGACGCTCGTTTTTGCTCGTAGAACGGCCATGACGAGCAGATGGCCAAGAGTCATGGCCTACTTCTTAAGTTTCGCGTAGGCCTTCTTTACGTCATCGTCCATCTCCGAATTGTTTGCAACTTCCTTTGCAGGTAGAAAGAGTGAAAAGAGGGAGAGCAGCACACCTCCGAGGAGCAGCACGAAAGCGATAGCTCCGTATGCACCTATAGCGAGTGAACCGGAGTTGAGCGTAGCCGTGGACTCGGGCAGATACTTGGCGTAGACGGTCGCGTTATCGGTTCCGTAGTTGGAAAAGATGCCGTAGTACGTGTCCGCGGGCATCGCCTGTGAGAAGTTGATAAGGTATGCGGGCGTGGGAAACGACTGGTTAACAAATCCGGAATATGGGAAGACGCCAGAGCTCGAGTTCTCGTATACCTCGTAGACTCCGCTGCCCTCCATTGAGATTATGGTGTTTCTCGGCTGCGCGCCGGTCTGCAGGCCGTTGAAGACCTCGGCGTTTACGAGATAGAAGTCCACTGCGCTGCTTGAGTTGTATGAGAAGAGCACGACGCCTGCCTGCGTAAGCGGCACAGGTATGTAGCCTACAGCTTTCGGGCCTATGATCAGCTCCTTGACCAGCGGTGAGGTGCTGATCTGCGAAGCGGTCACAGACTGTATGGAGAGCAGTCCAGCCGCGATTCCGAGGACAAAGAGCACTATGCCTGCGTAGAGAATATTTTTCCTCATGTGAACAACTAATCAAAGTTCATGAATAAAATCTTTTCCATGCGCCTTTAGAACAGTATTTAAATAACGAGGTAGTAATAGGCTAGTGGTCCTAGTGTCAAACCTAGTGAAGACTGGAATATCGGGGCTTGACGGCATGCTCTACGGGGGCATACCGGAAGGCAATCAGGTGGTCCTCGCTGGCGGCCCGGGCTCGGGCAAGACGCTACTCTCTTTTGAGTATCTATACAGGAACGCAAGGGCAGGAGCCACCTCGGTCTTCTTCGCTCTGGAAGAAGAGCCTGAGCGCGTGCTTGATAATGCAAGGGTAGCCTTCAAGGATTTTGACGACATTGACGCACTGATAAAGAGGAAGACGCTGGTTATAGATGGGAAGGATCCAGCCACTGTACTGCACGGGGGCAGCTCGGGAGGAGGATCGCAGTATGAATTCGGCAAGGTGCTCTCTGAGATAGAGTCGCTCATAGTCTCGACAAAGGCAAAGAGGATTGTGATAGACTCGCTTTCTGTGCTTGAGATGCTCATAGCCGAACCCGCGGTATACAGGAGGAGCATGCTCTCGCTGGCCGGCAACCTGAGGCACCTGGGCGTCACTTCGCTTCTTACCGCTGAGATGGCCACGCCTGAGAGGAGCAAGCTCACGTTCCAGACAGAATTTTTCGTCTTTGATGGGATAATAGTAATGTACGAGCGCGGCGAGGAGGAAGAGAAGAGGCTTCTCGGAATGGAGGTAATAAAGATGCGAGGCGCTAAGCACAGTTTCATAACAACGCCATACGAGATAACATCTGAAGGCATAAACGTCGTTTCGACTCAGGACATTTGATTTTTGGCACGCACGGGTAATGATCTAATGAGCCAGGATGCTGGAGACTCCGATGTAACAGGGAAGCTCAAGATTTATGCCGTGATCGTCTTCCTGCTTGTCATACTGGCTTTGGCGTCCTTTCTTTTTCTTCCGAAAGGCGGCAGCCTCGGTTCATGCAAGAGCCTTGTAATATCGGAAAGCAGGGACCAGTGCTTGACTGAGCTTGCGATCTCGACAGCGAACGCGTCGGTCTGCGGTCTGGCAACGGGTTCCTACTCAACCGAATGCTACATGCAGATTGCGCAGAATACCGGAAACAGCACAATGTGCAGCGAGCTGGGAAGCGGCGCTCTGGAAAGCCAGTGCGTAATGCCGATCGCTGTCAGAGAGGATGACTACGGCCTCTGCGAAAAGATTTCAGAGCCGTACCTCTCAAAATGCGTCGAGCAGATTGCGCTCCAATCGGACAATGCAACACTCTGCGGCAACGTGGCAAACGCAACTGATGAAATGTATTGCACATCATTGCTGGGAATAAAAAGCGCGCTCGACTTCAAATCTGCAGAATACTGCCTCAACGTCAGCTCCGAGGATAACCCCAACTTTACAAGCAGCATAATAGTCAACTTCACAACCCCGAAGAATGCGACAGCCCAGCCCACTACCGAGCTGGTCACCAGCTTCCTGCCATTCACGCCGAACGTCACCTTCACAGCCAGAGACTTCTGCTACACGGCACTTGCCACAGCAACATACAACACTTCTCTTTGCGACAGCGTGACCTACGGTGAGGGAAGGACCCTATGCGTAGATCAGGCGACAAAGATAACCAATACAACTGCAAGCTACAGCACGGAGATCGCAGGCTGCTCCGCGCTGGGTTCCTACTCCGAGCAGTGCATAGAAGGGGTGGAGCTGTCTGAAGCAGTCCAAACAAAGAACGTCAGCATCTGCGCCCAGTTCCAGGAGCCGATAAATGACAATTGTTATGCGGAGATTGCAAGCACCTATAAGAACTCCACATTCTGCAGCTACATAAGCAACAGCACCGAAGAGAGCTTGTGCGTCAGCAATTCGTGAGTGAGACCTTGAAGGCATTCGTATCATGCATCAGGCGCTACGTGGGCGCGGATGACGCAGACTACTTTCTTGTGATTCAGAAAGGGGCGAGAACTGAGACCAGAAGCCTGAAGAGCAAGATCATGATCAACGTAGGCGAATTTGGGACGGCCACTATGGGCAAAGACGCGATCGAGAGTTTTGATGCAGTGCAAGACGAGAAAGAAAAAGGCTTGCTGTATAAAAAGGTGGAAGAATGTGCTGGCAGAATTGTTCAGAAGAAAGTCCACCGCACCGGAGTCGAGAAACTCGATGCGATTACGGACAGGCTCTGGAGCCATCTGTCAGACGCGATGCTGGTTTTTGTCAGAAAGGTGGCGGTTGCGGCTCCGATAGTGATAAGGTTTCACAATGACATAGACGGATCAAGCGGTGCGTACGCGCTTTACAAGTCGCTTGTTGACGCACAGAAAAGAAACAAGGAAATCGACTATGAGGCAAACATTGTCTGGCGCATGCATGGAAGTGTGAGTTACTCAAGAGAGGATGCGACAGCGGACATAATGGCTTGCAACAATTACGAGTGCACGGAGAAGCCGCTTCTTGTCATAATAGATTTCGGCACAGCCGAGGAGAGCAATCCGGGCCTTGAGCTCGTCAGGGAGAGATTCGACATCATCTGGCTCGACCATCACCCGGTACTGGAGAAGTTTGCTGGCAGGGGACTGGCGCACTATGTCAACCCCTGGAACTTCGGGGGCGATTCAAACTACACAGCGGGCTTCCTCGCCTGCGTCTTCGCACAGACGCTCTCTGAGATAGACACAAAGAACATGGAAGGGGCGTCTTTCATCGGCGATTACAGCGAGTATGCAAAACCCGATCAGGAAAGCAGGAGGCTGGCCGCGCTGCTCGACCTCCTGACGAGCGACACAAGGATGGCGTCGGGTTCTAAGGGCGTGCTCAACCCTAAGGAGATAGACTCTGTGCTTAATGACAAAAAGAGGAGCGAAGAACTAATAGCCTATGCGGAAAACAGGGTGGCCGAGATGCTCGATATCGCGGTAAAGTCGGTCAAGATATACAAGGCGAAGGAGACCAACATATACGTGGCAGACTTCGAGAGCATCAGGGGGAACGAAGACGAGAGATATCCGCTGCCTGGCAGGTTCGCGTCAAGACTGCTGGGCAGGATAGAGGAGCTTAACAGGGTACCCTGCATCCTGCTCCTTCACTTCGGCCACTTCGTCTCGCTCAGAATGAGCAAGAAGCTGAACGAGAGAGTCAACCTCCTGCAGGCCCTTGAAGACGTCAGGAAGGACTATTCGCAGTACGTGGATTCTGCGGGCGGGCACAGCAACGCGGCGAGCATAAAGCTGAAGACCGACGAGATGAAGAAAGAGGTAATAAAGAGTGCTGTTGACAGGTTGAAAGATGCGTTGGAAGCATAAGACAGAGAGGAGATGGCAAAACAAACAGGTAACAATTCTTATAAATGGGGAAAAAGAGATAGCCCTGTGCATAGCAATGGGAACAGCAACGGCACTAAATGTCAGGGAGCAAAAGGTCCTATCAGAGTCGCTAAGAAAATCAGTCGAGACATCGCGTTTTCCTGAGTGGACAGCGGCTATGTTTGCGCAGATAACTGCAGGAGGCTGGCGCCGTGCCTACTACCCAGCAGTGGCGAGAGACATAATGGAGGCACACCCGGAAAAATTGCTCTCGGTGGGTGCGGGGAGACTGGATCTTGAAGGGCTTGTGGCCGGTGCGCTTCCGAAAACCGCCATAACCGCAGTTGAACCATCGCCATACTTGCGGAAGATAGCAGCCAATAAAGCGCGTATGCATTCCAACATCTCACTCTTTGACGGAGACAGCAAAAACGTGCCAGATGGGAAGTACAACACGGTAGTTCTCAGCAAGATGATTCAGTACCTGCCTGACAAGATAGGCGCGTTGGCTTACCTGAAAGACCACCTGGAACCGGATGGGGAGATAAGGGTGTATCAGTTTCCGTATCTACACTCCGACAACCTTATTGTAAGAATAATGAGCATGGAGCAAGCTGTTTTTATGGACCTCGTGGCAGGATTCAGGAAAGGGCTCTCGGCAGGAGAAATATATTATTACTCGAAACGAGCAGGGTTGAAGCTTACCAGTGCGATAGAGACAGATAATTTCAGAAGAACGATCCTGGTAAAAAGATAAAAAGAGATGCCCTAGACTCCGTGAAACCAGAAGCCTTTCTCGCCCTCTTGCTTCTTCTGCTTCTTGAATATTTTCCCTAGAAACGTTGGCTTTGCCTCTTCTTTCTCAATCTTTACCCCGAGTTCGGCAGCCAGTTCCGGATGCTGGATCAGGTAATCGTGCTGCCACGCGTGGAACTTCTCAAGCTTTTCCTTTTCGTAGATCTCCTTGCTTGCCTCGTACTCCGGCTTCATCTTCTTCCATTCCTCGAGCGTGTATCCGTAGGGCGCGTGCTCCCTTATGCTCGGAGGGCTGAACTGGTATTTGTATATCTCGTTGTAGTAGTCGATGTCTCTTTCCTGCATCTCCTGTGCAGACGTGTGCACGCCCTCCTTGGCGAGGTAGTCAATTATCTGCTGCAGGCCAATCTTCGTCTTCCTGCTCTCGGCTTCGAGCGGGTTGTACGTTATCTTTATCTTCCTTGCCACGAATTCAACTTTTGCGAAGAGCACGGCATCGAGCAGCATTAGCCTGTACTGCAGCCTTGCGGAGTGTTCTGTGTCTATCAGCTCCTCCTTCTTGAGATTGGTGAATGTGACTTCTTTGACCATTTTGTACGGGACGCGGAACTTTACGCCGTTCTCCTCCACATATTCCTCATATGCCTTGTTCTCGGCGCGCTCCTGCTCAAGTTCCTTTTGATAGGTTATATCATCGGTGTTTTCTCTCCTGTCCATTTACACCACCTTTTGCCGCGGATCAGTGCCCACCGCAGCCGCAGTTTCCACCGCAAGAGCATCCAGAGCCGTCTTCCTTGCATCCGCAGGAATCTCCAGCGGCGTGCTCGTGCACCTCAGCCTCGCTTTCGACGTTCTTTGCTGTGCTTATTGTGCTGACCGGCACCTGCACCGTAGTCTTCGAAGTAGTCTCGACAACCGCAATTCTGGACTTTTTGGCCTTTAGCTTATCAGCGGCTGCAACGTTTACGGGCAGCTTGAAGAAGTCAGTGCCCTTTACGTAAAGCTGCTGATACTCTGGTGTTGCTTCCAACGCCTTTATGTCCCTCTTGTACTTGTCTGCGGCGTAGTTCCAGTTGGCGTGGGTTGCTTCCCATTCCTTGCTCGGTATCGCATACTGCCTCTGCACCTTGTCCCTATAGACCTCTGGAAAGACGTTGAATGTGCAGAACGGAAGCACCCTGCCGTCAGGCATCGAGTAGTGTATGTCGCACTTCTCGACCCTTTTTATGTCGTAAGTGTACTCGTCCTGGAAGTGCATCATGCCGAGGAAGAGGCTCTTGAGCTGGAACGCGCCAACGCTCGCAAAGTCTCCCTTTAGCAACACGCTCATGAAGAGTTTCCCGAAGTTTATCGACTTTGGCTGCTGCTCCTCGTCAATGAACTTCCTTAGCTGCAGCAGCTTTCGCATTGCGATTATCTTTCTCTCTATCCTGCTCTTGCCCTGCATCTCATTAACGCCGTCTTGCAGGTGCTCGAGCATGCCAGCGACGTCGACGAACCTCGTGATCGGCACGATCCTGTTATCGGTGTCTAGGAAGAGGTATGTACCTGCACCGCATGCGAAGTGAATCGAAAGGTCGTACTTGTATTTGCCACTGAGCGCCTCGATGAAGCGGTTGAGTCCACCCACGTAAGGCACCGAGAACCAGTCCTCCTTTGCTATCACTCCGTCTGTCTGCTGTTCTATCTGCTTGATAGCGCCAGGTATTGTGATTCGCTGCTTTTCCCTCAGCCTCGCCGGCATCCTGCCTACAAGCGAGACAGGTTGGAAGTTGACAGCCTTAATCACGTCGAGGTTGTTGAGCGCGAAATTGATTATGCCTCCGAGTTCGTGGTCGTTTATCGTCCTTATGACTGTGGGCACGAGCACTATTCCCATGTGCGCCTTCCTCGCTGCCTTGAGCGTCATGGGTGTTTCCCAGTGGTTCTTGGGATTGGCGCGCTTGCTCACTCCGTCGAAGCTCATGTAAAGCGTGCTGACTCCGGCGTGCCTGAGCTTCATCATCTGCTCTGGATGAATGCCGAGGTTGATACCTGTAGTGTTAAGCTGTATCTGGTTGAATCCAGCGTCCCTTGCCATGCCTACTATCTGCGCGAGGTCTTCGCGCATTGTCGGCTCGCCTCCTGTTATCTGGAGCGCGTTGGCAGGTATTGGCTTCTGGTTCCTGAGCTTTACGAACATCTTGTTCAGTTCTTCTCTTGTGGGCTCGTATACGGGTTCTCCCTCCTTCGCGTAGAAGAAGCAGTACCAGCATGAAAGATGGCATCTGTTTGTTATGACCACGTTGACCAACCCGCTGTGCGACTTGTGCCTGAGGCACATCGCGCAGTCGAACGGGCAGTTCTCTCCCTTGTTTATCACGTCAGGGTTGTCGAAGCCGCGGCCGTAGTAGTTGTAGTTCCTCATTCGCATATACATGTCGTAGTCTTCCCAGTACTTCTCTATCGTCCAGCCGTCGTCGGGGCAGTACTTCCTTATCATTACCATATCCCCGCCCTTGTAGAGCGTGCCGTCTATTATCAGCTTGCACGCGGGGCAGACCGTTTTGGTCTTGTCTATCACAGGCATCTCTTCGATCTCCTGCATCGTCCTGTGATACGGAGCCTGCAAAGGATCAAATATCTCCGACTGTTGCATGCCCTTACTTACTACCACATCCATCTCGCCGGAATTTCCGGGTCGTGAGTTACTGCTAAGTCCCAACCTGACACCTCCTTTATTACTCAGTTATGAACATTAAGTATTTAAGCCATTCGCCGAACTAAGTAACCAAAACATCTTAGCAAGTCAAAACGTAAAAAGATTCAATTTCCTGACTCATTTCAGCACCCTGTAGTGCAGCTGCACCTCGTTCTTGGACAACTTCTTTACACCAATAAGCTCCAGGTCAAGGTCGAAATCGGAGCCTGTGAATATCCCTATTCCTCTGCCGAAGACCTTGGGCTCAACATCGAGAATGAGCTCGTCGACAAGATGTTGCTTCATGAAGCTTGCGGCAAGGGTGCCGCCTCCGATCAGCACTTCATTGAAACCTCGTTCCGCCATCATCCTGAGCGCTTCCCGGGGAGACTTGTCGGTGAAGACCACGTTCTCCCATCTGCTCTTCATGCGCTTTTTGCTCATCACTATGTGGAACGCGTTCTTGTCGGGAAACCATCCGTCCTCAAGCGCGAGTTCGTACGTTCTCCTCCCAATTATATCGCTGCCGACTTCCTTCATCTTCTTGAGGAAACCCTTCCACTCCACATCGCTGATGAAGCCGGTATCGTCGTCTTCCTTTGCGATAAAACCGTTTGCGGTTATAGCCATGAAGATTGTGGCCTTAATCAAGTCAGTACCTCTTTCTGCGGTCATCCCAGCGCTGGTTGCCGCCGCGCTGAGGGCGATTTTCTCTCGGGCCTCGTTGCGGCCTTCTGGAGCGGAAACTGCTGAAATCCATGGAGCCGGTCTTAGTGGGCCCCTTCGCTTTTATCTTCTCTATCCCCTTTTCTATCGATTCCTTCAGCTCCTTTCCTATGAACCTCTTCGAGAAAGCGTCGGCCCTCGCAGCAATGCTCAGCTTAGTCGCGAAGAGTCTTGCAATTCTTCCCTTGCTGCTCCTTTCCGCTATCGTGACCTCCTTGAGCTTGAAGAGTATGCCGTATTTGGGCGGCCTCGCACCTGAGCGCAGGTGCCTGAAGAGCGCCTTCTCAGCGCCCAGCAACTGCAAGGTGCTGGCCGGCATGTTCGCCAGTTTTGTCAGCGAACCTGCTTTGCTCAGCAGTTCCGCTGCAAGCCTGTAATCGACAAGGTAGGAGATATTCGGCATCAGCTTCGGCACATTCTCATTAAGGTAAGCGTCAATCTCGTTCTCGAGCTTTGTCATCTCCAGCTCCGTATTTGCAAGCGACCTGAGCGCGTCGAACTCGCTAGCCTCCGGCTCGGCGCCTATGCTTCTCTGTATCTTCGCGGCAACCTCCTCGGCGCCATCTCCCAGCAGCCGTTGCAATGATTCTTTGCTTGCCTGCTTCTTGTTGCCTCCGGCTTCAATGACAAACCTTGTGTAGGTCTCAGCGCTGCCCAGAGTCAGCTCCGGGAAATATATTCCGTACCACTCCTCGATGCGCTCGTGGAGCAGGTTCCTGCTCTTCTCTATCTCGTTGTACGAGTTTATGGCCTGCGATATAGAGTGCTCGCCGGTCGAGTACGCCTTGGCCACTGCCTCTCGCGCTAGTCCGAGTAGCCTCCTTCTTTTCTCCTCAGGTGTTTCTACCAAAGAACCCCCAAAATTTGCAATTATAATGAATAGAACAAATATAATAATTCCTCTGCACAATCAGTAATTGTCATTTTTATGCCGGCAAAAAAGGAGACAAACGCAGGCGACATAGTCGCAAGGAGGGGCATCTACTACCAGGCGTTTGGCATATATGACGGCATCGCCGGTTTCTACGACTACGGTCCTGTCGGCATCAGAATAAAGAGGAATATAGAGAATGCGTGGAGATCACTCTTCGTTGAGAGGACCGGCGCGCTGGAAATAGAGACGACAAACATTGTGCCGGAGGCTGTCCTCAGGGCAAGCGGCCATCTCGCCACATTCACGGATCCGATAGCAACATGCGAGACCTGCAAGACTCCCTACAGAGCAGACAAGCTTCTCGAGACCTACTTCGAGAAGAGGGGCATGAAGGAGGAGATGGAAGTAAAGAGGATGAGCATCGAGGAGCTCGACAAGATGATCAAGGCGCACGGGATAAAGTGCGAGAAGTGCGGCAACAAACTCGGAAAAGTGGAGAAGTTCAACCTCACGTTCAAGACTCAGATAGGACCTGCGGGAGGGCAACCGGCTTATCTCAGGCCAGAGACCGCGCAGGGAATGTTTGTCGACTTTCCTTACCTCTACAAGTCCCACGGATTCAAACTGCCTGTTGGAATAGCACAGGTGGGAAGGGCCTACAGAAATGAGATCTCGCCGAGGCAACAGCTCGTGAGGTCGAGGGAATTTACTCAGATGGAGCTTGAGATATTCATAGACCCTGCTGACAATCCTAAGGAGATCTTCGGCTTCGAGCTCGCAAGCATACTGAAGGAGGAGGTCAGCTTTATCGAGAAGGGCAAGGAGACGGAGAAGCAGCACAGCCTGAAAGAGCTGCTTGAGAAGGGATCGCTGCCCAACGGCTACTTCGCGCTTGTGATCTACCTCGAGAACAGGCTGATGAATGATTTCGGAATCGACAGGAAGCACTACAGGTTCAGGGAGCTGGAGAGCGAGGAGCTGCCTCACTACTCGAGGGGAAACGTGGACCTCGAGGTGAAGACTTCTTACGGTTACATAGAGATCGCGGGCAACGCCTACAGGACCGACTATGACCTTTCGCAGCATGCGAAGACATCGGGCAAGGAGATAAGCGTGATTGGCAATGATGGAAACAAACTCACGCCTCATGTGGTTGAAGCGAGTATGGGGGTCGACAGGCCGCTCTTCGCGATACTTGACAACGCTGTTGTTGAAGACAAGGAACGCGGCTGGGACTGGCTGAGGCTGAACGAGAGGATAGCGCCGTACAGGTACGGGGTATTTCCGCTGCAGAAGGACGACAAGTTGACCGCGAAGGCAAAAGAGCTTTACACGCTGCTGCTCGAGAAGAAGGTTCCATGCTATTATTCAGA
>JASHTX010000076.1 GCA_030040335.1 Microcaldota archaeon
TCACTATTATCAGTATGTCTACTATGGTTGCTATTGCTCCAGAATATTGTGTAGCATCTGTTTTCTGCACTATGCCCCCGCTTTAATTAACTATGAAACTTATTTTAACCTTTGTCTGTTGCGTACCGCTCATTGTGCCCAATTCATAAACCTTCTCAGCATAGTATCTGCAAGGGCCCGTAGCTCAGCTTGGATAGAGCGATACCGTCCTAAGGTGGAGGTCGCGGGTTCAAAATAAACGAATAAATAGCTTGCTAGCTATTTGCTTATGAAAGTCCCGCCGGGCCCGTTGAGGTTTATAGATGCAGCAGAATACTAAGGTGAAGGAGCCGAGTATAATTATCAAGCCGATAGGCAGGTTCGGAGGTTTGGACAACCTGCACCTGACTCTGATAGTTGTAATCGCTCTGCTCCTGCTCCTGGTCCTGGTCATCGCGTACGCCAAGCCCATAACCATACTCAGCAGCACGAACACATCGGCAAACTGCACCAACTCCACCGCAGGAACCTGCGCGCAGCCCATGCATAATTCCACCCAGATAAGGCTGCTTGCGGAGAGAATCCTCGCTAGCTACACGAGCGTAAACGGCTCGCTCTCAGTGCTTCCGTTCATCGCAAACGTGAGCGGGATGAACGTGAGCTACGTCCCATACCTCAGGTCTTGGAGGGTCGACATCACTGCAATGAGCCCTGGCACCAGCGAGACTTCCCAGGCCGAATTCCTCATAAGCGACGTCAATACATCGCAGATCACTCCACTGCTCCAGGTTGCAAAGCCTCCAAGCATAACGAACAATTCTGTGGTTGCAAACGGAGTCGTAAAGCTGGCCGGGAGATACGCATGCTTGCAGCAGCAACCAACCAACGTCTACTGGTTCATAGACCCATACGCTCCCGGGGCCGTTAAGAGCCTCCTGAACTTTACAGACCTAGAGATTGAGTTCGGCAACAAGGTCAACCTTACAATCAGGGTCGTATCCGGCGCCGCAACGCAGCAGGTAGGCTCGACCTTCGGGCTTTTCAACGCCCAGCTCCTGGGCAGGTACACCTACTGCGCGTCGCAGCAGAGCAACTTCACTGCATTTGCTTCCAACCTGAATTCCGTCTATGCCGGCAGCTACCTTTCCCAGCCTGTCCTCGCCAACATCGCCAACTCTTCAAAGCTCAACTACGCCCAGCTCACCTCGTGCTTGAACCAGTCTGTGCAGGTGCTCGACGTGCAATCTCTGCTTGCAAAGTACTACAACATAACACAGACTCCCGTAGCCGTAGTCAACTGCGAGTACCTTGCGATTCCTGAAACTGCTCATCAGGCAATCTGCTATTCAAACAGCACCCTATGCTGATATCTTGAGGCACATAATAGTGGGCATAGACCCTGGCAAGACGGCCGCGATCGCCTGCCTTGACCTGGACGGCAGGGTCGCGAGGCTTGCCACAGGCCGTTTCGCTGGCCTGCAGTGGTTCATCGAACAGATAAAAGTGACCGGCCTGCCGGTCGTGATCGCCGGAGACAAAAAGAGGCCTGACTCGCTCGTGGAAAAACTCGCCACGATCTTCGACGCTGTGCTTTTCGTGCCTGGCAGCGACATAAGCGTGGAGAAGAAAAAGAACATAGTCAGCGGCGCCGCGAGCAACCTGCACGAGCGCGACGCGCTTGCAGCTGCCACAATTGCATACAACTCATACGCCGGCAAGCTGAGGCAGGCGGAAAGGCTCGCAAAACAGTCCAACGCCGAGACCGACCATGTGAAGGCGATGGTCATAAAGAAGTACTCGGTCTACGAGGTGCTCAACAACAAGAATGCAGGAAGGAGGCTTGTAAGGCGGTTTCAGGGCTAGCTCAGCGCCCGAAAAGCTCTCTCCTGTAAGATGAGACCAGCCTTTCCACCCCTTCTCTGCTCCCAGCCTGCGCGTATATCCTGTAGACTGGTTCTGTTCCTGACTTTCGAACCATCACCCAGCTGTCCTTTGACAGCCTCATCTTCAGCCCATCCATCTCATCCGTATCAGTGTGCGCATGCCTCAGCATTTTTCTCCTGATGCCCTCGAATTCCACGTTTGTGTATACCTTGTCTCTCATGAAGCTTACGCTTGGCACAGAGTCAAGCAGTTCGTCTAGTTTCTGCTTGGCCACAGCCTCTGCAAAGAGCGCGAGCGCCATCCCCCCGTCTCCGCAGTACTGGTGTGGCGCATATATTATGCCCCCGTTCTCCTCGCCGCCGAGCTTCGCCCTTTTGTTCATCATCTCTCTCACTACGTGCTGCCTGCCGATCTTCGTGAGGTAGAGCTTGAGGCCCATCTCCTCAGCAACGATCGGGACCGTGTCCGCGGTATCGACCGGCACTACGAGCGAATCGCCTTTTCTCAGCTTGAGCTTTGCGATTATCGGTATCGAGAAGTTGCCGTCTATGTACCTGCCATCCGGCGAGAGGAAAACCGACCTGTCGCCATCGCTGTCGAAGACGATTCCGAAGTCCACGTTTTTCTCCCTTATCGCCTTGATCGTGCTCATTATGTTTGCTTCTGTAGGCTCTGGAGGGTGTCCTGGGAACGTTCCATCAAGTTTTTCGTTGATCGGGACAGGCTCCAGCCCCAGTTTCTTCAATATGAAAGGCGCTGTCTGGGTCGTGGACCCGTTGACGCAATCGTAGAGCACGCGGAGCTTTGCGCGCTTTATAGTGGCCAGGTCTGCGAGTCTTGCTATGCCGTTGACGTACAGGTCTCTGCCGGCAGCGTCGTAGCTGACTCTGCCTGCCTTATCATAGGTCGCATACTTTATATCGGTCTTCTTGCCTGGAGAGTTCTCCGCGAAATTATGCTTGAAATAAAGTTTCTCCACCTCGTCCTTTTCCCTGCCGTATATGTCGGTTCCGTTGCTGAGCACGAGCTTGAAGCCGTTGTACTCCGCGGGGTTGTGCGATGCCGTTACCATTATTCCCGGTATCCTCTTGTTCTTGCAGTAGTACTGCAGAGCGGGAGTCGGCAAGACGCCTATGTCTGATACGTCGTGGCCTGTAGCAGTCAGTCCAGAGATGAGCGCATTCTTCAGTATCGGCATTGTGGTCCTGCCATCACCGGCAACAGCCATCTGCTTGCTCTTGAGCACTGTGCCGAAAACCAGCCCCATGTGAAGATAGAAATCAGGATAGTAGTCCTTGTCAACCACGCCACGTATGCCGCTTGTGCCAAACAAAGCCTGCATTCTCCTACCTGCTTTTCTTAAGAAGCTCGTAATTTATCTTCTTATCTGCAAAGAGCTCGAGGTAGTGGACCCTGCCGAAAGCCTCATCAAGGTCTTCGCCGACGGCTATGGTGCCGTGCCCTTCCATTATCACGACCTTTGCCCCTTTGGCAAACTGGTTTGCCACAGCTTCTCCAAGCTCCCTGCTTCCTGAAGGGAGCTTGCCAACAGCACTAACTTTTCCAAGGTAATACTCGACTTCCTCATCGCTCGCGTATGGCTCACTGCCCGTTATCCTGAAGGCCCCGATGCCCATCGCTGCGTACAGCGCTATGGATTTCTTGGGATGCACGTGCACGATTGCGTTCACGCCTTTCAGAAGCCTGTAGGTGTACATGTGCGCCTTGTATTCCGAGGACTGCTTGGGTCCGCTCAGCAGTTTTTCTTTAGCGACATCGAACACGGATAGCTCACTAGGCTTCAGAATGTGTTTGGGCATTCCTGCCGGAGTCATGAGTACCGTGTTGCCGTTTAGTCTTACGCTAATGTTGCCGGAGTAAACTGAGCTCATGCCTCTTTTGAAGGCAAGGCTCGCTATCTCGACCAATTTCCTGCTCAGAGCTCCCTTGTTTGCAACCATCTTATCATCTGTGTGAAGCATTCTTCATTGCCGCAAGCGTCTTTGAATACGGCTCTCTTGCTATTCCCTTCTCTGTTATTATCCCTGCCAAAAGATTATGTGGTGTCACATCAAACGCCGGGTTGAGTACCTTTGCCGTTTTGGTCGTTATTCTGGTCTTTCCCAGTATGGTCCTTACTTCTTCCGGATTCCTCATCTCTATCGGTATACTCTTAGAGACGGCATCGACTGTAGACAGCGGAGCCGCGGTGTAAAAAGGAATTCCATAATGTTTTGCGAGTATCGCATCCTGCAATGTCCCTATCTTGTTCGCGAAATCACCGCTCAAAAGTACCCTGTCGGCTCCGACAACCACTATCTTCCTGCCTTTTGTGTGTGACATCGCATAGCCGACCATGTCATCCGCTATCAGCGTGACCGGTATCCTGTCTTTCTCGCATTCCCACACTGTTATCCTTGAGCCCTGGAAGAGCGGCGCTGTCCACGATACCACTACGTTAATATCCTTGCCTTCCTCCCACGCCTTTCTCCATACCGCCGCAGCAGTGCCGGAACCCGCACAAGCAAGCGGCCCTGTGTTGCAGCGCGTAAAGATCGTATCACCGTCTTCAATGATTCTGTTGCCCACTTCCCCTATCTTCTTTCCGGACTCGTATTCGCCCTTGTCTATGCTCTTCGCCTTTTG
>JASHTX010000077.1 GCA_030040335.1 Microcaldota archaeon
TAGTGGCGGTCGGCTACTACTTCATAACCAACGCGCTCCTGGAATACAAGGGCGAGCAGCCGCAGTTGCTGCCAAACTTTACCTTTGGCACCTCAGGCTTCGGGTCCGCAATTTCCAAGGGATACACCAACTACACAGAACTGATGAGCCTTGTAGGGAACAATCTGGGGTCTACGCCCACTCTTTATGTAAACTACTCTATTCGCAGAAGCCAGGGAATACAGAACGCAACCCTTCTCTACCAGAAATATTACAATAATGTGTCACTCTCATTTGCCCAGTCAGGGTTCGCCAACAAGGTCATAGATATTAACGGAAGCGTATTTTACGTCTGCCAGGCCGTTGGCCAGGGCATTAACTATCAATGCAAGGACTACGCTTCGTTCCCTTCAGAGGAATTCGATATCCTTTACCAGATGCTTCCGCCAGAACTCAGTAACGCCACAAGAATCAGGCTCTACAACTCAGGTCTTGAAAACTACAATGGGCAGCAGTGTACGCTGTTGAGGGCAAACACCACGCAGGAAAACTTCACATTTTGCATGTCGGCCCAATACGGCATACCCCTCAACTTTACATGGACCACTCCTTCGAGCACGGTCATATTTTCCGAAGTTTCAATAGGGACCAGCGTGCAGGCAGGAAATGTTACCGAGCTGCCATCATTCTCAACAACCTCATGAAATTACCTGACAAAATAACTGATATCTGTGCCGTAGCCGTAAATTTCATCAATGTATAAATAGGCTGAAACGAAAATACTAATATGCCGATTAAGCTCAGGGGGAAGTTAAATGGGGAGGATTTTAATGGGGAGCTTTCAAAAAGCAGGTATTTCAGAAACCCCCCACAACTCCCATTCCCTGCTACGTTCCAGAGCCTGACAGACGGGACTGCAGAAGAGCGAAGGAGATACATAGCCAGCCTAGACCGGCTTCCTGAAAATGTCGATGCTAGGGGCAGAGGCATACTGGGCGGGATCCTCTTTAATGCCCGGAGGGAGGACATCGCTGGCATAATGGGAGGCGTTCGAACATCCACTCGAGGAGAAGAAAGATTACTCACAGAGAGGAGTGTTATCAGCGTAAACTGGACCCTTAACTCTTTTTACTCCTATACGCCTGATTTCCGCGCCCAGACAGTTCCTGGTTACATCGGCTATCATCAAAAGCAGTACATTCTTTTTTTCGAGAGTTTGTGGAGACATAGGGCACACCGAAACGACTACGATACCGTGGCGCTGAACCTACATGAACTTGACCACGCCGTGCGGTACTCTGAAGGAACTAAAATAGGTCGTGCTTTACTGACCGCAATCGGCATCAAGCGGAATGGCCACAATGTGAGTCTCGAGTTTGAAGGATCAGATGTGCAGAAGTTGCAGCTAACTAAAATAACCGATAATGACTTTGCGTTCCTGGCAAAGGCTGGCGAGCGTATAGAGGAGTTCACGGCCCAGCATGAAAAAATAGGCAAAATAAACTCCAAGGCCATCGGATTCCTTAGAAGCGTGCATGAACTGATGGCATATCATGAAAACATAGGGAAAATAGATAAAACCGGCTTCGGTTTTCTTGGGAGCGCGCGTGAGTTCATGGCCTACCGTAAGGGCAGAGTAAAGATAGCTGATACTGACTTTGCGTTCCTGGAAAGAATAGACGAGCTCATGGCCTACCATAATAACTTTGGGGCGATATTTCAAGGCCTTCCAGTGAGCAAGGAAGCCTTCTTTAGGATGTGTGAGATGTACTATGAGAGTAAAACCGCAGTGCGAGAAGTGTATTCTCATAGCGATGAAGGATTCAGAAACGAAAAACAATTCAGGCTTGCCCAACTGACTGCAGGCCTGTTGCAAGACATCAGTGTGAGTAGGCCAGACCCTCAGACCTACTTGCTCCAGTTGCGGCTTCCAAGCATAAGGGGGCATGTGGAGGTAAGCGGAACCTACGACCCCCCTTTGCCGGTAGCCCACCCTGCGTAGTTCTCTAAAAAGTAGCTCTTCAGGCTTCTCACTGTGCCCGAAGTCCTTATCGTATACAGGCCGACCTTCTCGCCGCCAATGTTCCTTATGAAGGAGAGCGCAAGTATCGCGCTTTTCTCGTAGCCGCGGTTGGTGCTCAGTATGAATGCAGAGCCGCCGAGGTGCGACACCACTTTCGGGTTTGCCCTGAAATAGTGAAGTTGGCCCATGAATCCCAGCATCGCCTTTCTCAGCGACTCTGCTGCTTCCAGCCCGCTAAAATTGAGTGCGCCAGATGATTCTACCAATATATAGCGTAATTTTTTCTTGAATATCATATCAGTTCGCCCAACCTGCATACCGCCTGTCTGGCTCGCATCTCGTCTATGCCTATGAATCCCGCAACTTCCACCATCTGAGCGCTTGAGAGAAGGCTTTCGCGGTCCTCAGCAAGCGAGACGAGCAAGAAAGGAACCTTAAAGCGCAGCAGATTCCGCACCAGCGTTCTCATCCTGCCCAGCTTTTGCTGCCTCGCGGACTCGTCAGCGCATACAACATCGGCCAGCGGCAGCAGCACGCTTTTCTCATTATCCTTCACAGCCTGGAGGTCCAGCTTGCTTATCGAATCATTGTTGGGCAGCATGCCGATGACCCAGGTCTGCCTCAGCATCTTGGCAACAACTTCATGGTTTCCGCTCCTTATCACCCCCTTGCCGCCAACCTGCTCCCTTATCCCCTCCACAATCTCGCAATCCCTGCCCAGATAGAAGATCTTCTTGTAGCCCAGCCTGCCGGGCAGCTCACCCAGATCGTTCCTTTTCACACCAACAAGATCAAAAGCATGCATCAAATCAGTAAACTATAAGCGGAATCTTCATCTCAAGCGCGGACAAACCAGAGTGGAAGCCCTTCTTTCCGATTCCCTTCTTCTCTTCCGTGGGGTAGAGGTATTTCATCACCGCGTTTCCTTTGAGAAGGACCATGTGCGTGCCGAACCTCATTCTTACGTTCTTGTCTATTACCTTTTTGCCGAATATGCCGGTGCTTATCAGCTCATCACTCTCAACCAGCACCGCGTCCTTGCCGTATTTCTTTTCGAAGAACCTTGCGAGTGCGCCATCCTTTCCTGGGAGTACGCTAAGGCATAGGAACCTGGAGTCCCCCCAAGGAGGCATGGCGAGGTAGTCCAGCAGTTCGCTTCTTGAGTCCAGGATTATCTTTTTGTCAGCTTCTATCTGCCCGTGGTCAGAGGTTATGATGAGGTTGTAACCGTTTTTCCTCAGCTCCGGTACAAGGATCGTGCTCAATTCCCTGAAGAACAATGCCACCGCGCGCTTAACAGATTCGTGTTTATATCCGTACTCGTGCTGGAGGTGGTCGAGGCCATCGTAATAAGCGTATATGAACCCCTCTTCTCCCTTTGCTATCGCTTTCTTCAGCTGAACGAACATGTCAGTAGTGTCATAGTACCAGACGTGCGTGCAATTTTCCATCTTATCTGGCCTGATGCCCTCAGGCAGCAGCCTCATCATCCTGTTCTTCTCGGCTGCGCTCATCAACAGTCTCGGCACCGGCAGTACGCTTCCGATTCCCGCAGCGCTCAGCCTCATCTGTTTCGAGAATGCAGTTGCATCCCTGTACGGCGTTACAACCAGCCCGTATTCCTTCTGGTAGACGTCCCACCCTATCACTCCGTGCTCTGCCGGGGTCCTCCCGGACTCTATGGAATTCATCACCGCGGTGGTCGTAGAGGGGAAGAGCGTGCTTATCTGGTTCACCTCTGCGCGCTTCAGCAGCTCGGAATTTCCAGTTTCCAGAATGTTAGTCTTCAGGAGATCGTAGCCAAGCCCATCGGTCACAAGGAATATCTTCTTATCCTCGTTTCCCAGCCGCCCGCTCCTTTTCGCAACAATATCCTTCATCACAGAAAGGTTGCTGTTGTTGTACTCTGGGAATACGAAATCGTTTTCCTTTATTACGGACATGAAGTTCTTCAATTGATCAACTGCTTCCCGCAGGGGTCTTAGCGGTGTTTCCCTTTGCCTCTCCCTCCAAGAACATGCTCTTCTCTATCGTCTCCTTTATCTTTTCCGCAGGGTAGGTGAGCTTTATCAGCTTAGTGTGGCCTCTTATCCCCTTGCCTGATTCATATGTTGTTATCAGGCCCTGCATCTCAAGGTCTGCTATGTACTTCCTGTACCACCTGCTGCTCTTCGGCTCCTTGGTCAAAGCTTCGGATACCCTTGTGTACTTGTTGTAGACCTCGCCGCTGAATATGTACATGTCGTTCCCATCAGTGAGCTTCTTGTA
This sequence comes from Microcaldota archaeon, assembly GCA_030040335.1. GTDB lineage: Archaea > Micrarchaeota > Micrarchaeia > Micrarchaeales > CABMGC01 > JAJYVH01. The sequence continues at coordinate 4,271 of JASHTX010000077.1, forward strand.
CCTGCTGCCCTGCAGCGAAAGGAGCGAGACAGAGTAGAGCACCAGTTTTTGATGCTCGGGCAGGGTCGATATCACCTCGTAGGCGATCTCCTCCTCAGCATCCTTCTGCGCAGCGTTTACCTCGGTCTCGGTCACGGAGTTCTTGCCTTCCTCTTCCGCTATCTCGCCCGCTCTCGATATTATTTTTAATGCGAGCCTTGCGTCACCGCTCTCCTTTGCCGCTATCGCAGCTGCGAGGTTCAGCGTCTCAGGGCCTATTATCCCCTTTCTGAATCCCTTCTCGGCTCTGTCCTTCAGTATGGCCGCTAGCTCATTCGAGTTGTAAGGAGCGAAGACCAGTTCTCGCTCGTAGAGCGTCGATATGCTTCTGGAATCTAGCGATTCCTTGAAGTTAGTCTTGTTGGATATCCCGATGATCGTTATGCCTCCGGAGCGCAGGTCGCTGTTCGCCCTTGTCAGGGTGTAGATAAGGTCATCAAGATCCTTGACTATGTCGACCTCATCCAGAACCACTATCAGTACCTTGCCATCCTCCTCTATCCAGTTTATTATCTTCTCGTATATCTCCACAAGCCCGTACCCTCGCTTGGAGAGGAACGGAAGATGGTCGCTGACTATCTTGCTGAGAGTCCTGTACCTCGAATTGTAAATCCTGCAGTTGACATATGAGATCTTCGCCTTGACGACAGGCAGCTTTTTCACCTCGTCAACTACGTGTTTTATGCAAGATGTCTTTCCAGTGCCCGTCTTCCCGAAAATGAAGAGGTTCCTGCCACGCTCCCCTTTCAGCGACGGCGTAAGCGCCTTTATTATGTCTTCGATCTGCTTGTCCCTGAAAAGAAGATGACTTGGTACATAATGCGGTGAGAGCACCTCACGGTCAGCAAAAATCTTAGATTCTTTGAATAAGCCCGCAAACTTCTCGTCCATCAGGTGCGCCCCTTAATCAATTTTTTTGTTATACTTATAAACTCTTCCTTGATCTCGCTGTTCTCAAGTACAGGTATCTTGCCTTCGTCGCTCAGTTCGTTGAATTTCTTGTTGTCTTTTATCGCGCCCAGGAACTCGCACTTCAAGATTTCTGCCACCTCTGCTGCGCCGTGTGCGTACCCGTCAGACATGTTTTCCACCACGCCAAGTATTCCAACGCCCAGTCTCCTGGCCATCAGCCCTGACCTGGCAGCATTGATCGCTGCTATGTGCTGTGGCGTTGTCACAAGTATGAAGCCATCGAGTTCAAGCAGCTGCATTATAGATAGGTTGCTATCAGAAGTTCCAGGGCTGCAATCGAGTATGAGGTAGTCAAGCTCGCCCCACTCTGTATTCTCCAGGAACTCAGAAAGCATCTTTGCGACCATGGGTCCTCGCCAGATGATCGGTCTCCTGTTCTCATCTACGAACATCGCTGTAGAAATGACCTTGACTCCTTCCTTATCCAGCGGTTCCAGCGGGTATCTGGCAAGTGCAGGGTTGTTCATATTAAGGAACATTGTAACGTTTGGGCAGTCGATATCTGCGTCAAGTAGGCCAACCTTGTAGCCAAGCGATCTCAGCGTGAACGCAAGGTTTACAGCGACCGTGGTCTTTCCCACGCCGCCCTTTGCGCTATACACTCCTATCTTGTGTTTTATACCAGCGAGCTTTTCCTTTACTCTCTGCCTCTGTTTCACCACATTGAAAATAGAAGGATGGACTACGTTTACCTCAGAATTTCCGATTTTTACCTTCTGGGCCCCCTTCTCTTCCTCCATATCCTCCACGACATTTTCTACATCGAATATCATTCTCACTGTAGATATAAAAGGGGTGTGTAGCGTTTTAGATGCGACAAAATACGATACCTGCAAAATGCTTTTAAACCCTAAAAAGTCAATTAGTTCAGGTGTGTAATTGCAAGGATCACGCTTAGCCGATTTCGTAAGCAGAAGCGGTACCAGGAAGGAAACTCTAAAGGCACTTGCAGGAGGGCCCAAAACCCCTACAGACCTGGCAACCCAACAGAGTGAACATCTGCCCCATATCAGCAGGGCTCTGGCAGAACTGCGAGGCCAGGGGTTGGTGAGCAAGGCAAGGTCAGATTCTGGCCGTTCGCACACCTACAAGGCCACCAAGACCGGACTAGAACTGGCTATAGAAATGGGCTTGTTTAAGAGGGCAGTTTAGTCGGGCACAGCAAAAGGTATATAATTATAAACAAAGTAATAGATACCATACTTTTTATTCTTCGAAATAAAACGTATTTTATCGGTGAAATGAGTGTATCCAAACATACAAGCGTATGATAGGGGAGTAATGTTCAACCCCGACGGCAGGCTCTTCCAGGTCGAGTATGCAAAGGAAGCAGTCAGGCGTGGCGGCGTGGCGATCGGAATGGTGACAAAAACAGGTGTCACTTTTGTGGCGCACAAGAACATCGATGAGCCGCTCGCGGTTCTTTCAAGCATGCAGAAGGTCTTCAGGATAGACTCACACATAGGCGCTGTGTACAGCGGCTATGTGGCTGACGGGCTTCACATAATAGACACCACCAGGTCATCGGCACAGAGCCACAGAATGATCTATAACGAGGTCAAGTCAGTCGAGGCTATCGCCAAAGAACTCTCATCTTACATGCTTCAAGCGACATTCTACGGCGGCGTTAGACCCTACGGTGTTTCTCTGCTGCTCGGAGGCATAGATACAGAGAAAAGGCTCTTCGAGGTCGGCCCCGATGCGGCACTGCTTGGATACAAGGCAGACGCAATAGGCTCTGGAAAGAAGGTCGCGACCGAGATGCTGCTCAAGGAATACAAGGACGGGATGAGCACCGACGAGTCGCTTCAACTTGGAATAAAGATACTCACTAAGATTAACGAGGGAAAGCTGCAGAGTGACCATGTGGACATCGGTTACATAGAAGAGAAGGCAGAGTTTGTGATACTCTCGCAGCAGGAAATAGCAAAGTACTTCTGATTATTGTGAATTTATGTCAAAGACGGTAATAGCCAAGTATACAATAGCTGGAGAAACGTTTGAAGTTTTCGTTGATTCGGACAAGGCATATGACTACATAACTGGCAAGCTGCAGGACCCAATGTCGGCCCTTGAGGTCGAGGACGTCTTCAAGGACGCGAACAAGGGGGACAGGCAGGGCCAGGACAAGCTGAAGAAGGCCTTCAACACAGAAGACCTCTCCAAGATCGTGGCCATCATACTGAAGAACGGCACAGTGCCGCTGACAACAGAGCAGAAGAACAGGCTGCTGGAAGAAAAGAGGAAGCAGATCGTGAACATAATAGCAAGGAACGCGATAGATCCGAGGACGAACGCGCCTCACACGCCGCAGAGGATAGAGCTGGCGATGACCGAGGCTAAGGTGAGCATAGACCCGTTCAAGCAGGCGAGCGAGCAGATAGACGAGATAGTCAAGAAGCTGAGCATGAAGCTGCCGCTGAAGTTCTCAACTGTCAGGATGGAGGTGACGATACCTTCAATTTATTCGAACAGGAGTTATGGGCTTCTGAAGCAGTACGGGCTCAAAGCCGAGCGCTGGCTCAGCGATGGGTCGCTCCTCGCAACAGTGGAGTTCCCAGCAGGGCTCCAGAGCGAGTTCTTTGACAAGCTTAACAACGCCACTAAAGGAGCGGCAACAACCAAAATAGTAAGTGTGTGATATGAAGATAGTTTTACCAGGAGACATGATATCCGACAAGATAATACGGATGCCCAACGCGATAGTCGAGGGCGGCAAGACGTTCACGACCGTGATAGGGATGCTGGACGAGGAAAAGGGGTCGTTCGTACCTCTGGAAACGGTCTGGTACCCGAGGCAGGGCGATTTTGTGATAGGAATAGTGGAGAACGTTAAGAACAACGTTTCCACGATGAACCTCAGCTCACCTTTCCGCGGGCTCATATTGCCTCCGAGAAGGAGCTTCGGCAGGGACAGGGGCGGATTCGGAAGGGATAGGGAGGAAGAGAGGCAGGAGGAGATGCAGGTCGGTGATATCGCGAGTGCTTTCGTGCGCGAGGTGAAGAGGGAATCCGACCAGATAATACTGATACTCGAGCGGCCGAGAAAGCTTTTCGGCGGCAAGGTGATGGCCGTAAGGCCCTCCAAGGTTCCCAGGATAATAGGGAAGATGAATACCATGCTC
>JASHTX010000078.1 GCA_030040335.1 Microcaldota archaeon
TTTCCTCAAGTATGCGCACAATCGCGGCCTTTGTTATGGCGCCCTCGCCGTATTTCTGGAACAGCCTTACCAGCGCCTGGTCGCTTATCTTGCTGGTGTCCACTCCTCTCCTCTTTATGTCCTTGATCTTCTCGAGCAGTATCGGGGCCACAACGTCCCCGCTTACCTGCGTCTTGCCAACGATATCGCTGAAGAGCTGAAGATATGGCGACCATAACATCTGCTCTGCGAGCTGCTCGTTTCCTATCTGCTCCCTCAGTCTCACCATCGTCGATTCTACATCTATCATCTCCTTGCTCATCTTCTCATATGCGCTTGAATCAGAAGATATGGGCCTCACATCTGTCTCGGGGTACATCCTTGCACCGCCAGGCAGTGGTCTTAGAAAAGTCGTTATGAGCAGCTTCGAGTTCACTCCTCGGGTCTCGCTCGGCACTCCGCGCAGGGCCTCGTGAGCTCTTCTATTCGCCAGCAATATCGCGTTCCTGCACGCTTCACTTGGTCCGGTGACGATCACGAAAGCATCGCCGACATAGACGCCCAGCTTTTCCTTTAGCGCCTTGATCTCCGCATCTTCAAAGCCGTACGACTCCAGTTTCTCGTCGCTGTGTATTATGCCTCCAACTCCTGCTGACTTTGCGTAATCGCTTATCTCGCTTCCCAGCCTCCTGCCCTCGTTTATCTCCTTGCCTATCAGCCCCCCGAAGCCGCTAAGCTTGGAGGCGAATACTATCCCGCCCTCTTCGATGCTCTTCTTGATTATCTTGGCCTTGGTCTCCTTGAAGAGTTCCGTAACATCGACTGACTCGTGAACCCTCGCGTGCTTCTTCTGCAGTGTCTTGCTCAGCTCCACCAGGTTTACCTGCCTCTCGACCTCGTTTTCAACTATCTTGTCCATCGTCTCCAGGTCCTGGAAGCCTTTTATCTCTACGCGCGCACCCTCCTTTATGGATACGTTTACGTCCTGCCTTATCGACCCTATGCCCCTTTGCACCCTTCCGGTAAGCCTCAGCAGCAGCCCTATCCTTCTCGCCACTTCCTTTGCCTCTTTGGGAGACCTTATCTCTGGATCCGTGTCTATCTCTATCAGGGGTATGCCCAGCCTGTCCACGTTATATACAACCACGTTGCTGTTGCTGAACTCTATCCCGCTCGACTCTTCTTCAAGAAATACAGCTGTTATTCCTATCTTCCTCTTGCCGAGCATCATGTAGCCGTCGTGCCCTATCAGGATTGTTCTCTGGAACCCGCTCGGGTCGCTTCCATCCACCACCGCCTTTCTCATCGGCTGGAACTCATGTGGTATGCTCACATTCAGCGAAGCCCCGATCCTGAGCGCAATCTCCAACGCCTCCTGGTTTAGCTCGTGAGGCGGCTCCTCGTCCACGTCCACAAGGCAGGTGGTGCTCTTGAATACGTTGTAGACGAACTTCCTCCCGCGTTCGCTCTCGAACGTTGCAGACGGGTCTATCTTGCCCAGCTCGCCTGCCACGGCCCTCTGCCTCCTCTCTATCTCTGCTATCGAGATGTCCTGCTGCAGCTCCGCGCTGCACGAGCAGAAGAGCTTGGTCATGGTTGCGAGCCTCTGGTGTATCTCAAGGCCGCACTTGAAGCCAAGCTTCGCGTAATCGTACTCCTTCTCCATCAAATCACGGGAACCAGTCGATCTCAGATCTTTGCGTTATCTCTCCTACTATGTTCTTGTCAAGCAGCGTCGCGGCTTCTGTTCTCCTGTAGTTTCCCAGAAGCCATCCCAGCTTTATCAGCGCTACCTCTGGCAGCATGTCCTCGCAATATATGGCACCCGCCCTGGAGACAAGCCTGAGGTTGGTGTAGACATTCGAATTCACTCTTCCATTGAGGCATTGGGACGTCATTCCCACCACTACTCCTGCATCTACGGCCCTCTTTATGTACCTTACCCATGAGTAATTCTCCTCCCTTGGTTTTACCGGCACGTGACCCATACCCGTGCCCTCTATTATTATGCCCCTGTAGCGCTTGCTTATGTAGTACTCTATTATGTCTGGGTCGCAGTTGGGATAGAACTTTACCAGAGCGACCTTGGGCTCGTAACCAGGCATCACCTTCAGCTTTATCCTCTGTTCCCATGACTTCTTGTACTCGCCCGTGTACTCTATCGAGCCGTCAGCCCCTACTCTTGCTATGGGCCTTGTGTTTACGGGCCTGAACGCATCCCTCCTTGTGGTGTGCATCTTCCTTACTTTGGTTCCCCTGATGAACGAGCACGAGCTGTCTGACGAATTTGCGTGCATGCAGACTCCCCCCTCTGCGACCTCGGCCTTTGCTGCGAAGTTCGATGCGCATATGAAGTTCATGAATGCGTCGCTCGAGCCCCTGTCCGGGCTTCTCTGTGAGCCCGTAACCACGACAGGGCCAGTAAGCCCGTGAAGCATGAAACTAAGTGCTGCGGAGGTGTAGTGGAGCGTGTCTGTGCCGTGCGTTATGACCACTCCGTGCGAACCCGAGAGCGCTCTAGCCACGTGCCTTGCAAGTTCCTGCCAGTCCTTGTAGATAAAGTCCTCGCTCATCCTCTTCTCCAGGTTGAGCATCTCAAATTGCGCTATTCCATTCAGCTCCGGGATCTGGTAAAGGAGTTCTTCCTGCGAGACCAGCGAGGTCACGCCTCCGGTTGTGTAGTCTATAGAGCTTCCGATTGTGCCTCCCGTCGCTATTACTGTGACCTTTGGCAGTCCAAGCGTTTTTTTGAGTTCTGCCTTCGGAAGTGTGAACGTTTCCCTCTTGCTTCCCTTCTTCTCTACCTTGTCCCCTATCCTAAGCCTTATTCCAATGTTGTAACCGCTCTTCAGCTTTAGTACAAGAGCATTTTTGTCGCCGAATTCGGGCCTTGGTATCAGGATGCCTTCATATGTCTTCTTTCTGGTGGTGATCCTGATCTCGTCTCCAGGAATAATGCCCTTCTTCTGGAGCATGGCCTCTAGTTCCTTGGAGTACATAGACAAAGATAGAGTTCGCTATTTTAAATGCCTTTTGCTGCTCTACGATGCAACTTCGCCTGTCAGGTAGGCCATGGTGCTAGCTGTTATCCTTGTATTCACAAAATCGCCAACTTTGAGCCCGTCCTTCTCCCTAAGTGCCACGGCAATGTAACCATCATCCCTTCCGGCGAAGGACCTCGCATTCCTTTCTGTTATGAGCACCACTCGCTCGCTGCCCACTAGCTTCCTCCTTTCCCTGTCCTGCAGCGCTCTCGCGAATCTCGACATCTCTATGCTTCGCCTTTTTACTTCCTCGCTGGGCAGCTGCCTAAGTCTCGATGCCCTGGCGTGCTGCCTCGTACTGAATTTTGACACGTTTGTAACCGTCGGTTTTACTTCACCGACGAGCTCAAGCGATTCTTCAAAATCCTGCTTTGTCTCTGTCGGATAGCCCACTATGACATCGGTCTCTATGCTTATTCCAGGCACCTTCTCCCTGAGTTCACTTGCATAATTGATGAATTCCTCACGTGTATACCTTCTTTTCATTTCCCCTAGGACTTTGTTGCTGCCAGCCTGCACCGGCAGGTGTATGAACTTGTACAGCTTTTCGCTCCTGTAAGCCTCGATGAGCTGATCGAGGTATTTGTGCAGGTGTTCAGGGTTGAGCATTCCGATCCTTATCTTAAACTCCCCTTCGATATTCGCGGCTCTGGAAGCAAGCTCTGCAACGTTGGTCCTCTTATCAAGTCCGTAGGCGCCCATGTCCTGCGAGGTCAGCTCGATCTCTCTTGCACCTTTCTTCACGCTCATCTCGACCGCCTTGAGTATTAGGTCCTGAGAGAAACTGTTCAGCGGCCCCCTTGCAAACTTCGTTTCGCAGAACGAGCATGATGAGAGGCAGCCTTCACTTACTGGTATCTTCGCTATCACCGAGCCCTGTGCCCCGTAGAAGGACATCTTGTCAGTAACCGCCTTGCCATCGTATACCACTCTTTTCCCTGATTCGATCTCAGCAATTGCATCTGCGACTCTTGCCACATTGTTTGTTGTTAATATGCTTGCTTCGGAAACTGCAGAGGAAATGAGTTCTTTGTTAGCGCTCGCCATGCACCCTGCGACTATCAGCCTGTTTTTCAGGCCTGCCATCTTGCCCAGCCTGCTGAGTATCTTCTGTTCCGTTGGCCTCTTGACAGTGCAGGTGTTCACTATGACATAATCGTAAATGTCTCCATGTGCGTATCTGCCATGCTCGACCTGATAGCCACTCCGTTCGAGCAGCCCACCCATCAACTCGCTGTCCGCTTGGTTGAGTGTGCAGCCGTATGTCTCTATCAGCACCCTGCCGCGCATGAAATCAACTTTATCTTGCTGTACGCATTTTTATAGTTAACACAACCATGACGGGAAGTAAACATTAAAAGGTTATCTTTGGATATAACTATGATTTTATGGCAAGCACTGCAAAAAAGGGGGATTTCAGCTACATACTGATCTACCTGCTTGAATGGCTGACCGGACTTATCTTCTTCATGATTAGCGGAAACGACAGTAGGAAAAAACTGCATTCGATACAGGCAATCATGATCGGCGTGATCGCGTTTGTGTTGACGTTCTTACTTCCTATTCTGGGCCTGCTGATCTGGCTGTTTGCGATGTATGTGGGATACAAGGCTTCTGTAGGAGTCGACGTCGTGATACCTTTTGTGACGGACTTTGCGAAGAAGTATGCCTGACTTAAGATAATGATACTGACATGAGTGAGTGATTTTTTGCTTTGCGAGAGATGTAAAAGAGAGGTCTTCAAGTTCGTCGTCTGCGACTACTGCAAGAGGAAGATAGGCAACGAGTGCATCAAGAGCTCGAAGAGGAAGACCAAGACGACCAGGCTCATAATATGCAAGGACTGCTGGGGCCAGATGCCGCGCAGGAAGTCCTACAAGAGCATGACTGCCTCTGCATGATTCCCGGCTCTTATTTTGGCTGCTACTTCAGTTTCAGCGCCCAGTTGTATACCCAGGCTATTACCGCACCCACTATCGCGCCTCCGATGAGGCCGAAGATTATCGCCAGGAAGCCGAAGCCGCCTGAAGAATGCACCATGGTGGGATAGCCGGTCACGTTCGTTGCGTTCAAGCCCGTTCTTACCAGATATGGGCTGGCCCTGTAGGAAGTCCTGAAGAGTGCGGAAAAGATTCCTCCTATCAATCCTATAACCGCGCCGGATATCGCCGCAGCCTTCACGCTTAGCTGTGAAAAAGCCATCTTTGCATTCTTTGTAGTCATGGTAGCCATGTGCTCACTGAATACTAGGCATCTAGCATCCTTAAAAATCATTCCAAACAGTGAGGTTTTGGACTATGCCTCCTTCTCTATCGCAAGCCCCAGTTTCTCCTCTTCGATGTCCAGTTCCTGCGGCTCCATGCCTGCGTGCGCCCCTTCGCGCAGCTCACGTGCGTTGACATTTTTCTTTATCTTTGCAGCATTCGCCTTCACTATTCCTGCGAGTGCGGGACTGGCCTCATAGAATACGTTTATCCTGTCGGTCTTCCTGAGCTGCTTGTTCTTTCTGGCGAGCTGCACCCTTCGCTCGAACTCCCTTATCATCGCCTCGTTCCACAGTTCCTTGCTCATCTCCTTGTCTACACGCGCTACGCCATGTTTGAATGCGACCGCATTCTCTCCTTCGAGCCTTTCTGTGATTGTGAAATGCTCGGGTTTTACCTCAAAAAGCCCTTTCGTAGTGCGCAGAGAGTAACTGCCACTTGAAGCAATCGCCTTCTCCACATTCTCCGCCTTCTCGTTCTTCAGCGCCTCAGCCACGGCAGGCGCGTTCTCCTTGAAACTCGGCCCCAGCTTTGCGAAAACAGGGTGTATCTCCTTGCCAAACGCCTCTACTTTTTTCACGCTCACCTTCTTTATGTTCGTGTAGTCCTCGATGACGCCCACGAGCCTCTCGAACGTGGCCTGCGCGTTGTCGTCCTTTACCTCTATCACGCCGTTTGCTATCGGCCACCTGAGCTTAACGCCGGCCTTCTCCCGCGCGTTCAGCAGCGCCGTTATCGCTTCAACCGCCATGTCGAACTGCGCTTCTGTCTCCTTCCTTATTAGTTTCTCCTTGTACTTCGGCCACTCAAGCAGCGATACGCTCTTCTCATTTGCGTAGTTGTCGATGTACTGCCTCTCTGTTGAGAATGGCATTATGGGAGAGAGCACGATCAGCAGGTTGTAGAATATGTAGTTGACTATGTCTATGGTGCGCCTGGCATCGCGCTTGCTGCCCGCGACTATCCTCTTCTTCGCAACCTTTAGGTATATCCTGCTGAAATCGTTGACCAGGAAGTCCCTCACTTCGTTTACGTACTTGTGTATCTCGTAGTTGTCCAGGTGCTCTGTCGCGTTCTTCAGCGTTGTGTTGAACCTTGAGGCTATCCACGCATCCTCGTGGCCGAGTTTGTCGAGGCTCGCCGGCGCCCTTATCTTGCTCGGTTTGTAGTCAAGCGCCGAAGAATATTCCTTGAGCAGGTTGGAGATGTTGTATAACACTATGACCGCCTTGCCTGCCTCCCTTATCTTCTCCTCGCTGAACAGCAGGTCGTATTGCGGGGTGTGCAGCGCGCACCAGAGCCTGAACGAGTCCGCTGTCTCCTTCTTGAGCAGGTCAGCCAGCGGCACGTAGTTGCCCAGCTTCTTGTGCATCTCCCGGCCGTCAGCCCCTAGAAGCATACCGTGCGTGACTATGTTCTTGAACGGCCTCTTTCCATAGACCATCACGCTGACCTTCAGCAGGTATGAGAACCACGCTCTGAGCTGCTCAACAGCCTCCAGTATGAAATCTCCTGGGAAGAGGTAGTCAAACTGCTCCTTGGAGAGGCTCGCCCTGAATGCTATGCCCGAGTCGAACCAGACATCTATTATGTCAGGTATCCTTTTCATCTCGCCTCCGCATTTTTCGCATTTTATCCTTACAGAGTCTATGTACGGCCTGTGGTAATCCTTTATCGCCTTCACAGCTTCCTTGTCCTCTGCATTATCGATGAGCTCACTGAACGATGATATTATCTTCTGATGGCCCTGCTCGTCCTGCCATATCGGCATCGGCGCGCCCCAGTACCTCTGCCTGGAGATGCACCAGTCTGGCGAGCTTGTGAGCACGTTGTCCTGCCATGCCTTCGCTTCAGCCGGATGCCAGCTCACCTTCGAGTTCTCCATTAGCAGCTTTTTCTTCACCTTCTGTATGTTTACGAACCACTGTTTTGTCGCAATGAATATCAGTTTCTCGTCGCATCTCCAGCAGTGTGGATAACTGTGCTTGAGCGTCCCCTCGCCCAGCAGCACTCCCAAGGCTCTTAGGTCCTTCAGCACTTTCTCGTTGGCCTCTCCGGGTACCCTAAGGCCTGCATATCCTCCTGCCTCGTGAGTGTATAGCGCCTGCTCGTTTACAGGAGAGAATATCGGAATCTTGTTTTTCTTGCCCAGCAGGTAGTCTTCAAACCCGTGTCCTGGTGCTATATGGACAAGTCCGCTACCTTCATCTGTCTTGACCATCTCCTCGGCCAGCAGGACCTTGTGCCACTTCCTGAACTTCTTCTGCTCCGCAACCTTTCCCTCAAGCGGGTTCGTGTAGTATATGCCATCCAGCTGGTTGCCGTAGAATTCGGCTTCTATTATCGCGCTTTCGCCGATGTTCTGCACGACCTGTTCGAACCTGCTTTTTGCGACTATGAGCTTTCTTTCCCCGAATCTTGCCTTTACATACAGCTCCTTGGGATTTGCTGCAACAGCCATGTTTGCCGGCAGGGTCCATGGGGTCGTTGTCCATATGAGGAGGAAGGTATTGTCATCGATGTCTATCTTCGGCTTGGAAAGTTCTGTGTTCACCCTGAAAGCGACGTATATCGAGGGATCCTCGTCCTCCATGTAGGTCGTCTCCATGCCCCCCTGCGAGATCGCGGTGCCGCAGTTCGGACAGTAGAGCGTCGCCCTCTTGTCATTGTATACCAGCCCCTTTTTCCAGATCTCGTTGAAGAACCACCACTCCGTCTCTATGTAGTCGTTTTTGTAGGGGAGATACGGGTTGGAGAAATCAAGGGATATGCCGAAGCGTGCGTAATCCGCGTCCATCTTGCCTATGTAAGCAGTTACGAACTCCTTGCAGCTCTCTATGAATTTCTCTATGCCGATCCTTGTCTCTATCTCCTTTTTTGAGCCGATCTTGAGGTTCGCCTCCACCTTCTTCTCTATCGGCAATCCTTGGACATCGTATCCCGCCCTGTCGTAGACGTCGAAGCCCCGCATCCTCTTGTACCTGAGGATTACGTCTTTCAGCGTCTTGACCCACATCTGCCCTGGATGCAGCTCTCCACTCACGAATGGCGGGCCATCAAGGAAATAGAAACTCTTCCTGCCCCTGTTCTTTGCCCTGACCTCCTGCATCACATTCTTTTCCTTCCAGTATCTTAGTATCTCTTCCTCGTTTTTGATTGGATCGAACACAGGGGCACCGGCCAGCAATTAGAATTAACACTTGCATTGCTGTTATTATAAAGTTTGTGTATTATATCTCGTAGATCTCATGAGGAGCGCTGACATGGTATCGCTGCTGAGGCTGCCCCTGCTGGCATTCCTGGTCTATCTGGTACTCATAAGGTTCAACCCCGTTGTGGTAGTCCTTGTGCTTTTCTTCCTTTTCATCTCAGACGCCTTCGATGGCTACTTTGCGACTCTTGGTAAGCATACACTGCCTGATTTCCTCGGTTACTTCTGGAATGAGGCGATGGGGCGCAAGAAGACAAAGAAGTTCCCCAAGAAGATGCCCAAATATGCGGCCTACCTTGACATCGCGATAGACAGAATAATCGACTACACGCTCTGGGGCCTCTTCACGCTTCTCGGATTGCTGCCTCTCATTGTCATTGTTGTTGTATTCATAAGGAACACGATCTCCGACTTCCTGGTTGTGCGGAGCGGAAAGACATTTGCGAAGATGCACAGCGCGTTCGGCAGGATAGCCTCATCGCATATCATACGCGGTGCGAACAGCGCACTGAAAGCCATAAACTTTGCGTTCCTTGCCCTTGTCTTTATCGCGGGCTGGCCCATAGCCATAGCCTACGTGCTCACGGCCATCACCGTGGCGCTCATACTGCTGAGGGGCGCTGCGGAGATATACGAGGCGCTGTTACACTAGCAAATCCCAATAGCATAATAAACCCTTTTTCTTATCTTAATTCATGAAATTGCAGTCTGCCATGGAATTCCTAACCACATACGGTTGGGCTTTCCTCATAATCGGAGTGGTACTCCTGGCTCTTTACTCCATAGGCGCATTCAATCCAAACGCATATTCTGCGCAGGAGTGCATACTCAACTCTGGCTTCAGCTGTCTCGACTTTTTCATTGCGCCGAACGGCCTGCTCACTCTCAACCTGCAGCAATCGACTTCGTCTCCAATAAACATAACGACGCTGGACTGCGAGCAGTCCGGAGTCGTGGCGCATCCACAGAAACCCTACAACCCGCCCAGCGACCAGATATTCCTGCCGATAGGTGGAAACTATACCTTCTATGTTCAGTGCTATACGACTACGGGCGCGTACAGCGGCACTGTGTCGAGCACGTTCAGCGGCGAGCTCTTCATAAACTACACCAACGACTTCACGCTCTTTCCTTCGCAGGCTTCGGGCAGGGTGTCTCTGAAAGTCACCTAGCCCTGCCGATGCTTCCGTCTCATAAAACTTAATAAATCCTGTTTTTGTATATAATTGCGCGATCAGATGATGGATGCAAACGCTTTTTACGAGTTTGAATCGAGGGTCTTCGACTCCCTCGAAAGCAAACTCAGCGGTGTGGCCAATGAGAACGACAGGAACAGGATGGTCGAGAAGGCTGCGGAAGAGCTTTCCCAGACTGCCACTGATGTTGAGATAAAGAAGATTGTCGCAGACTCGAGAAGCTTCGGGATACTGGACAAGTACATGAGGGACATGAGAATAGAGGACATAATGGTTAACAACACCAGGGATCTCTTCGTCTACGTTGGTGGGATCGGCTACGAGAAGTCTGCCGAGAAGGTCGAGGATATGCGTGACCTTGATATGATGGTAAAAAAGCTCAAGATGTACGCGACTACCGCAATGTCCAACAAGGAGATCTTTGACGTGCACCTGCCCAACGGCTCGCGAGCCAACATTGTGAACTCGCCGCTGGGCGCCAACATAACGATAAGAAACTTCAGGCAGGCTGCACTGAGCATAATCGACCTGATAAACACAGGCGAGCTGAGCTACAACATGGCCGCGAGGTTCTGGCTCTACGTTGACGGGCTGAAGACCAGGCCCGCAAACCTGCTCATAGGCGGCATGCCCGCGAGCGGCAAGACCACGCTGCTCAACGCAATGTTCAGCTTCTTCAGGCCTGAGCAGAGGGTCGTGGTCATAGAGGAGACCTACGAGCTCAATACCGAGACGCAGGAGAATACGGTCAGGCTCGAGACGAGCCCCACGCTCCCGATGGAAGAGCTAGTAAAGAACTCATTGCGAATGAGGCCCGAGCTGATAATAATCGGGGAGGTGCGAGGCCCCGAAGCAAAGGACATGATGACAGCGATGAACATAGGCAAGATCTCCATGGGAACAATCCACGCCAGCACTGCAAGGGACGTGGTAACAAGACTGGAACACACGCCGATGAACGTGGACATGGACATACTGCCACTCATCGATGCGATAATAATAATCTCCCAGGTCAACGAGCAGGGTAAGGTGGTCAGGAGGATAACCCAGGTGTCGGAAATCTCCGGCATAGAGACCCAGGTGCTGCTCTCTGACCTCTTCAACTACGATTACAAGACGCACAGGGGATCTGACATACTCCCCAGCGTCACCTATAGGGACACGCTAGCCAAGCTAACAGGGTACACGCCTACTGAGATCATGATGGAGGAACAGCGGAGGGCGAAGATACTGGAAAGGCTGAACAAGCTCGGAATCCGCAGCCTGACCGACATAAACGAGTTCGTCAAGGAGTATTACGATAACCCGAAGGCGGCGCTTACAAAGATAGACCTTCTCACGCTTGGCGTTCTGCCAAACATGTAGCTTCATGGTGGCAGAAGTGATCTGGATGCATTTGCCCTCCGATGCGCGCTTGAGAGGCTAAAAGGTGGCAAAAAGCTATTACGATGTCCTGGGCGTCAAAAGAGACGCAAGCGCAGACGAACTGAAGCGCGTCTACAGGGAGCTGGCTCTGAGATACCACCCAGACAGGAACAAAGACCCATCTGCTGCGGAGAAGTTCAAGCAGATTAACGAAGCCTACGCTGTTCTGGGCGACCCTCAGAAGAGGGCACAGTACGACATGCTCGGGCATGCGCAGTTTAGCCAGAGGTATGACCCCAACGACATAATGCGCGGCTTTGATTCTGATGACATTCTGAAGAACATGGGCATACGCGTGCGGAGCAGCAGGCAGACTTCGCTGGAATACCTCTTCACCTACATGGCTGCCATCATCACCGCCTTGGCTCTGCTTCTCGCCTTCCATATCATCGTACTGCCCAGCGGCACCTCGCAGGCGAACTGCGCCTTCTCTGCAGGGATATACTGCCAGAGCCTGGTCCTGACCTCGAACTCAGTCTCCAGCAGCACCGGCATGCTCCTGAAGAACACGCAGCTTTACCCCCTTCTCAACCCGAAGATAATGGTCAATGTGAGCAACCAGACAGTTTCTGGTCTCTGCTCCCCCAGCGTAGTGCAGCCTGGGGGAAGCATAATCTGCAACGCCACATTCCAAAAGAAATCCTTTGCGCTCAGCACCCTTGTCTCTGGAACCGTGGCTCTCAGCGCAGTACCCTGCCAGAGCCTTAACACATCGAGCTGCAAGAATGGTAAAAGCCAGGTGCTCAGCGGCAGCTTCAGCACCTATGTCACATCGCCTTCTTCTTCCACAGTTCCGGCCACGATCTCCCTGTCAGCCACAAACACGACCGACGCCGCAGATGGCGTGGGCGATGCGGTCATCGCAAAGGTCTACCTGCTAAACGTTCCTCTGCCGCAGGCATTGGTGGTTTTCACAGAGTCGAACACCTTCGCAACGATCTCACCAAGGGACGTGCTGACTGGTGACAACGGGAGTGCCGTGACCCACATCTCGAGCCTGCGCACAGGAATTACGACAATAACTGCGACGTTCCAGAACGCATCTGCAACACTGAATGTGACCTTTACGCCGCCAGTCTCTGCGGACTTCGAACTGAGTTCCAATGCAAGCGGCATGTGCACTGCCTCGAATTTCGAACAGCCTGTGGTGACAATCGGTTCGGAAACATACACGTGTTCGCAGTTTCCACTCACCCTTTCGTATCCGAGCGGCGTATCCTATAACTACTCCTTGGCCCCGACGGTTCCCGAAGTTCCGGCCGGGTCTGAAGTCTTATACACATACATATCGGCCAAGGGATGCGGATTTAAGAACCAGACCGGGGTCTTCGTTGTGCCCGAGTCCAACTGCACCGTTACACTTGACTATGGCGGGCATTACTACCTTACAGAAACAACGAACCCGCCGGATGGCGGCAGTGTGACATCTGGCAACAACTGGGAGGATGCCGGCAGCGAAGTCACGATAGGCGAAACGGCCAACCCGGGCTGGGAATTCGTCGGCTGGGACGGATCAGGCACCGGGAGCTATTCGGGCGACGCAACCAACGCCTCTGTGTACATGAACGGCCCCGTAACCGAGCAGGCGAACTTTCTTTCCACCGCAACTTCTGCGACAACTACGGTGAACCCGATGACCTGCGATGACATGCCTGCAAGTGTCGGTTGCACATCCGGTCCGGACTGCACCGATGCCGGAGGTGCAGCGTGCGTCACTGGCGACGGATGCGCGCTATACACCTGCTGCTGCCTGCTGAGCACAACAAGCACTACAATTTCACCAACCTCTACCACCTCTTCCACCGCCACCTCCACTTCAACCTCCACTTCCACAAGTACAATAAATTGCCAGGAGACTCCTAACTTGTGTGTAGCTGGTACGTCTTCCACACTCACCACATCCACCAGCACATCAACATCAACGTCAACTTCCACTAGCACTACGACAATCGCTACGGCATCCTGCTCCGATTCGACAGGCACATGGACGTGCTCGGGTGCGTCACCTTCGTGCGGCAGCACATGTGGTTCATGCACGAGCGGTACTGCAGCCAGTTCTAGCTGCAGCGGCTCGTGCTCAATTTCTTCTGTCACAAACCCTTACGACTACGGCTCATGGTCGTGCTCGGGCTCGAGCCCGCAGTGCAGCACAACTACCTGCGGCTCGTGCACGAGCGGCACGCCTTCGGGAGCGAGCTGCAGCGCAGGTTGCTCTGTCTCCTCTGAATCAAATCCCAACGATTACGGGACTTGGGCGTGCACAGGAGCCAGTTCCGGAGCATCATCAACCTGCGGAACGAACTGCGGCACCTGCAACAATGGCGGCACGTCTGCAGGCGTAACCTGTACACAGTCATGTTCCATATCCCAGAGTTCAAACTACGGTAGCTGGTATTGCACAGGGTCAAGCCCTACGTGCGATTCTGAAACCTGCGGCGTTTGCGACGCAGGTACCTCATCAGGTGCTGCCTGTACTGTCGCCTGCGATGTTTCTCAAACCTCCAGCCCGAACGATTACGGCAGCTGGACCTGCACCGGAGCGGACTCAGGCGAGTCGACTACCTGCGGCAGTTGCGGAGTGTGCAACAGCGGCAGCACACAAGGCGCGGACTGCCAGGTGACTGTATCCTGCTCTGGTGGCGGAGGCACATGGAGTTGCAGCGGAACCAATGCTGCTGCGTGCGGTAGCACCTGCGGCTCCTGCGAGAGCGGCTCTGCATCAAGTGTCAGTTGTCCTACTACTGTGTTGTGTATATACGGCGGTGCCGGCAGCGGCAGTACAAGCACCTGGACCTGCACCGGCATAAACCCCGAGTGCTACGATGATGTCTGCGGCGCCTGCACTTATGGAACGTCATCCAACCCTTCGAGTTGTACAACGGGTGCCTGCACATATGTAGGAGGCGATGAAGGCGGCAGCAGCTGGACCTGCAGCGGAGCAGCGGGATCAAGCCCTCAGTGCAACGACAATGCCTGTAATGACTGCAATTCGGGCAGTTCGTCAGGCGGCGCCACCTGCTATGCCGTATGTGGTCAATGCTACCAGATGTCCCAACTCCAGTTCCAACATGATGGTTATACCTGTCCTTCGTCCTGCCCCAAAAACAATTTCTGCATTAGTCAGGATGGCAGCGGCTCCGCTACTGAGTGTACGGCTGTAAGCTCAGGAGGCTGACCAATTCCTCGAAGTTCAGGTTCGTACCGAAAGTCGATAGGATCAGAGTGGACACACCTACTCTCAGCTCACGGCAGGTAGTCGCTGTTCTTTATCTTGTCCCTTATGTAGTCGTCGACGAAGGTCAGCTTCGGCCCCTGCAGCGCGTCCTGCTCCAGCTTGATCTTGCTCTTTATCATCCGCTCCAGCTCCGTGACCCACTCCTTGTGCTTCTTTATCCACTCGTACTGCAGCATCTCCTGCGCCCTCTTCAGGTCCACGTCGCTCGCCTTTATGGTCAGTTTATTCAGGAAATCGTACTTGTCAAGGTCTGCCATTGTGACCCCGAGGAACTTTGCCTCGGGCGTTGCGACGTCCTCGCCGATGTAGGCGAGGTTTATGCTGCCCGTCTTTATCGTCCAGTAGATGTACCATCCCCATGCGTCAGAGTCGGTAAAAACGTAGACAGGCAGGCCCTGATCAGCAAGCTTTCTTATCAGCCTTCTGGTGCCCCGTGCTGCCTGGCCCTGCGGAGTTATGAGTATGCAGTTCTCCTTCTTCCAGAACTTGTCCTCGTTCAGCCTCTGCCATAGCGCGTCCTTCTCGACAACTATCACGTACTTCGCCTTCACGTCCACGAACCTGATGTCGTTGTCCACGTCGCTCGGTATCGCCCAGCCGCTCCTTCCCATCTTGCTAGCGTCTATCACCTGCCTCTCGTCGCCAAATGTGTCCTCGACCTTCAGGTTGCCAGCGAGAACTCCCTTCCTGTTCGCGTTGAGGTTCAGCTCCTCCCTCTTGACGTCGATCGCCACCTCAATGTCCTCTATTAGCGGGTTTGATTCCGCCTGCTCGCTGAATATGCTCTCGTCAACGTCCTCGCCCAGCGAGAACTTGAGCTGGTAGAAGAGGCCTCTTATTGTGGTGTGCAGGTTCTCCTCAAGAAACTTGTGGCACTTCGCCGCTATCGCCACGGTCTGCATGAACTTCCTCGACTGCGCCACGTTGATGAAGTTCCTCTCTTCCTTTGCCGTGCCCAGCCTGAGGTATCCATTTTTCTTATCGAAGACGATGTTGCTCCTTGTCCTTGCGAGCGTCACGAACTTCGGGTTCTTGCCGGTCTTTATCTCGATGACTATCCCGTTCCCCAAATCCTCTATCTTCTTGAGCGCTGCTTTTCCATCGGCCATCTGCTCACTTCGCGAGCGATACGCCTGGGCTGACTACTAGCGGCGCCTTCTCCTTATAGTCGGATGTCATGTACTTGGTGAGTTCGCGTATTATTACGTCTCTCCTGCTGCTCTTCTTTAGTGCGTACTTCAGCACGTCTGCTATGTTGCGCACGTACAGCAGCTTGACCTTCTTCGACAGGTCTCCGTTCAGGTATACGTCGTCCTTGTTTGCCTCAGGTATTATCACGCACTGTATGCCCGCCTCTATCGCCGCCTCGACTTTTGCAGTGACTCCGCCCACCGGCAGGACCATTCCCCTGACCGAGAGCGAGCCTGTCATCGCGACATCCTGCCTGACAGGTATGCCTTCGAGTGCAGATATGACGCTTACCGCAACGGAGATGCTTGCGCTGTCTCCTTCCACGCCGGAATAGGTCTGTATGAACTGCACGTGTATGTCATAGCTTGCGACGTCCATGTGCATGTGCCTCTTTATCACCGCGCTTATGTTCTTTACCGCTTCCCTTGCGATCTTGCCAAGCTTGCCCGTCGCTATCAGCTTGCCCTCGGCCCGCGAGCTCGCAGGCGTGACCTCCGCTGCTATGGGTGTGACTATCCCCGTCGCCGTGACGTTGGTTCCCATCACCGCAAGCCCGTTCACCTTTCCTATTGCAAAGCCCTTTGTGCTGAAGACCCTGTAGTCTTTGGTGTACTCCAGCTCCTGCTCCGCATACTGCGCTTCTATCGGTTTTGCAAGACCCAGCGCCTCGAGCACGTCATTTCTGCTCACAACTTTCTCCCCCTTCTCGACCGCGATGTCTCCAGCTGCCCTGACAAGGCCACCGAGGTCCCTGAGTATAAGTGTAAGCCTGTGCTTCCTCCCTGCCCTCCTCTTGGCCTCGCCAACTATCTCCATGCAAGCATCGTAGCTGAACGGGGGTATCCTCGTGTCCTTGTTGACTTCCTGGACTATGAACCTGATTATCTCGTCCCTGTTCTGTTCAGTGTCAGGCATCGATGACTCCATGTAGACCTCATAGCCATAGCCCCTTATCCTGGAACGCATTGCCGGGTGCATCCTGTCTATGTCCTGCAGGTTTCCTGCGGCCACAAGAAGGAAGTCGCAGGGTACCGGCTCTGTCTTCACTATCGCCCCTGAGCTGAGCTCGCTCTGCCCTGTTATCGAATACTTCTTCTCCTGCATCGCGGTCAGTAGCTCCTGCTGCGACTTGGGTTCCAGGTCTGCAACTTCGTCTATGAACAGGACTCCGTGGTTGGCCCTGTGAACTGCGCCGCTCTCCACCCTCAGGTGTGCCGGAGTTCCCAGGCCCCCGCTCTGCAGCGGGTCGTGTTTGACATCGCCGAACAGCGCACCCGCGCGCGAGCCTGTCGCATCTACGAACGGTGCGTGGCTCATGCCCGTGTTGTCGACTATCAGTTTGGGTTCGTTAGAATCGAAGAGTCCTGGGAAGAGCCCTGCTCGCCTGAAGCTGCTCACAAAAAGGTATGCCGAAGCGAAGATAAGGATGCCCAGTATCACCGCGGAGAGAACGAAGAGCTCGTTTCCCTGCAGAAATGATGTAAAGGAAAGCGCGACAAGTACTATGATCAGAAAAGCAGTTATCGGGACTATGTTGCTCTTGGGCTGCGCCGATGTGTCGACCCTGCCCCTGAGTCTTTCCCTCTGTATTATCTGCCTCCCCTGGCCATCGACGACCTGGTTTGCTTGGGCGGCATTCTTTGGTGGCGCGTTAGTCTTCGCGGTCGGGTTCTTCGGGTACGTCTTGACCACCTTGACCGACGGCCTGTTCTCATCGTTGGCGTTCCTGTATACCAGTATGTCCTCGAGGTCTGCGGTGGGCATCAATTCAGCCATGGCCTGGGCGAGCATCGTCTTTCCGGTTCCGGGTTGGCCTATCAGCAGGATGTTGCGGTGCTGCTGCGCCGCCTTCTTCACAATCCTCACGGCTCTCTCCTGGCCCACGACCTGGTCTATCAGCTTGTTCGATACCTTTAGTTCAGCGGTGGTGGAAAATTTCTTCATGGAATCGTATACTGTGAATAATACATGCGCGGTTCAGCTTAATATTCTTAACTTTTTTGCGAGGTTTACGTGGATATATGCGGAACAAAACAGGAGAATGCACTGGCGAACGAAAGCCGAAATAGGAAGCGTTTAGAGAGTGGGGAATAACGGGTAAAATACGCTCTAAACGCTAGCGTAGATTTCCATTACCAAACTTATAAACCTTTCTTCACCGCCCGAACTCTGTTTTATGAGATTCCAGTGTCTCGCAGAGAAGCTTTTTATTATCTGCAAGAGTATGATGCATTATGGAAAAAGGAATGCTCGCTTCTGAGATCAATAAGACGCAAGTGGTGATGATGGTCGGAGGGGAGGGGAAGAGGATGGGATTGAAGATTCCCAAGGCGCTCATCAAGCTCGGAGACAGCACCCTCCTGGACAGGTGCGTTTCCCTGTTCGCTAAAAACGGCTTTCGAAATTTTGTCTTCGCGGCAGGATACCAGGACAAAGAGGTCACATCGCATATAGAGAATGCGGGCTGGCGCAACCTGCAGATTGTCAAGGCATACGACTATGCGAAGGGAATAGGCAAGGGCAAGGCGTTCAAGCACGCGCTCATGCAGGGCAAGATAGACAGGACCAGGAGGTCGCTCATGGTCTGGCCCGATGATGTCTTTGTTGACCCCAAACTGCCAGCGAGAGTGCTGGGTGAACACCTGGCCGCGGTCAGGAAATTTCATGTTCTTGTTAGTGACGTTGTCGAGAAAGCATACAGGTTCCCGATGGGCGTTGTGAGGGCCGACAAGAGAGGCCTGGTCATGAGGTTTGATGAAAAACCGCTGATTCCGCTGCTCGTCTCCACTGGCATGCGCATCTTCGAGCCCGGATCATACAGGTACTTCATGGATATGATAGACCTGAAGAAAGAAGGCTCTGTAGAATTCGAGAACGCGGTCCTGCCTACTTTGGCGAGAAAGAAGAAGGTCTATGCGGTAAGAATACCCTCGGATTCCTGGGTCCAGATAAACACTCAGAAGGAGCTGGAGCAGGCACAGAAGCTTGTTGCAAATGGCGCCCTTCCAAGGAAGTAGGCATCAAGCCAGGAGTAAACCGCAGCTCATTCCTGAAGCTCAACGAACTCTGTCTTTAGCTGCTTCAATGATGTGAGCGACGTTGTCTTCACTATCCCCTTCTTCGACAGGACGTTCTTCACGAACTGGTAGTACTCGTCCATGTCCTTGGTCCTCAGCTTTATGATCATCTCCCAGCCGCCAGTGATTATGTCTATGCTCTCGACCTGCGGATATGCCCTGAGCTCCTTTCCCACGCGTTCCGGATTGCCGTACTCATCAGGCGCCAGGTTTATCAGCACGTAGTTGCAGAGCCCCTCGTCTATCGCCTTGTAGTCGAAGACGGCCTTGTAGGCCCTTATCGTCTTCTCCTTCTCCAGCTGCTTTATGTTGTAGTGTATAGTGGTGGAGGGCTCCTTCAACTTCTTCGCTATGTCGACTATGCGCGGCGTGCAGTAGCCCTTGTGGAGAAGCTCGACCAGGTCATGCCTTATGCTTTTCATAATACTTGAATATTATTCAATATTTATAATATTTTCG
>JASHTX010000079.1 GCA_030040335.1 Microcaldota archaeon
CGTTAGAAATGGCAACAGCCAGAAAGTTCCATGAGCTGTTGCTGATGCCGTAGCCGTAGTAATTGTTAGACCCTATCCTTAGGTTCTCGTCGCCGTTGCCCGGCAAGCTTGCGAGCCCGCCTGTTCCGCTGCTCGGATGCAGCCACAGAGAGAACGCGTTGGTAGAAAACGAGTTGAAGACGCTATACCCAGGGCTGGATATCGAGAGCTGGTTTGCTGGATCTACCCAGAGAGTGGCAGTGAATGCGGTAAGAGAGTTCTGGGTGAGGGGCGTATCTATTATGCTGTTACCTCCGTCGAACTGGGCTGAAATTACGCTTGTCGCGTTATTGCTCGCGCTTGTGTTGAGCGACGGAGTTACAAATGTCAGGCCTCCGTATATCGTCCCGTTGTTACCGTTTCCGCTGTAGTCTCTGGCGTCGCCGCTCAGGGGCCACCAGCCAACGGCACTGCTCGCAGTTACAGGTTGCCCTCCAAGTCCTTCTAGATACAGGGCCAATATCTGATTGGCCGTCAGAGCAGTGTTGTACGCCTGCACGTCGGCAAGCTGACCCTTGAAGAAATATTTGGCCGGGGTGAAGGAATCAGTGCCGAAATAGAGCATGCTGGAAGTTATACTGCCGGAAAAGCCGCTTGATATCGAGTTGACCTCCATGCCGTTTATCGAGCAGTTCAGGTAGGTAGTGGGGCTGGGAACCCAGGTGACCGCAGCCTCGTACCAGGTATTGTTCGATAGGGGAGGCGTGGTGCAGGTCTCGCCCATGGTGTTGAAGCTTAGCGCAAGAGCGGGTGTGATATATGCCTCGAGGCCCGTGGTACTAGTCACCGGATTTCCTATGCCAAAGATTCTCTGGTTGGCGGCAAGCGCAGAGGTCTTGAACCAGAAAGACCAGGTTTGAGTTGTCATCTGCAGGGAGGTGGACTTGGGTACGAAGACGTAGCTGTTCTGGCCATTGAGGCCTGCAACGTAATTCTGGTTCGCCCACCAAGCGTAACTCAGCAGATTGCCTGTGTTTGCGTGCCCGCTTACATCATAGGCGAGGCCCCCCTGGTCCAATCCCAGCGGCCACCACCCGACAAGGCTTCCTTGTATAGACGAGTTGCCGTTGTATGCCGTGATTCTTACGGGTGCCTGGCCATTCACACCCTCCTGCGTAAGGAACATCGTTGCTATGCCATTCGCGTTTGTTGTAGCAGAAGCCTCCTGCTGGCCTGTAGTGAAGTTGCCAAGGGTAGTCTCAAAGCCCACGAGCGTACCTGAAAGCGGGCTCCCGAGCTGGTTTCTTACCTTTGCGAAGATTTCGGAGACCGTTGGGAATATGATGGGCCCGGTATTGGCGGCGTTGTTCTTGTTGCTGCTGTAGTCGTTGGTATCCCCGTTGAGCGGATACCAGCCCACCACGTTGGAAGGCAGTATCGGGGATGCGGTTATGCCGTTGCTATAAAGGGCTGTTACCTGGCCTGATGAGAGTGATGCGTTGTAGAGCTGAAGGTTTGATATGAGCCCCGAGTAGTATGTTGTTGAACCCGAGGTTTTCTCGCCAATGAGGAAGTTGTTGGTCGGATTTATGGGAAAGGTAGTGGATCCGCTGGAGGTCGCAGAGAGTACCCCGTTTATGTAGAGGGTGGTCACGCCATTCACCGAGTGCACCATTACAAGATGTGTCCATACGCCGGATACGAGGCTACCGCCGTATGTTGCAAGGGCGTCGATACTCCCGTCATCGAACTCGGCGTCAACCTGCCCTCCGGACTGCACGTACAGGTCATAACCCAAAGAGCCATAGCCACCCTTTGTAAAGACCGGCTCCAAGATCGTGTTGGACGATGGATCTATCCATACAGAAACTGAGAAACCGAGGGCATTCGGATTAAGTGCGTTTGCATTTGGGCCAGGGCCGGACTGCAGATAGCTATTCACTCCGTTGAAGAGCGCGGCGTGCTCGACCTGAGTGGAAGCGCTTACGTTGCTGGCCAGGCCGGCGTTTGCAGGACATGCGTAATCTACGCATATGATTCCGAGCGAGTTTTGTATATAGATCGTGCCGTTTGCTATCGGCAGGATGTAGTAGTTGGTATTCTGCTGCAGAAATGAGCTGTTGGAAACTATATCCTTCACCGAACTGTAGGCTACGGCCTGTATTATGGACTGGCCGACCGTCCCGTTTACTATCACCGCCCCGTTCTTCGTCAACAGGAGCTTGTAGTTCAATGACCCTATTACCGTTGTTATCGGCACTATGGCCGTGTAGCCGTTGCCTGACTGCAGCGCCCTGTCCAACTGCTCCGAGACGCTCTGCGCAACCAACTGCTCCTGTGAGAAGACCTGGTTGCTCAAGGTCTGCGCGCGCTGGGTCGCTATCAGGGCGAAAATGAACATGAAAACGATTAGTACGAAAGAGAAGAGAAGCATGAATTCCAACGCTATCTGCAGCTTCCTCACAGTAATTTACACCCTTGGCGTCATGTAAACACAGGGTACGTTAGTGTTGCTGGGGCAGGATGAATACGCTGTCACGTTTATCAGATATGTGCCTGTCGAAGCCACGCCGCCGAGGCTGCCACTCACGTTGACCGGAGTGTAGGAGGTGACGTAGCTCAACCCTGTCGGCGAGTTAAGGACAAATATTATCTCGTGCCCGACCGTGTTGTTCACGTTGCCGACGTAGATGAACCTCACGTTCGGAGGCACCTGCAGCAGGACGAGCTGCATCGCGGGAGGGCCCTCGCTGCCCACGAGCGTGGCTATGCTCGCGAGCTTGCTCGACGCCTGCTGGGACTCTATGGAAGTGAGCGAGGTGTTGGCGCTGGCGAGCTGGATGAATGCGATTATGACAAGCGGCATGAGGATGGCAAGCCCGAAAGCGAGAGTGACGAGGAGCTCGAAGCTTGACTGAAGGCGCATCTTCCTATTCTCCATAATATCTTTCCGACAACCTCTTTTTGCTCACGGCAAAATCCTTCTGCTCCTTGACCCGCTTGTAGACCTTGTCCAGCAGGTCGGTCATGGTGCTGTCAAGGCTGTAGCCGGTTGCGTGCGCGAAGACGGTGCCCTTCTTTGCCAGCGAGAGCCTCGCCTTCAGCTCGTAGTTCCTCTCCCTTGATCTCTTAACGTTTATCGAGGCGTAGTCCACCTCCAGGCGCTCGAACTTGTCTATCTTCTCCACAAGCCTGTCCATCGCGGCCCTTATCGAGTCCTCGGATTCCCTGGTGTAATCGTCAAGGCCTGATATTATGACCTTGCTCTGGGTCTTGGCAGTTGCAGCAGCGGCGGCCTCTATCACGTCCCTGGCCGTAAGCACGCCCACTGGTCTCGGCCCTCTGGTCACCACCAGTGACGATACGCGTTTCTCAAGCATCTGCCTTATCGCATCTTCCACATAGCTGTTGTAGTCGGTCGTGTACACAGATGTCTTCATCGTGCTCCTTACGGGTATGTTGGCAGGTGAATACGAATATGATTTCTTTTCAGGCAGCCTGTCGCGCGGCTTGGCAAACATGTCAGAGATGTCTCCTTGGGACAGCAGACCGGCAAGTTTCTCGTTATCCAGCACCGCGAGCTTGGTCACGTGGTTCTTGTCCATGGCGGTCATGGCCTGGGCTATGTTCGAGTCAGAGTCTATCGACACGAGCGGAGCAGACATTGCCTCGTTCGCCCTTGCCTTGGAGAGCACGTGGAGGGAGAGTATTGTGCTGAGTACCACGCTGCGCGTGACAACGCCTGTTATTTTGTCACCTTCTTGGTACGGCAGAGCCTTGGCTCCTGATTCGTGGAAGTAGCTTATCAACCTGCCCAGGGACGTCTCGGGATCAAGCACCGGCAGCTTTCTTGCGAACTTCCCTATGGCTGCTTTTTGCTTGAGATCGAGCGACTTGAGAGCCCTGTTGGCGAAAATCGAGCGGTAATCTACCATGCCGTAGTATTCCCTGCTCCTTGTTATCACAACAGCGCCGAGTCTCTTGACCTTGTCAAGCGCCTCGGTCACTGGAGTTTTGTAGTCGTAAAAAACGGTTTCTGAAACGAACTCCTTTGGCATCGTCTCGAATAGGGCTGGCGCAAAATCACCTTTCGTTTTAAATAATAAGTATAAGGTTAAATAACATATTGCGCCAGGATGGCAGATCGGCTATGCGGTCGCCTGCAGAGCGGCAAAGGGGGGTTCGACTCCCCCTCCTGGCTCTTACAAACGGAACTGAAGCAAAAGTATAAGTACCGAGCCGGATTTATTACCAGCATATTTCTATGTCCGTAGAAGGTACCATCCAGACCAAATCCAAGCCTCGAGAGGGTACTGGGCAGCGGATGGAAGTAATAAAGATAATCGAGCGTTCAAACAGGAGACGGAGGTACAATTGGGGTACTGTGGCGTTGAGAACCTTCAGAGATGAGATATATCGACCAAAGGCGGTGCTCTATCCCTACAGCAGCACACACGTCACTCCGGCAACTGTTTTTGGGAGGGATTCCGTCACTTTTCTAGACAGCGATTCTCTAAGCATAGCAAAGTTGCAGGAAGCAGGCTTGAAGACCGCCCATTCTGATGTGAGAGCCTTTGATCCTAAGGGTGAGAAATATGACCTTATGCTCTTCCTGCAGCCTGAACTGGGCACAAGACACGTAATACCGCATCTTACAGACAAGGGGTATGTACTCACTAATGTTGGAGATTACAGCGCCGAAGAGCTGCTCTTTGAAGTAGGAGGATTTGCCCTTTTGGGCCACATGGGGTGGAGAACAGGCAAGCTCTCAAAGAATTTCGATACGATACTGCCCTTATTGCGGAAGAGCTGGGAAAAGTATCAACAAGCGAGAGAAGCATTCGAAAAGAACGGGATAGACTTTGAGGATGTAAAAAGATTTTTTCCCAGCATTGACATTGTCAAAACGCAGGATCTTCGTAATATTCTTGTACTCAGGAAAGAAACGTGAGCTTTTTTGCTTCAAAAAAGGCAACCTCGGTTGTCTCAGCCCCTCCTGGCTTCGCTCAGCCTGATAAAAAGGAAAAGAAAAAGAAAAAAACAAAATCCTCAGTCTACATGCTGGACTTCATTGCGCCGATGTAAGTCAGCAGGAAGCCAAGCAGCGCCCACCAGTAGAAGCCAGTTCCTCCGGTCAGTATCACGAAGGTTATGGCGCCCCACATGGTGAAGTTCCACATCAGCTTGTGTTTCATGTCGGGGTCGGGAGGGTTCATTCCCATCAGCGATCCTATGCTCATGAAGAAGAGAGAGACCGCACAGAACAGAGCCGCCGCTATAACAAGCGGTCCCAGAAACTGCGCTGCCGAGACCCATGGACCCAAACCGTAGCCGCCCGAGTACCAGGCGAAGTAGACATACAGGTAGACAAGCGCGCCTATGAAAGTCAAGGCTCCGCCTATCTGGTTCGAACCTTTCATCTTTGCCATCCTACCACTGGAATCACATAAGAAGCAAAGGTTTTTAAAGCCGTCAGAGGAAGTCGGCAACCGCACCATATAGCGCAGTCTCGGTGCCGAGAGACGTGAGGGCTATTTTTGGAACCTTGTTGAGCCTGGAAGTATACTTCTTTATGTGCCTGAGCACCGGGCCCATAAGCTGCCCCTGCAGCTCCATGGCCAGGCTTCCGCCCAGGATTATGATCTGCGGGTCGTAGATCTCGGTTATGTTCGCTATCCCTATGGTGTTGAGCCTCCCTATCTCCTCCACAATCTTTTTGGCTATCCTGTCGCTCTTCGCAAGCCTGAAGACGTCCCTGAAGCCCAGGTTCTTCACCTTCCTGAGCGCAGAATCCTTGCCCGCGTATTTCGTGTCAAGAAGATGTTTTGTGAATACTGGTATGCCGTTTGCGGAGCAGAAGGCCTCCCAGTGGCCCTTCCTGCCGCAACCGCAGACCACGTCGCTGTTCACATCTATGACCGTATGCCCTATCTCGTGTGCGTCGCCGTTCTTGCCTATCAGGACCCTGTTGTCAAGGATCGTTCCGCACTCTATGCCCGCGCTCATGAGCACGTAGGCGATATCCTTGTAGCCCTTCGCAGCACCGAAGAGCTTCTCGCCGAGGGCGCATGCGATCGATATGTCCGTCAGGAAGACGGGAACCTTGTAGCGCTTCTCCAGGATCTTGACTATGTGCAGGTTCTTTATCCCGAGGCTCCTGGACCTGCGCACTATGCCCTGATTCGCGTAAAGCAGTCCGGGAAAAGCGACACCGATGCCCTCGTAGCCCTTAAGCTTGTCGACATGCTTGAATACCTGCTCGAGCACCGCTTTGCGATCGGTCAGATCCCTGTACGTCAGCCTCACGCGCCCGGTCTCGAGGTCGGCCCAGCCTATCGTGGTATGCAGTTCCCCGACCGCTATTCCGACTGCTTTTGTCATCTTCAACGCCTCTATATTGCAGCACCGCAGTTTGAGCAAAAGTGGGATTTGAAATCGTTCATCATGCCGCACTTCTTGCACATCACCTTCCACTTCTCCTTCATGGGAGCTATGTTGGCCGGCGCCGTTATCTCCGATACAGTCTCCATGGGCAGCTTGCCCTTGACCTTTATCACCATCCTGTCTATCAGCTGCTGGAGCTCGAGCGCGTCCTTGTACCGCAGTCCGTCGATCGTAAGCGTGCCGCTCGGGAATTCTGTCGCCTGCCTTCCGAAACCCAGGACTCCTATGAGCAGCGCACTGGATATCAGCCCGTGCTCAAGCTTCACGTATGTAACATTCGTATAGGGGACTGCATCTATGTCCTCTCGCAGGTGAAGCTCCAGCACATCCTTTATCACCAGAACCCTTTCGTTCGTAGCTACTATGACGCTCGGATCTAGTATCGAACCGCCCGGGCCGACCCTGCGCTGCCTGGCGCTGAACATGACCTCCTCATCCTCGAAAAGCACCCTTTTTACATGTTCGAGGTAGTGAGGACCTATCAAAATAATTACCCGATATACTATTAACGAAAAGGTTTAAGTGAATTAGCCTATACATCTACGAGAACGCTGGCAGAGTACCCGGACCTGGTCTTCCTGACAGAAAGCCCGTGGGGCGTGACGGCCTTGACCTCAATCAGCGCCGCATTGGCCTTCATCTCCTTGTAGAATATGCAGCCATCAACGGCGATTCCGGCCTTGTCCTGCCTGATGCGATTCACCTTGAACTTGAACGCGTTTACGCCGGTCTGATCCACTTTGGAGACAACTTTTTCAAGCATGAACCACAGCATGTCCTCATTGTCGGATGCCCGCTCCGTCACACGGATGGTTTTCACCTTACCCTTGCTTTTGCCTATCTCGCTGATATCGAACATCACGTTGAGCAGCGCAAGTGCCGCGTTCTCCAGTATCTCCTTGTAAGTCTTGCCGTATGCGACAAAGGCTATGTCGGCGGTATGCGGAAGGTAGCGGAACTTCTTTGTTGCCATGCTCTGGATTTGCACCATATTTATATAATCTAAATAGGTGCTTTGACTTTAATTTATACGAAATGTCTCTTAGGCTTCGAGGGCATGCAGTTCTAGTGCAGAGTCGTTAATTGGTTATGCTACAACACTGAAAAATACAATAATCTCGTAGAAAATGTAGGTAAAAACAAATGGGTTGCAAAGTACTAGTGCCATGAAAACAGCAATCCAGAAGGATGCTATAGCTCCCAACCTGAAATAGTGCCTAAATAAGATCACATCTAAAATCACCATTATTATTCCTCCCATGATTCCGCCCTCTAAACCAACTTGCGGGGAATAGGCCAAAAAGCCAGCAATATCACCTCTGGCAAGCAGCCTCATCATTTCTCCAGTAACATTAAGTGGGACGTTTTGAGCATATGGAACAGTAACAAATAGACCAACTGCGTCAGCAAATATCCCTATCATTGTCACAATAAACAAAACTGAAAGAAACAGCTTTGGATCGAAGCCAATAGGACGCCTTGTAATTAAAAGTCCAATTACAAGGAGAATGGCGTCTGGTATTATATTTAAGAAAAATAAGATAACAT
>JASHTX010000080.1 GCA_030040335.1 Microcaldota archaeon
ACTACCGCTGGTTTTAGATTCATCTCTGAAAATTGTTTCATTATTACACTTTCTAACCGTAAAAAGAAGAAACGGACGAGGCCCATGGCCTTCCATTTTTTTCAAAATGCCGACTCTATCCTTTTAGCCATCATCCTGTCAAAAACAGAAACGATATAGGTACCTTTACGATACGGTTGTATATAATACTTTGTATGGGCGTATAAAAGGCATAATTTCGTATGCGTGTTTAAAGAAAGAGGTTGTATAGCATTCAATTTACAGACTCCAAACCAAGCCAAATCGCTAATTTCCTGTGCCTTCAATGGACTCTGTGTTCGGTTGCAATCAACCATTAAATACCTACCTGGTGAATAATCCAAATGTGTCATCCTTATGCAAGCAAACTATTCTCTAATTATCATTTCAGTGCTAGGCATAGTGTTTTTAGCGTCTGCAGTATTTAGTATCAAAAGTGGGCGAACTGTGGTGAGCAAGGGGGGTTTAGTATACTCCAGAGAAGACCATCCGATCTGGTTTTGGCTAACAACGTTAACAAGTTTAGTTATCGGGATTTCCCTGTTAGGGTATGCAATATATATGCTGGTTCAGGGTTGAAAACCGAAGCACCATGATTTATGCACTAGCGGCTCTTTATTCTTGAAGAATCCAGAATCGTTTTAAGGAAATACATGTGAAATCTCAGATCGCCGCTTAATTCGGGGTGAAAAGTCAGAGCGATGAGATTGCCTTTTCTTGCTCCGACAATCTCCGATTGGCGTCTGACCCAGACCTTCGTATCACCCCATACTTTTTCTATAATGGGCGAACGGATAAACACGGCCTTAAACGGCTCCTTCCCGATCTCTGTTATTTTCAGGTCTGCTTCGAAAGAATCGGCCTGCCTGCCATACCCATTCCTGAGGACGCTCATATCCAATAGGCCCAGGAGTTTTGTGTTAGTCTGACTTACTTGCGTATCGCCTTCCTTTGCCAGGAGAATTGCACCTGCGCACGTGCCGAGAATCGGCAGCCCCTTCTTTGCAAGTTCTAGAACTTTTTCGTGTATGCCTGATGCGAGCATCAACCTGCTTATGGTTGTGGACTCTCCCCCAGGTATCACGAGACCGGAGATGCCGCGCATGTCTTCTGTTGATCTTACCGTTACCGCAGTTCCATCAATTTTGAGTGCCTGCATTGACATCTTCAGGGCATCGACGTGCTCGGAGACATCGCCCTGAACGGCCATAACTCCGACTTTCAATCAAATACCTCTTGTCTGCATCTTTTGCTTCTCGTCCATTCTGGACGTGTCTATGCCTTCCATAGGATCGCCCAGTCCTTCGGAGGACTTTGCCACTACTTTGGGATCGTCGTAATGCATCGTCGCCTCAACGATGGCTTTTGCGTATGCTTTGGGGTCTTTGGATTTGAAGATTCCAGAGCCTACAAATATACCATCAGCTCCGAGCTGCATCATCAGAGATGCATCTGCGGGGGTTGCGATGCCGCCGGCTGCGAAGTTCACGACGGGCAGCCTTCCCAGATCCTTCGTCTCCTTCACCAGTTCAAAAGGAACATGGTACTCTTTTGCCTTAGCCATCAGTTGCGCCTTTGACAGGTTCTTCAGTGCTGCAATCTCCCTGTTAACCAGTTTCATATGCCTTACAGCCTCGACAACGTTTCCGGTTCCTGGTTCACCCTTAGTTCTGATCATCGCGGCCCCTTCGTTTATCCTCCTCAGGGCCTCGCCGAGGTTCCTCGCTCCGCAGACAAACGGTACCGTGAACTTCCTCTTGTCGATATGGCTTTCCTCGTCTGCAGGAGTGAGCACCTCGCTCTCGTCGATCATGTCCACGCCGAGGACTTCCAGGACGCGGGCCTCTGCAAAATGCCCTATCCTGCACTTGGCCATCACAGGTATCGTGACCGCGGCGATTATCTCCTTGACCCTCTTCGGATTTGCCATCCTGGCGACTCCGCCCTTTGCCCTTATGTCGGCCGGCACGGCCTCAAGCGCCATGACGGAAACTGCTCCTGCGCTTTCTGCGATCTTTGCCTGCTCGGCTGTGGTGACATCCATTATCACACCGCCCTTGCACATCTTTGCAAAGCCTCTCTTTAGCCTGTCGGTGCCTTTTGTTCCTACTATTTTTTTACTTATGTCCATGCGATAACCCCCGTCTCGCCCAGTTTAGCAGTCCTTTGCCTAGATCATACTTCTGTTATTCTTATTATTAAATCCTATGCTGGTGCGAGGAGACTATCGCTTCCTTGCCAGGATCAGCTTGTAGGTTCGGGGCAGTTTTAGAAGCGAGCCTTTCTTCGCTCCAATGAATTCCCTCACCTCGTTCAAAATACTCTTTTGAGTCTCTTTCGGCAACGCGATAAACCAAGAATACGTAGCAACCATATCCAAGTACTGCTTTGGCGTACTTTCTTCTATTTTGTGGTAGACAAGCAACTTGGGCTTGAAGAATAACCCTGTTCTCCGGATATCAGGAAGCATCTTTGTTTCAAATTTATCTGCATCGCCGGCATAGTCTTTGTGGTATCTTTCGCGTATCATTCGTACTTTCATGTAGAGCCTGGATTTCGAAAAGTCAGAGTGACCTGAGAAAACAGCAAGGTAACCGTTTTTCTTGATAACTGCCGCCACCTTCCCGTACGCAGAGTATGGAAGCCAGTGGAACGCGGCTCCAGAAATGGCCAGATCGAAAGATCCGTTCTCGAATTTCGATTTTTCAAGAGTAGAAACTACGTATTCCACATTCCGGTACTTAGACAAAAGCTTTTTGGCTTCTGCAATCATCGCGCTGGAGAAGTCTAATGCGACGATCTTGCACCCGATTGGTGCGAACGGCAGCGCTGACTTGCCGGTTCCGCAACCTATGTCCAGCATTCTGCAGTCTTTGTTCAGATTTGACGCTTTCATGATTGCGGAGATGAGCTCGTCCGGATAGCCAGCCCTCGCCCTTTGGTAGAGCCCGCTTACGCTGCCGAAGTTCCTGCCAATCTCACGAGTCCCCCTCATCGCCATAAAACCAAGATGAGTATAATGACGAAAGAAATATAATAGCTAGGAGCGATATAATCAGCAGGGAGATTTTATGAAGGACGAGATGAAGGACGAGCATTTCGAGAAGAAAATGCGAATGTGGAAGATGCGGGAAGAGCTTCTGAACTCTATGGATGTGAAGGAGCTGAGGGCGTTCATAAAAGGATACCTGATGGCCGAGTCAAGAAGGAGAAGGGAAATGAGAATGAGCGGCTGTGGCTGCGGAAACTGCGGCTGCGGAGGCTGCAATTGCGGGAATTCGGGCTCCGGAAATTGTGAGTGCAAGGGAGAATCCTGCAACTGCGAGAAGTAAGAACTCAGGAAATGGGCCGAAGGCCCGATGACCAGACATCATGATGATTTTTGGGGGCGGCGAACCGGACAAAGTCGAGATAAACGCGCTTGAGGCAAAGCTTAACGAGCTTTTTGACAAGAAACTCGAATCTCTGGATTCGAAGGCATCAAGCATAGTGAGGGAGTTCGGCAGGGCCAAGGAGCAGTTCGGCAACGCGTGCGATCTCTTTGAGCAGCTCGACGCGCAGCCTGACACAGAGGATCTCTACAACGCAAACGTGAACGCCATAAGAAACCAAAAGAGCCTGTACGCCAGGGCTCTGAAGAAGATAATAGCAGATTTGGAACTAGCTCCTGAAGGTGCTCCGAACAGATACAACAGGTACTTCCAGATACTTGCGAATGTAGAGGCCTGCAATACCGAGATGCTCAGGACAAACGCGCATTTCAGGCTTGTTGTGCATTGCTATTCCAACCACCTGGGCAACTTCAAGAAAAGCTCTTCGTACATGGAAAAACTAATGGCGATGATGAAGAGCGAGCTGGACAGGAGGAAAACTGAACTTTCTGAGTACAACAGCATCAGGGAACAGATATTGAAGCTTGACATTCAGGCCAAGGAGCTTGAAGTGCTCAAAAGCAGGAACGAGAGCATGAGGAAAGGCCCTGGGCAGGATCGCACCTCATCGATAGATAGGGAAGAGCACGATTTTGCGGCGCAGCTGGAAAGCAAGAGGTCAGAGCTTGCAAGCCTGCGCAGCCAGGCGTCAAGCCTGCATGAAAGCGTCATGTCACTCGTGACCCCCTTGGACAGGGCCGCAAAGAAGTTCGACTATATGTCTGCAAGGAAAAGGCCTCTGCATGCGTTTGTCAGCGATCCCGTCAGCAACCTGAGCAGTGAAACAGAGTATGGCGAGTTCAAAAAGATGGTCGGCGAGCTGAAAGAAAACCTGGATGCGGGAAAAATAGACATAAAGAACTCAGCTGCGGTCAGCGGAGCTGCTGCACGCATACTCGACTCCGATATATACGCGATGGCAGAATCCTTCAGGTTCATGAGCGACAAAAAACTCAAGCTGGAAAATGATGTGAAGAACCTTGAGATGGAGCTGAATTATATAGGGACGTATAAGATGAACGCTGAAAAGGCTACGCACAGCATAGAGGCAATGCAGAAGAGCATACAGGATGTGCAACATTCATTGGAAACCTCAAAGAGCGCGATTGAGAAGCTGTTTCTCGACCATTACGGCAAGAGGATATCAATACTCCTGTAATTCAGACTCGCTCTTTTTTGTAGTTGGTCGTTATGCCATTCATGAACCTTGCAATGATCGCGGAAGTGAGATAGGAGAGGATGAAGACGGTTATCATCACGACAATTATGCCCAATACCTCAATTCCAAGCTGGCCGAGTGCAGCGGCTCCGCCCCCGAAGAGCAGGCCGTTCGGAAGCGTAGGGTTGCCAGATGCAGCAGCAAAAGACGCTTGTGTAAAGAATGCGATCATAAGGACCCCAAAGATACCTCCCGTCAGATGCCCTGGCAGGATTCCGACAGGGTCAGAGTACCATCTGCCTTTTTCGAAGAAATTGTTTGCATACACGTAGAGAGGCCCGCTGATAAGCCCAAGTATTACGGAGCTAAGCGGCGATACAAATCCGGCCAACGGCGTTATGACTATAAGACCCATGAGCACACCGTTCTCGGCAAAGAGAATGTCGGGATCTTTGCCAGAATCTATGTACCTGAACAGCAGAGTGGAAAGCATTGCCGATGCTGCTGCAAGGAAGGTAGTGACAACAACAGTCATCGCGCTGCTGTTGAAGGCGAGGACGCTGCCGGGGTTGAATCCGAACCAGCCTATCCAGAGAAGCAGGAGTCCAAGAGTGAGCCAACCAGTGTTTATCTTTACAGGCGTCTGAGGGCTCTTCGAATATCCTTTTTTGCGCTCTTCGCGCCATACCTGAACCAGAATGCCCAATCCTGCAGCAGCTGCAGCGCCGTGAACGACCAATCCGCCTGCAAAGTCCCTCATCCCGAGGACGTACAGCCAGCCCGTAGGATTCCAGACCCATGCAGCAGGGAGAGCCCAGATAAGCAAGAAATAGACTATCGAGTATACAAAGAATGCCTTGAGCTTGACCTTCTTCAGAAGCACCACTCCGACGATCGCAAGGGTAACGGCTGCGAATGCAGTCTCAAATAGGAAGTAGGTTCCGGTTGTAAGGCCGGTGTTGAAGTAATTGGAAGACATGGACCACCAGACGCCAGTCAGTATGCCTGGCGTGCTGTTTGAAAATCCGCCTAAGAATAAACCGTTGTAGAGAGGATTCCCTATTATCCCGTCTATTGTTGGCGCAAATGCAAGGTTGAATCCCATGAACGCCATGAAGAAAAGGGCCGATCCGCTTATCAACATGGTTTTGAACAGGCTTTTCGATAGGCTTTCGCCCAGTTCGCCGACTTCAAGGAATCCCACGGCGATTGTCATCAGGAAAACAAGAAGCGCAGCGATAATCACCCAAAGGTTATTTATCAGAGAGATAACGTCTGCAGCCACAACGATTGCCCTGATAGCTGTAAAACGCCAAGAGATATAAGGGTTTCTGAGTTTTTGCCAAGTTTATATAAAAGAAGTGCCCACTCTTAACAGATATTATGCCAAAATCAAACCAGAACAAGGGGGTTGCGAAGATGAACATGGAACGCGTAGTCAATGCGTCAGTAGAGGTCGTCTGGAAAGCATGGACGGATCCCGAGATGATAAAGAAATGGTTCGGTCCCGAGGGTTTCACGATCCCGATTTGTGAGGTAGATGCGCGCAAAGGAGGGGCGATCAGGTTAGTCATGGAGGATTCTGCTGGTTTGATCCAGCAGGGGAGCAGGTATCCGATGAAAGGGACTTTTACAGAGGTTTTACCACAGAAACGTTTGGTTTACACAAGCAACGCTGTTGATGACACTACAGGTGCCATACAGCTTGAAGGCATGACAGAAGTGACGTTCGAGAAGATCGGAAACACTACGAAGGTCACGGTCAGCGCGGTCATCAACAAGGCGGCGCCTGGAACCGAGATGATGATTTCTGGCATGGAAATGGGTTGGGGCCAGTCGCTGGACAAGCTGGTGGCAATGTTCGAGAAATAGGCAGGTTGTTGATACGCAAAGAACAGTAGGCGTATACTGGGGAAGGTTCAATCCCGTGCACAAGGGGCACATGGCGCAGATCATGGCATGCGCCAAGAAGGTTGACATGCTGATAGTGGCCGTGGGAGAGGCCGAGCACAACCATGAGAGGAGAAATCCGTTCAGCGGAGCAGAAAGAGTCAAGATGATAAATGCCTACATCAGGGAGAAACGCCTTGACACAAAGAAGATAAGAGTAATTACTGTCAAAGACGGCAGGTCCTTCAAGGAAGCTGTAGACAATCTATTCAGGGCGTGCGGCAAGATAGATCTTGTATTCATGACTAAGAGTTATCCTCGCAAGTTTGTCCGGGAAAAGGGAGCCAGGGTAGAACTGCATCCGTTAAAGGGCAGGGCCTGGGGGATGTCGAGCACAAAGATCAGGGACGCGATAGCTCACGGGAAGAGTTGGGAGTCTTTTACCGGCAAGTCAGTGGTTGCACTAATCAAGAGATTCAACGGGATAAAACGCATAAAGGTGGCTTACGCAAGAGACGATTGAGAAACAGTCCTTATTGCTAACCGAAGAAACCGCTGGCCAGATCCCATGTTGCCTTATCCAGATACTTCTTCTTGGAACCCTCGGAGAGCGGCACTTCTGCTATCTTGGTTCCACGCACAGCAACCATGATACCGTGCCTGCCT
>JASHTX010000081.1 GCA_030040335.1 Microcaldota archaeon
CTGTATCCCAACGTTGTGATAGGAGTTCTCAACTACAAGGTATACCAGGAGTACGTGATAAACGGCAACACAACAACCGATGCTGCAGAGCCGTTCTACGTAGTAAATGGCACGACAGCGAGCTGGGTGTTCGCAAACAAACTGGTTGTTGGCGAACAGGTTCTCGACCCGCTGGCCAACAGGCTGATAACAATAAACTCTATAAGTGTGGTGAATGTGCCCGAAGGCGTAACAGTGTATGACCTGCTCGACGGGGAGGGCAACAACTTCATAGCGAACGGGTTCCTGGGTGACTCCACCACCGTCAAGACCACCTGACCCGCGCAGACAGCTCAATAGCAAAGCATCTCAAAGTGTGCATGCAGAGCTTCAACTCAAGAACACCAATCAGCCTATGCGTAACTACACACTAGCTCTCTTCGCCTCCCTTCTTCGCGCGCTTGCCTTTGGGCTGGCCGCTTCCAGGTTTTATAAAGTCGCCTCCCTGCTTCATAAAGTCCTTTATGCCCGCAATCCCGAAGGGCATCGGCATGCTGAAGCCCTTGTTCTCCGTAGGTATGAATACCATCACGTTCTTGCCCTGTATGCTTATCTCGTACATCATGTTCAGGGCTCTGAGCTGCATGGCGTAAGGGTCTTCTTCGTACTTCTTCGCGGCTTCAAGCATCTTGTCCGCGGCAAGCGACTCGCTCTCCGCTAGTATGACCCTGGCCTGCTTCTCCCTGTCCGAAGTTGCCACTCTCGCCATCGCGTTCTGCAGTTCTCCAGGGATTGTAACATCTCTTATCTCCACAGATGTTGCCTCTATTCCCCAGTTCACTACCCGTTCCTCGATTAGCTTCTCTATGTCCTC
Organism: Microcaldota archaeon; assembly: GCA_030040335.1. Classification (GTDB taxonomy): domain Archaea; phylum Micrarchaeota; class Micrarchaeia; order Micrarchaeales; family CABMGC01; genus JAJYVH01. The sequence continues at coordinate 854 of JASHTX010000081.1, forward strand.
GCCTATTATGTCTCTGCCGGCAAGCATCTGGGCCAGAGCGCTCTTGCCTATGACGTCTCTCATGGCCGTCTGCGAGGCGAGCAGCACCGAATCATAGTATGACTGCACGTTGAGTATGGCCTTCTGCGGGTCCTTGACCTGCCAGAAGAGTATCGCATCTACGTCAACCGGAACATTGTCCTTGGTGAGCGTCTTCTCTGCCTTGAACGCTGTGCTGATTACCCTCACATCTATCATTATCGGCGTTGATTCTATTATCGGCACTATGAAGTAAAGGCCGGGTCCTATCAGGCCGACATACCTTCCGAACCTGAGCACGGCCATCCGGTTCCACTCGCTGAGCACCCTGACCGAGAGCGCCAGTATTATGAGCACGAAAAGTACGAAGGCTATGAGCGCGGTCTGCGTCCCTCCTATCTGGAAGCCAACGAACGTCGCTATTGCTATTACCGCTATGTCCACCAACGCAGCAACAACTCCAGAGTAACGAGTCGAGCCCCCGCTCTGCATCACAACTGCCACGCATTAATTGCTCCTGTCAGCCTATTTAATCTTTGTGTGAGAAGAGTAGGTACAGGGCCCGTAGCTCAGCTTGGATAGAGCGATACCGTCCTAAGGTGGAGGTCGCGGGTTCAAAATAAACAAATATATAACTTGTTTGTTATTTGTTTATGAAATTCCCGCCGGGCCCGTACAAGGTGTTGGAGCGAAGAAGGAGAAGAGCATCAAGGAACCTAGCATAATCATAAGGCCCATCGGCAGGCTGGGAGGATTGGACAGCCTCCACGTGACGCTCCTGGTCGTGATAGCGCTCCTATTCCTGATCGTTCTCGTAGTCTCCTATCTGAAACCCGTCCCGATAGCAAACCTGACCATGAGCAACGCGACGCACAACTCCACGCAGATAGACGCTGTTGCGGAAAGGTTCCTGGCAAGCTACGTGAACGTGAACGGATCAGATTCCTTGCTTCCGTTCATCACAAATGTCAGCACCATAAACGCGACCTACGTGGCGAGCCTTAAGTCGTGGTATGTTTCGATGAGCGCGAAAGACTTCGGCAGCAAGAGCGCCTTCGAGCTCGGGCTCATGATCAACGACCTCAACACTTCACAGGTGACGCCGCTGATAGAGGCCGCGAAGCCCTCGCAGATATCCGAAAATTACGTAGCCGCAGATGGAGTTGTTAGGCTCAACGGCAAGGTTGCATGCCTGCAGCAAGCGCCGGTTCAGGTATACTGGTTCATAGACCCATACGCGGTCGGATCCGTGGCGAGCCTGCTCAACGCAACCACGCTGCAGCAGAAGTTCGGCACAAAGCTAAACCTCTCTGTCAGAGTGATCACAGGGTCCGCAACGGAGGAGATAGGATCATCTGCAGGGCTATCTAACGCGCAGCTTCTCGGCGCCTACACCCTATGCGCGTCGCAACAGAGCAACTTCGATGCATATGTCTCCAACCTCAACTCCCTCTACTCCGGCAGCTACATGCCAGGCTCTGTGCTCGCCAACATCGCCAACTTCTCAAAGCTGAACCAGACACAGCTCGGCCAGTGCCTTGCAGACTCTCCTGATTTGCTGTACCACGACGGGCTCCTGGCAAGCTATTACAACGTGACCCAGACTCCTGCTGCGGTTGTCGACTGCCAGTACCTTGCAATACCGCAGACCGCGAGCGATGCACTCTGCTACGCTAACTCGACCTTGTGCTGATTTGTTGAAGCATCTCATAGTGGGAATAGACCCCGGGAAAACTGCGGCGATAGCCTGCCTGGACCTTGACGGCAACGTGGCAAAGCTCGCAACCGGCAGATTCGTAGGATTGGAGTGGTTCGTGGATACGCTGAAGGAAACCGGCTTGCCCGTAGTGGTTGCCTGCGACAAAAGAAGACCCGACTCGCTCGTTGAAAAGCTTGCGGCAATCTTCGATGCTGTCCTGTTTGTTCCTCAGACAGACATAAGCGTAATGAAGAAAAAAGACCTTACGGCCCACAGGTTTGCAAATCCGCATGAAAGGGATGCGCTCGCGGCCGCTGCGACAGCCTACAACGCCTATGCGGGAAAGCTGAGGCAGGCCGAGAGGATAGGGAGGGAGAAGGGCGCAGAAGTAGAGATGGTAAAAGCCATGGTGATAAAGAAGTATTCTGTTCATGAGGCGATAAGCAGCAGGAGTGCCGGCAGGAGATTTGTCCGCGGGATGCGTGGTTGAAGCGCGGTCACTTTCCA
>JASHTX010000008.1 GCA_030040335.1 Microcaldota archaeon
AAAGCGCCTTTCCGAAGAAAGAAACCGCCGTATAAACATGTCGGTAAAGGTATTTAAAACGGTTGGCTTTCTCCTGCTTGCTCTACGGCGTGGGAGGCGCTGGCGGAGCCGCGGACGAGTTGGTATTGTTCAGTATAGTGTTTTGCGTCGATACGGGTGCCTTCAGGACTGTGGTTGTCAGCGTGCTGTTGACCGTCTGGGCAATCTGGGGTATTCCGCTGCCTCCAGTGCGGGCTATGAAGTAGAGTATGATGGCCACGGCCACTATGAAGATCAGCACTATCAGCAAGGCAACCGACATGTGCGTGTTGCTTGTCGGTAGCGACGCAGCAGCCTGTGCGGGTGTTGGGTTTTGGTCGTCCATAATATCATCATGATTGTGATGGAAGCGGAGGCGGCGTAGAAGACGAGCCGCTGCTTCCGAGGTTGCACGCGGATGAAACGTCGATGAGATAGCCCTGGCCAGGAGTCATAGCTGATTCAGTCTGGTATGAAGCGCTAGCAGGGTTGTACCAGTAAGGGCCAGCGACTATGTTGCAACCGCCTGATATGTCGCTGAACTGCGTCGTGGAACCGAAGCTGCCGACCACGTTCCAGCCAGGTGTCAGGGTAAAGGCCTCTGCGGTGGCGAGAGGCGGACCGCTGAAGGTAAGCGAGCAGTCAGAGTCGGACTTCAGCCAGTACCCGGTGCCTCCATACAGAAACGTGGCCTGCACGTACCTGCCATTGACGAGCTGCCATACTGGGCTCATTAGATTGCTGCTTGTGCAGGTTCCGCTCAGCTGCGTCACATACGCCAGCGGCACTGAGAAGACGTTCCAGCCTGACTGAATATTCACCGTATAAGTGGAGTAAGAAGATATAGTGGTCGTTGGGAGCGTGGTCACGGCGCTGATTGTGGGCGTCGTAGATGTGGGACCTGTGGTGGCAATGGCATAGTCGGCATCCTCGGTTATATCTCCATTCATCGTTACGCTTGCCGACGCGCTTGCACCGCTGTAGCTGCCTGCACCGGTACCTGACCAGTCAACAAATGTTGCGCCGTTGCACGTGGAGTTTGCAGCTATGGTGATTGTGTTGCCGGAGGCATAGGACCCGCTACTCGGTGATACACAATTATTTGGAAGCAGCAGGACATAGGCAGGGCATGCGGTGCCTGGAGCGCAGGATGGGCGTCCTGTGGCGCTCATCTGGAGGTAATAGGCATTGGAAGGCAGGATTGATGTGGTGCTGCTTGTGGATGTAGTAGAGGCAGTGGTGGTCAAATAGGTTGCAACCTCGGCTATGTTGCCAAGCATTACAACGTTTGCGGTGCGCACGACTCCGGTGTAGCTGCCTGATCCAGTGCCTATCCAACCGGTGAATTCAGCTCCGTTGCAGTCCGAAACGCTTATTGTGACTGTAGACGCAGCTGCGTAATATCCGCTGCTTGCGCTGATAGGCGATGCACAGAGGGAACCGAGCGTCAGGATCAATTCATACGAGCCCGCCACAGGACTTATCGTAGTGGTCGTGGTGGAAGTTGAGGTTGAAGTAGTGGAGAATGTTGAAGTGGAGCTAGGGGTAGGCTGCACTGTTATTGTGGTTGTGGTAACAGTTGTGCTTGTGATCACTGTGCTCTGCTGTGAAACTACGAACTGCAGCGTGTCGACGCTCTTGGCCAGGTCCAGGACTATCTGAGTAGGCGATATTGCGGCAAGCTTGCTTCCGCGCTCAGATACGAATCCAACTCTTGCATTCACACTATGGCCCTGGCTGGAGACGTATGTAAGGTTGTTGGGCACGTTGCTCTGTGAGAAGTTTATCTGGAAGAGCGGACTGGCAAGCCAGCCAGCTGTCGAGTTGTCTATGTTGAATATGAAGCTGTCAGTCGAGGAGCTGCTTCCAGGCACGTTGTACTCGGTTATCTCGTATGCGTCTAGGGTGAAGGGCGGTCCCGGAGTTGCAGCCGATACAGTTGAAGTGAAGCCGAATGTTGCCGAAGGCCCTCCGTTTTGCTGGTTGTAGGTTAGCGCGGTAGTTGTAGAAAGGCCCGAGTAGAGGACGCCGACCTGTGGATATGTGATTGCAGGAGATAGAGACACCAGGGTTGCAAGCTTTGTGCCGCTGCTGTTTGTAACCGTCACTGTAACCCCGAGCAAAGCCCTGCTAACTTTTATTGTGGTTATGTTGTAGAAACTCGTTGCAGAGGTCACCGGTACTCCGCTGTTGCTTGTAAAGTAGAGGGTTGTGGAGACTGGCGAGGCTGAATTGGAAGAGGTGTAGCCGGTAAGCACTACGGAGAGCTGGTCCGCGGAGTTGACTGCGCTGGAGCACGGAGACTGGGGCATGCATACGTTCAGAACCACATTCACCGGGTTGCCTGAAGAAGATGAGTGCGCGTACTCGTTCAGTTCATAAGGAGTCAGGACATATGTGGCCGTGCTACTGGATACGCCTGCATAGCTGAATGCATTCGGTATCTGACTTGTCAGGACCAGCTCCTGTGCCGGCTCTGTGATATTGGTTATAGACCCAGTACCGGTGCCTGCCGACGTAGTGCCGAGGTTCTTGTAAGCAAGGGCAGGAGCAAAGGTGCTTGAGACCGTAAGAGCGTCGTAGTTGCTTCCGAGCGTGTGGCCGGTGAAGGTAAGCTTCCAGGCGCTGAAAGGAGGCACAAACGAGAGGCTCTGCCCAGGCAGCAGCATAGTGGGCGTTACATTGTATATTATGATGCTCTGGAGATCAGTGTAGTGGCCGCTGCCGCTTGCGTTGACCCAGAGTAGCTGCACATCCCAGCCTGGCGCGAGGGTCTGGTTTAGAGCCTGGCCATTGGTGAGGTTCCATCTGCTCCCGTAAGGAGAGACCACGGTTATTTTGCCTCCTGTTACGGCTGTTGTTGAGGAGCTGGACGTGCCTGAAGGCAGCGTGTAGCCGACTATCTGCCAGCTCTGCCCAAGCATCTGGAACGTTTGCTGGTTTACGGTGTTTGAGGAGTAGGGCTCGTGAATGGGAAGGTTGAACGTCACCTGGTAGGCGCCGCCCGCATCAAGCAGAGCGAAGCTCTGGACCGAAGGTGCAGTCTGCTGATCGTAAACCGGAAAGCCGGTCAGCCAGAGGTACTCGCTCTCGCCGAGCGGACCGTAGTTGACTAGAAGGTCGGGTTCCTGAGAGCCTGACACCTGCATTATGTTGTCGAATGTGCTTCCTCCAGATAATGCTTGGAAGGTTTGGAAGGTCAGACCTCCGCCGTTTGTAGAGGCAAAGGGTGAAACTGAGACCGGTACTACTCCGAAGCCTGTGTAGGGGCTGTCGAGCGGCGATGCCACTATCGAGTACAATCCGTCGCTTCCCTCCTTGTACGCGTATGGGGAGCTTGACGAGAGGCTCTTTGTGCTGCCCGGAGATCCAAGTGTGACTCCGGCATTGAGCACAGACCCTATAGGAGTGGTAAACGTGTATTGGGCTGCACTTGCGGAGAAAAACGCTATCAGAGCAAGCACAAAAAAGGCAGATTGCGTGCTGTTCTTCATGCGTATGCCTGCAATAACCTTATCTTTAAGGTTTATATTCATTTCTCACCTCCATGAGCTCTGAAAGCGATTACGGAGGCGAGGGCAGAGGAGGCGGCTTTGCAGCAGAGTTGGTGTTGTTGAAGACAGTATTTTGCGTAGATAGGGGGCTCGCAGCAGAAGCAACCACAGGTGTATGGCCTGTTGCAGGCACAGGCAGGCGCGTGAAGCCGAACAAGAAGTACAGCGCCAAAGATACAATCACAACCGCAATCAGAGTCAGGAAGATCACAAGATGCACCATTCCTGAACCGGCACCGCTGGGCGTATCATTAGGACTCATAGAATCCTGCATTCCTTGTTCTTGATCCATCATCTCACCTAAGTAGAAGACGGCGGTGGCGGCGGTGTGCCACTGCCTAGGCTGCAATCAGACGATACCTCCACGAAATATCCGGAGCCTGGATTGAGTTCGGTAGAGTACTGGTAGGCGCCGCTGCCTGTGTAGTAGGCATAGGGCCCATCCGTTACGCTGCACGTGCCAGCTATGCTGTTGAACGAAGTCGCAGATGCTGGCGCTCCGACCATGTTCCAGCCTGGAGCTAGTGAAGGGAATTGCGAGAGCGAGAGCGCGGGGCCGCTCAGCACGGCAGAGCACGCGCTGCTAACATCGACCCAGTATCCCTCGCCTCCGTAAAGGAAGTTGGCCTTCTGGTACTGGCCGTTCGCAAGCTGCCATACCGGGCTGACAATGTTGCTGCTGCTGCAGGTTCCGTTAAGCTCGACTGCGTACTGGAGAGGTATGGAGAAGAGGTTCCAGCCAGGCTGAAGGTTGAGCACGAAGGTCTGGAAGTTGGATGGTATGGTTGTTGTTTGCGTCGTAAAGAACGTTGTGGGAGTGGTTGTGACTGTCGAAGTTGCTGTGCAGCCGTATGAGTAGTTGGCTATTACAGATGCTATCATGTCTGCCGCCTCTATGTCGGCAGATGTTGCATGCGAGCCGATGACAACCTGGGCTACAGGTGCCCCATAGGCGTTGAGTATAGGTACATTGTCGAAGCTGAGCGGACCGCACCTGGCGCCTGCGCTCTGCAGCGCAAGTACGAACTCCTGCGCGGCTTGGAGGGTCTCGTTTTGGGTGTAGCCTGCGACCAGTATTCGGTTTGTTCCGAAAGCCTGAACCACTACCGAACTGGGGCCAAAGCTGGATGCCAGTGCGGGGTTATCTGAGAATATTTGCTGCGAAACGCTGTTGTCCTGGTTATTTCCGACAGCTATCAGCGTAGAGGCGGAATTTGCGTCATAGTCAGTTACGAGGAGCTGTGATGCGCCGGGAGCGATACTGGTTGTCCCTGTAGTGGTCACTGTTGTGGATGAGGAACCAGGTAGTGACAGTGCAGCGATTCTGACCGTGTACAGAGGGTTGCTGCCGCCCGCGCCTGTGGGGCTGCCGCTTTGCACCGTGTAGTTCATCCAGAGATAACCTGTAAACGCATAGTTGGTCGACAGTGGCAGGCCGTTGTCATCGAAGCATTTTAGTCCGCTCACAGATATTGTCTGGCCGCTGCTAAGTGCGAGAGCACCGCTACCAGCGCTGTTTGAAACCGTACCGGTAGCTGAACCAGAGGATGAGAGGTAGACAAGAGAGCCTGCGGGATCTGGAAGGCCGTTGGGCAGGGTGGTTGATGCACATGCCAAGGCAACATTGTATATGCTAGCACCAGTGCTCTGGCCTATCGTGACTGAAAGATTGCCGATGCTGTTAATGACAGGATTGGAGCATAGGTAACCCGGAGCTGCGACGCAGATTGTTGACTGAGGAACGACAGTCGTTGTCAGAGTCGTGCTTGAGGTCGTTACACCTGCGCCTGAGCCGACGGACACTACGCCCATGTCTGTCAGGAAACCATTGGAGAAGGATAGTTCAAGAACGTCCTTGGCGTCCAAGCCCGAAAACGGAAAGTCTCCATTCTGCGCACTCAGAGTTCCGGAATATGTGCCGTACGATGAACCGCCGCTCTGCGTTATGGCGAAGTAGAACGTGCCGGTCGTATAAGGCATAAGTACGCTAAAGTTGCCTCCGGACGACTCTATGGTCTGGTAGAATGGCGTGGCGTCAGAGTAAGCGCCGTCGGATTTATACGGGCCTGGGTATGCGCTGAACGCTTCCCAGTATCTCGCATAAGAGTCGCTGGGATCAGACGCCGTGATTGTGAAAGCGTTGACCGATCTCGACTGGGTAAACGCGGATATCGGTATGACGCTGGTCACAGCGCCGTTGGAGACAGTCACCTCTATCACGTAATACTCATCGAGTCCCGTGAACGAGTAGGTATCGCCGTTTGATCCGGTCACGGTTCCGGAATACGAGCCATAGTATGGAGATCCGCTGCTCGGTGTTATTGCGAAGTAGTAGATGGCAGAGCCGGAGCCGGACACAGGTATCGTTATTGTGCCTCCAGAAGACTCCGTGTATTGGTAAGCAGGTGACGCCGAAGAGTAGGTGCTGCCTGATACGTAGGATCCCGGGTATACGTTGAAGATGCTCCATGTTCTTGCTGACTGATCGCTTGAATCAGAGGCTGTAACTGAGAAAGACGGTGTGACAGTAGTGGTCGCGGCAACCGAGATCACCTGCACTCCGGTGATAGCGCCGTCTGAGACCGATATCTCAAGAATGTGATTAACATCGAGCCCCGAGAAAGCAAAGCCGCCGGTGCTGGTGCTTACGGATCCAGAGTAGGTGCCATATGAGGATCCGCCGCTCTGGGTTATCGCAAAGTAGTAAGTGCCGCTCGCGGAAGGCAAGGTCACTTTGACCGAGCCGCTTGAACCCTCTATTGTCGAATAGAAGGGTGTTGCGTTGGCGTAGGAACCGCTCGATACGTAATGGCCGGGATACGAACTGAAGAGCTCCCAGTCTCTGACGTATTGATCGCTGGAATCAGAAGCATTGACAGTCAGGACAGGGGATGCAGAACTGCTGCTGGTGCTTACGCTTAGTGCGACCGATGCCCAGCTTTGTGATGCGGAAACCGTGGATCCGTCGTAATTTATGGTGCATCCGACACTGCTTTCGCCGGTGGGTGTGGCGGTCACGCCAGACAACCCTGTTACGGTGCATGTGGCCGGAGATGTCGCCGTATTTACAGTGCATCCAACGTTGTCAGTCCCCGTAATATTCGTAGCTATGCTTGACACTCCTGTTATAGTGCATGAAAATGCGGATGAACCGCCACTTACAGTGCATACCAGATTGTTCAGACCTGTAGGAGCTGCGGTAACGCCTGACAATCCTGTTACGGTACAAGATGCAGGAGATGCACTAGTGACCGTGCAACCTACGTTGCTTAGTCCTGAAACAGATGCGCCTATGCTTGGGAAGCCAGTCACCTCACATGATGGAACAACATAGGTCTGGGAAACGGTCACAGAAAGCTGGCTCGACGGTTGCGAAAAGGTCACGGTGTTTCCGGGCCAGACTTCGGTCGTGTTGGTCAGAATTCCGTTATAGTATGCGTTGATGATCGCAAAGGACACGTCGCTGGCAGTCGGTGTGTTACCGAATCCTGGAACACTTACAGTCCAGGATCCGCAGGCGTAGTTGTTGTTTAGGTAGACTGTTGTCTCAGGACATGTCTGCGTTGTGGCTTCGAAGACCGAAGCGAGAAGGAAGACCGTGATTATTCCGAACACTAGAAGGTGTGGCCCATTATTCACTCAAGTACCCGTATACAACTCCCAATCCACATTTATATTCGTTTCCTTAAGATTTGGAAACTGGAAACCATAATTTTATGGGGCATTGGCTAGTTCTGCAGAGTCTCATTGCAACCGGCAGGTGTCAGCAGCTGGCCGCTTAGCAGCAGCTTTACATAGCCAACCACGGGTATGTCTGCAACCACGTATCCGAGCACGCTGCTCTGGTTTGCGGGATAGTTGCCGAACTCCATGTCCAGCGCCTGGTTGTTGTCGCCCTTGGTCAGGAAGTAGTAACTGCCGCTGACGTTGAGCACCGCGTAGAGCCTGTGTATTATGCTTCCGCTGAACGTGTCCATGCTTGTGGTCTCGTAGACGATTATGGGATCGCTGTAATTCTCGCTTATGGTCCTGTTTCCGACGGTGATCTGCGACGTGTAAAGGGCAGGTACGCTGCCGACTCCGCTTGTGGTCAGCGTGCCTATCGAGTAATTGTACTGGATCAGGTTGGAGCGCTGGTCCTGAATGGGAACGTAGCATTGCGCCAGCCTGCTGGCCTGGCCCTGATACTCCTCGCTGGAGAGGCAGGACGTGCTGTAGAGCCCGACAGCGTATTTGGCGCCGCTTGGTATGGTGTAGGATATCAGCGACTTGTTGCCGTTGAAGTAGGCGTAGAACGCGAGAAACTCGTCGGGCATGTTGCTCTGCATCTGGTCGAATGCCTGCTGGCTTACGTTGAATACAGGCACATCGTGGCTGGAAAGGAACTCGGGCATATTGCCGAGGCCGTGGAGCACGACCAGGTCGCCCCTGTGCAGCGCCGGCAGCATGCTGCAGCTCGAGACCGCGTCGACTGGTGCGCTGGTCTGCAGGAAGATGACAAGAAGGATCCAGACGATGATCGCGGCTGCGACCGCCCCGACAATGTCGATGAAGCTTTTCTTCATCCCCTCGGCCTTTATGCTGTACTTCAGTTCGAGCGCGACGATTGCGAGTATCAGGATAAGAGCAAGCGCCCCGAGCAATATGTTGTTGTCAAACGCGTACAAGATTATGAGAATTGCAAGAAGCGCATAGAGAAGCCATGAGACCTGCGGCTCCTGCTTTTTCTTTTTTTCAGCCAAGGAATCAGCTGCTATTATTTGTTCCTTATGCTTGATATTTCTATCCCCACTACCTTGGACTCCTCCTGTGATCTCATTACTCCCAGGGCTGCATCGGCGTTGACTATCAGCGAGTCGTTGTGGCTGACGACTATGAACTGCGCGTCCTTGGCCATCTCCTTTATCAGCTGCGAGAGCTTCTTCGAATTCTCCTTGTCGAGCGCGCTGTCTATCTCGTCGAAGAGGTAGAGTGACGAGGGTTTGCACATGTGTATCGAGAATATGAGCATTAGAGATATGAGAGACTTCTGGCCTCCGGAGAGCAGGTTGATGCGCTTGAAGCTCTTGCCATCCTCGATCTTCACGTCAAGCCCGCCTGCGAGCGGGTTGTCCTGGTCTTCCAGCTCTATGTAGGCCCTGCCAGGGAAGATGTAGTTGTACAGTTTGGAGAAGTTCTTGTTCACCTCGCTGTATGTAGTTATGAATGAGTTGAGCTTCTTAGAATCTATCTCCTCTATCATAGAGAGCACCGCGTGCTTCTCTGCTTCCAGGGTGTTGACCTTTTCCGTGGCCTCGCTGACGCTCTTCACCTTCTCCTCGTAGACTTCCGGGGCCTTGAGGTTCACGTTGCCCAGTTCTGCAATCTGTGATCCAAGCAGGCTCGCATCCTTCTCCATGGTCTCAACATCCTGGTTTATCACTTCCTGCTCGGCGTTTCCGTACGCGGCGAGTTCCGCGGTGATGTCGTTGAGCCTCACCTCCTGCTGCCCTTTCCTCAGCCTCGTCTCTTCCATCTGCCTTGCGAGGTTCTCTGCGCTTGCGCCGGCAGTTCCCTGCTCCTGCGCAAGTTTCTGCATCTCGGCCCCGATCTCCTCAACACGCTTATACCTCTTCTCGTTTGATTTGCCGCTGCTCTTTATCTCCTGATCTATCTTTGCTTTTGATTCCTCAAGTTCCGCGCGCCTCTTCAAGTCAGTATTTATCTCCCTCTGCGTCTTCTCTATGAAAGCGCCCTTCTCCTTTACCGTTTTGTCTAGTGTCTCGGTGTTCTCTCCAAGCATCTTGTTCTCCTGCTGCTTCTCAGCGCTCTTGATCTCAAGCTCCTTCACTTCTTTCCTCAGTTTCTCCAGCTCCTCAAGATGCTCGGTCTTTACTCCGAGTTTCGCGACGTGTGCTATCTCCTTCCTCGTCTTCTCGTAGACGCCCTTGAGCCTGGCCCTTTTCTCAGCGAGTGCGCTCTCGCCGTCTGCGTTCTCCTTCTCCAAAGATGAAACGCCATCCATTGTTTCCTCCAGCTGTTTCAGCACGCCCTTTGCTTCCTTCTCCAGCGAGGCAAGCGCCGCTTGCTTCTTCGCAATTCCAGACTCGTAGCTCGTGGCTGTCGAGTTGAGCGTTGCGAACCGCATCTCCGCTGCGGCAGACTCCTTCCTGGATTCGAACTGCTTGTCACCGAGCGAGAGGACGAGGGCGTTCAGCTCCCTCTGTTCCTTTTCAAGTTCCTTGAGCCTCTTTTCGAGAGTTGCGATCGAGACTCCCTTCGCCCTGGAACCGCCGGAGAGCACTCCGGACTTCTCGACGGTTTCGCCAGAGACTGTCACATACCTGTGCCTCCCAACTCCCAGCCTTTTCGCGTCATCGACGCTGTCGATGAGGTATGTGTCGCTGAATATGTAGGCAAAAACATCGCCGAACTTGCTCTCGAACTTGAGCAGATCAGTAACCGCCTTCAGTCCCTTCTCGTTCCTCTCTTCTCCAACGTTCAACTCCTGCAAAGGTATGAAGGTTGCGCGCCCCAGGTTGCTCTTCCTGAGGTATTGTATCATTGAGTTTGCGACATCTATAGAGTCAACGACAAGGTAGTTAAAACGCGATCCTGCTGCCGCTTCTATCGCCTCTGAATACTGACCAGGATAGGTGCACAACTCTGCGGCAGTGCCGTAGAATCCGTCACGGGCGGAGAAATTGCTTCTCAGCCTATCAAGCAGCATGCCCTCGCGGGACCTGACCGCGGCGCGCTGCTCTTTGATCTCGATTATCTCGCCGTCGACCTTGCCCAGCCTCTCTCTGGTTTCTGTGAGCTGCTTCTGCAGCTCTACCTGTTCAGAAGCCAGCCTGGCATTCCTCTCTTTCAAAGATGCGCCCTCTTCCTTAGAGCCCGCAAGCGATTTCTTGTCAGCGGCAAGCTCCTGCTCAATTCCGGACATCTTGTCAGCGTTGCTCTCCTTCTGGAGCATCAGCGATGCTTCATTTGCCTTCAGCTCGGAAAGCTCTGCGGCGTTCTTCTTCACCTTTTGTTCAAGTGTTTCGATCTCCTTGCCAAGCTCATTCATCGTCTTAGCCGCCTCTGTCTCGTCGCTTTCATCGAACGCTCCGAGTTTTTTCTCAGTTGCAGCCAGTCCGCTTATCCTGCTCTTGAGCGATGCGATCTCTGCGGCATTGCTCTTTATCTTCTCGGCCTTGCTCTTCAATTCCTCTTTCGCAGCATCTGTGGCCGTCTTCGCCTCCTCAAGGAAACCCTTGTTGCTCGTTATCCTAACTTCGAGCGCACTCAGCTCGCTGTTGATCTGGTTCTGCCTGTTGCTTATGTCACCCAGCGCGGTGGTGAATTCGGTAAGTACCTTTGTCAGTTTCTGCCTCTCCTCTTCGAGCGATGACGCTTTCTTCGCGGTCTCTGCGAGCTTTGACTCATATCCTTTCTTCTTCTCTTCCAGAGTGCCGAGCTCCTTGTCATATGAGACAAGCGCAACCTCTATCGCCTTCTTCTTCGTCGCGAGAATGCTGTAGTTCAACGTCTTCAGCTTCTTGCTCTTGGCCAGGTAGCTCTCGGCCTGCTCCTTCTCCTTCTCCAGGCTCTTTAGGAATCCGATCCTCTCGTTTAGTATCGCCTGAGACTCGCTTACCTTCGCAGACACCTTCTCCAGCTCCTGCAGCGCCTCCTGCTTCTTGTACTCGAACTCCTTTATGCCTGCCGCGAGGTCTATGAGCTCCCTCCTCTGCTTCGGATTGAGGTCTATCAGCCTGTTGATCTCGCCCTGCGTTATCGTGCTGGTCTCGTCAATGTGCACCCTGTGCTTCTTCAGCACCTCGAGCACTTCCTGCTTCGTCATCCTCTTGCCGTTCAGCCTGTAGACCGTCTTGCCGTCGGCCCTGACGCCTCTCGTCACCTCTATCTTCTCGTCTCCGTCGAAATCGATCTTGACGTGCGCTTTGGAGAGGTTCGTTGGGCGTTTCCCAGGAGCGGCGTGTATCAGCTCGTCGAGTCTCCTGACACGGAGCCTGTGCAGCGAGCTCTCGCCAAGGGAAAAGAGCAGAGCATCTATTATGTTGCTCTTCCCGCTCCCGTTAGGTCCAACCACGCAGTTGAAGCCCTTGTTGAAAAGTACGTTCACGTGCTTGAAAGACTTGAATCTGTCTACGCTCAACTCCTTAAGGTAGAGCAAGAATACACCTGGTCGCAGTATCCTTTTAGAGTAACATCTTAAAAATGTTATCCCGTCTTGCGTAAACCGCCACTACCCGAGATCTTTCTCTAAGAAGCGCTTTCCTTTCTCTTCTTTAGGACGTGCAGCGAGAGGAATGTCTGCAGGTGGGAGAGCGTCACCACGCCCGCGAGCTTTCCATTGCTGGTTATCGCGGCTATGCCGGTCTCGCCGCTCTCGAGCATCTCCAGTGCATCGACGAGGTTCGTCTTCACGTCGACAGAGGGTATCGGCCTTGCGACGTCGCTTACCGTGCTGTCCTCCTGCAGCTTGGCCCTACCGAGCAGGTTTACGAACGCGTAGTCCCTGCCGACCCTTGTTATGAAGAGGTGCTTCTTTGTCTTCTTCATTATCCCGTAGAGCTCATGCAGTTTCCTCCCGGAGTCCACGAAGCTGAAGTGCCTGCTGACAACGTCCCTGAGGCTCACTCCCGCAGCGTCGCGCTTCAGGCCTATCAGCTGCTTCTCAGCCTGCGCGCCTTCGAAGAGGAAGAGGATGATGAGCATGGTCCAGAGGAAAACGAACTCCTTGTACGCCACCGATACGCTTGCGGGGAGCACCACGACTACATAGACGATCGTTCCCAACACCAGCAGCCCCATCACGTAGTTGCTCGCCTTTATGGTCAGCATCGTTGCCTTGTAGGAGTCGTACCGTCTCTCGAGGTAGCTCCTCAGCACCCGGCCTCCGTCGGTCGGGAACGCGGGAAGCAGGTTGAAAGCCCCGAGAAGGAGGTTCATGAGGAAGAGGAACTGGAGCAGGTATGTCAGCGCGCCTTCCGGCGCCAGAGTCACAAGCAGGCCGAAGATCGCAGCCAGGAGCAGGCTCATCAACGGGCCCGCAACTGCGATGTTGAACTCGACCTTGGGATGCATATCCAGCTGGTCTATGATCGATGCGCCGCCCAGCGGCATGAGTATGATCCGCCTTACTCCGACGTTGTTCTTCAGCGCGACAACGGAATGTGAAAGCTCGTGTATCAGCACGCAGACGAAGAGCAAGACTATCAGGATGAAGATCGGGCTGCTGTAGTATACGCTTATCAGGTAGGTGAAGAAGATCAGGAGGATGAGCGTCCAGTGGACCTCTATGTCTATTCCGTAAAGCCTCGCTATCTTGTAGGATTCTGCCATGCCAAGCGCTATTATCTGGCAGTCAAGGATAATAAATCTGATTGCGAGATTTACTTATGCTCCTCTCTTTTGTCCGCGGCGCACCGGCCCTGCTGATAAAAAAGGAAAAAACACTTGTGGTCGGAGACCTCCACATAGGCCTGAGCATAAGGTTCAAGCATTCAGGCATATACTTTCAGGGGGCGACGGAAAGGCTTGCGGCCAGGCTACTTGACCTATACAGGAAGACCGGCGCAAGGAAGATCGTGATGCTCGGAGACATAAAGGAGAGCGTGACATCTCCGAGTTTTGAGGAATACAAGGAGCTGCGCTCGTTTTTCGGTTTGCTCGCGGACGTGGAGATAAGCATAGTGAAGGGAAATCACGACGGCAACCTGCAGCGCATACTCAAGAACATCGGCTTCGAGATGCAGGTTCAGAAGGAGGTATTCGTAGGTGACACGGCGCTCACCCACGGAAACGCCTGGCCGTCAGAGCAGGCCATGATGCACAGATATGTCGTCGTGGGCCACGGTCACTACGCGATGAGAAGAGGGGACAGGGTGGAGAAGGTGTGGCTAGTTTCAGGAATCGGGAGGAACATGGGAAAGAAGTATGATAAGTACAACAGACTTACGAAGCTGGTCGTTGCGCCGTCTTTTAACGAGCTGGTGATAGGAAGCCCGATAAGCGATGAGACAAAAGGATATCTTCCGCTTTTCAAGAACGATGTCTTTTCTTTCGAGAGATCTAAGGTCTACGATCTGGAGAGCAGGTTCGCTGGGACGGTGTCTGAGATAATCAGACAGGATTGACCGGGAATCTCTGCTTCACATCCTGCATCTCGTTATTCACTGACTCCCTCCACGCCCTGAAACCGTTCACGTCCTTCGGATAGCTCTTGTAGAGATGGAGCAGCTTCTTCATCTTGCTGTGAGCGAAGAGCAGGTTCTTGAAAGCGGAGACGTTTGAGATGCCGCTCAGCACCTTGTTGAACGTGCTTGCGAGAGTTATTTCGGGCACGAGGCCGTAGCTCATCGCAACTGTCTCCTCCTTTGTCAAGAAGTGGCTCATGCCGTAGTCTATCTGCGCGTTGTTAAGCGACTGCAAATAGACCCTGAAGACCTCCAGGCCTGCAGTCTTGTTTCCGTATTCCTCGTTGAACCTCAGGTTGTATTTCCACAGGAAGTCCATGCTCGTGTTCTTTGCCGCTATTGCCTCAGCAGCAACCTCGCCTGCCAGTATGCCTGCGACCATCGCCGGTCCTATTCCTCCTGCGCTTATCGGGTTTGGCATCGCCATCGTGTCTCCGGCACCCATGTAATTCTTGTATACGAGGCTGTCGAACTGCCTCCTCACAGCCACAGACCAGTATCCCTTTCCGTTGTGGTCGGTCTCGTCCACGTTCATGTTCTTCAGCACAGGGTTCCACTCGACATACTCGTCTATCAGCTTGTGGAGCGTGTCCTTCTTGTTAAGCTTCTCGTTTCTCTTATCGAGGCTCTTCTTCTCAATTCCAATACCTATGTTGACCCTGCCTCCAGTCTTCGGAAAGACCCAGCCATAACCGCCAGGGGCCATCAGCTGGTTCAGGTGTATCAGCGCATTTTTCGGGTCGTAGTAATCAAGATTCTCTTTTACCAGGTCGAACTTTGCTATGTACCTGCCCGTAGACTCTATGTCCTCGGTCTTCACGTCCTTCTCAACAAAATCGTTAGGAGGAAGCCTCCTGCGCAGAGTGCTCGCCATCCCGAGACCGTCAATGACTATCTTTCCCTTTATCTCGAAGTGCTGCGACTTCTCGTCCTTCCCGAATACCCCGACGATCTCTTCGCCATTGACAACCGGCCCCTCGACCTCGTGGCGCGGCCTGTAGTCAACGCCCTGCTTCACAGCTTCCTTGACCATCTTCCTTGCGTATTTAGGACGATCCAGTGTGTAGCCGGTGCCCTCGAAGAGGAACTTGTTCTTCATGTCTGGGCTCATCACGTAGACGCCGTCAACGGCTTGGTCGAGCTCCGGAGTTGAAAGCTTAATGCCTGTATGCTTTGCGATGAACTCCACGTGAGCCTTCGCGACTGCGTCGCCGCAGACCCATCCCCAGTTGGTCTTCTTTCCAGCTTCCTGCGCGTCGTTCCTATCGAATAGAACGACCTTTGCGCCGCCTTTTGCGGCAGAAATAGCGGCAAGCGCACCGGCGACGCCGGCACCCGCCACGATCACGTCATAATCGGAATTCATTTCTGCACCTTGCCCTTTATGACAACTATCGGTATTACGTCCTCCTTGAATTCCAGTTCTGCAAGGGCAAGTGGATCGGAAACGCCCTCTGGTACCTTTATGAGAGGAGGCGCGCCGTATGCAAGCTGCAGAGACCTCGCGCCGATTATTCTCGCTTTCTCGAACTTCGTATATTCCATGTGATCTGCTAGAGATAGTAGATTACGTCAGTAAAACTGACAGATAATTCAGTAGATAATTGCCAGCAAAGCTTATAATGCTTGCTACCTCACCGGCTCGTAGTTCTTGTTAGGCCTCCTGAAAAGGCCGTACTTGAGCATGTTCCCGGCATGGTAGAGGAAGAAGATGGTTAACCCCCAGGCTTTTACGCGCCTCGCGCTCGAATGCACGACCGCGTTGTCGAGGAAGACGATCTTGCCTGCCTTCTTCAGCCTGCGCGAGAGGTCGTAGTCCTCGTATGTAGCCAGCTTCTCGTTGAATCGACCGACACGTTCGAAAGCGCTCCTGCGGACCGCGAAGTTGAGGCCTACTATCGAAGGCTGGCCCAGCGCTATTGATGACTTCACAAAAAGCACCGAGACTATCTCGTAGCCGAGCTTGACACGCTTCCTTACCCTCTCGAGCGGATACACTGGGCCGGTTGCTGCCACAACCCGCGGGTTCCTGAAAGCCCTGTGGTAGTGCTGCAGCAATTCCTCGGATGGCCTGGTGTCGGCATCAAGGAAGAGTATCACATCGCCACGCGCGACCTTCGCGCCCGCATTCCTAGCAGACGCTATCCCGCGCTTCTTTTCCAGCACCACCTTCACTCCGGAGAAACTCCTGGCGATCTTGCCGGTCCTGTCCGTGCTCCGGTTGTCAACAACTATCGTCTCGAAGTTCTTGAAGCGCTGTTTCATCAAGGTCCGCAGCGTATTCCCTATATACTTTTCCTCATTGAGGGCGGGGATCACTACGCTTATGGCGGTCTTGTCCATGTTGAAGAGTAAGAAAACAAGATATAAAACTATTTAGGGACGAGGACCTCTAGGTGCAGGGGGAGAGATTTGAACTCTCGCACCCACAAAGGGAACGGGTCCTAAGCCCGCCGCATTTGGCCAAGCTCTGCCACCCCTGCATGCTAGACAGAAGAATTTAATATTATTAAGCCATATCTATTCATGGCATTTCGCTGCCTGGCGTGCGCCAATCAGCGTCTATGCGAGTCCTACTTCAGAAAGGACAATCTCGCTAATGTTTCTTTTCCTTCACGGCAAATTGTGGTATCATGAGCATAGAGAAGATAGACCTGAGGCTGCTTGTGTCGCATGAGGAGTGCAGCGAGGAGCGTGTGCTCGCGCTGATTGAAGCGATGAAGGAAAAAGGCTGCCAGCTCAGGCCCATCGTGGTATCAAACCTTGAGAAGCACGGTAGGGCGGGCTACCTCATACACGACGGCCACCACAGGGCAGAGGCGCTTAGGAGGCTGGGCATGAGTAAGGTAGTGGCCAATGTTATAGATTTCGAGAGCGAGGCTTTCGTAGTGAAGAGTTGGAGGGACAACACGACTTTTGATAAGCACACGCTCATCTCATACGCGGTGCAGGACAAGAAGTTCCCGCCCAAGACGACCAAGCACGTAGTCATACAGAACGGGGAAGAGAAACCCTTCATGGACAACGCTGAACTGGAGCCTGAGCTATCAGTAAGCATGGATGAACTGAGATAGCGAAAGCGTCTGGCATCGCGTGGCCAGAGAGTTACATTGCCGCACACAAGACTTAAATATTGTTGAGTGCTAGCTATTCCAAAGTAGTGAGTGATGTGTACCAATCACAGGCCGTGTAGATTGTCTCGCCAAGAGAACAACTCCAGCCGTGTCACTTTTCCTTTCCCATTATGCTGAGTGGTTTTATGAAGATAGAGAAAATAGACCTAGCATTGCTAGTGCCGCATGAAGAATACAGGGAAGAGCACGTGCTCGAGCTGATGGAGCAGATAAAGGAAGACGGATATCAGCTCAGGCCGATCGCAGTGACGAGCCTGAAGAAGCACGGGAAGACAGGATACCTGATAAACGACGGTCACCACAGGACCGAGGCGCTGAGGAGGCTCGGCGTTAAGAGGATAACTGCGAACGTCATAGACTTCGAGGACGAAATGTTTGTAGTAAAGAGCTGGAAGGACAACCGGACGTATGAGAAGAAAGAGATAATCACATATGCGCTTGCGAACAAAAAGTTCCCGACCAAGACGACAAAATTCGTGGTCGTGGAGAACGGGGAGGAGAAACCCTTCATGGACAACGACAGGATAGAGCCGAAGCTCGGCGTTAAGCTTGAGGAGTTGAAAGAGTTTTAAGCTTGATATTCTCACTGATAAGTGAACACATGCTTACAGCAAAATACGTCAGGGACAACGAGGAGGCGATAAGGAAATCGCTGAAGCAGAGGCACAGCGATTATCCGCTCGAAGAGCTCCTGGATCTTGACGGCAGGCTGAGAAAGGCCAACCTGGAGCTGCAGAAACTGAGGGAAGAGCGAAACAAGGGCAGCGAGCAGATCAGCGTAGCAAAGAAGGCGGGCAATGAGCCTGAAAAGAGACTTCTCGCGAGACTGGCGGATGTCAAGACAAGGATGGACGAGCTCGAGAAGGCAACGCAGGCAGATGATGCAAGGCTGCAGAAGCTTGTCTGGAACCTTCCCAACACACTCCATGAAAGCGTGCCGTACGGGATAACAGACGAGCAGAACGTGGAAGTGAGGAAGTGGGGCGAGACCAAGAAGAAAGCGGGAGCTGGACATGAGGAGATACTCACCAGGCTGGGCCTGATAGACATAGAGCAGGCGTCGAAGGTCGCTGGCGCGAGGTTCTTCTACCTAAAGGGAGACATTGCGCTTCTCGAACAGTCGCTGATCAGGTTTGCGATAGACGAGCTGATCAAGAAAAAGTACATGCTAATCGCGCCTCCGCTGCTGATGAAAAGGGAGTACTACAAGGGCGTCACGTCTTTCGGAGACTTTGAGGACATGCTCTACAAGGCAGCTGACCCGAGCGAAGCTCAGGTGAAGAAGGATCTGGAGAAGATCGGGGACGACCTTTTCATGATAGCGACGTCAGAGCATCCGATTGCGGCAATGCACGCAAACCAGATGATGGCGGTCAGGGAACTGCCGAGAAAGTACATGGGCGTAAGCCCGTGTTTCAGGAGGGAGGCGGGAGCTCATGGCAAGGACAGCAAAGGCATATTCCGCGTCCACCACTTCTACAAAGTGGAGCAGTTCATCTTCAGCAGGAAAGAGGACTCTTGGAAGATGCACGAGGAACTGATAGCAAACGCGGAGGAGCTCTTCAAGAAGATGAAGATTCCGTACAGGGTGATGAACGTCTGCACCGGCGACATAGGAAGCGTCGCAGCAAAGAAATACGACCTCGAGGCATGGCTTCCGGAGCAGGGCAAGTACAGGGAGATGGTCTCGTGCTCGAACTGCACAGACTGGCAGTCAAGGAGGCTGGACACAAGGTACGAAGACCCTGAGGGCAAGGAATACGTACACACGCTCAACTCCACGGCGATAGCGACGAACAGGGTGATAGTCGCCATAGTAGAGAATTACGTCAACGCTGACGGCACGATAACTGTTCCTGATGCCTTGGTTCCCTACATGGGCAAGACCGTCATAGGCAAGTAGCACGCTGTCTTGCGCAAGGCATAAATTGTATGAAAGATCAAAAGATATTATGAAAAAGGAATACATGCTGCTGAGGGAGATCAAGAGGCTCAAGTCAGTCAGGGGCTCCGGAACGCAGCTCATCAGCGTCTACATACCAGCCGGCTACCAGCTGAGCGAGGAGATAAGCAGGCTGAGAAACGAGTATAGCACCTCGTCAAACATAAAGTCCAAGCAGACCAGGACCAACGTCCTTGGGGCGATAGACAAGATACTTCAGTACCTCAAGCTCTTCAGGGAGACTCCGAAGAACGGCCTGGTGGTCTTTGCGGGCAACACCTCAAACGACCCGGGCAAGACTGAGATAGAGCTCTTTTCGATGGAACCCGTTCAGCCTCTCAAGGTCAACATCTACAGGTGCGATTCCACATTCCTCCTCGATCCCATAGAGGAAATGGTTGAGACCAAGGACACTTACGTGCTGGTCGTTCTGGACGGAAGGGAGGCTACAGTCGCGACGCTGAAGGGCTCGCAGATACACGTCATAAAGCGCTTCCATTCGATGGCACACGCGAAGATGAAGAAAGGGGGGCAGAGCGCAGACAGGTTCAAGCGCGCACGGGAAGAGGATATAGGGGCGTATTATACGCAGATAGCAGATGGCGTGAACGAGGTCTTTATCCAGAACGAATTCAAGCTGAAGGGGCTTTTGGTCGGAGGGCCAGGCCCGATGAAGGAGTATTTTGTCAAGAGCGGAAAACTCAATTATCAGGTAAAAGTGCTTGGCGTCTTCGACACCGGCTACACAGACGAGACGGGACTCAACGAGCTGCTCGACAAGGCGAGCGACCTGCTCAAGGAGCAGGAGGCCGCGCAGGAGCGGAAGGTGCTCGAGCGCTTCATGAAGGAGATATCCTCAGGAGGGCTCGCCGTATATGGATATGAAAAGGCCCGAGATGCGCTTGATAGGGGCCAGGCGGACGCCCTGATAATAAACAAGGACCTGGAGCTTCACAGAATCACCTACAAGTGCAGCGCGTGCAACCAGACGCTGGTGAGGATAGAGAAGGGAAAGGACCAGCAGACCAAGCACGATGACGGCGGCACACTGACACCAGTGGAGAAACAGGACGTCATCGAGGAGATGCTGGACATGGCGGACAAGAAGGGAGTCGACACAATCTTCGTCTCTGATGATAGCCCGCTCGGCAAGGAGTTCATGATGGGTTTCCAGGGCATAGCCGCGCTTCTCCGCTACAAGTGAATGCCACTACTCGCCAAACCTGTCACCCTTTTTAAAGCTAATCTGGTGAATAGCTACTGCAACTTTTAGGTGCTTGATTGGGGGAGAGAGCGTTTAGTCTTTATGATGTTGAGCAGTTCATAAGGGAAGCAGGCGCGGAGCGGGTAACAGAGGATGCGGTACTGAATCTTGAGCAGGAACTCGAGAGGCTCACTGAGACAATTGCCAACAAGGCAATAAAGTATGCTGCGCACGCGGGCAGGAGGAAGCTGATAAAGAAGAGCGATGTTTTCCTTGCTAATTCAAAGGCAGGCTACAAGAAACCGTACAGCTTAAGGACAAGGGCAAGCACCACGAATATCGCCTCGAATATAGAGAGGTAAAGGGTAACATCTGGCTCCCTGACTTTTTTTGCATTCATGACAATGTGTGTAAGGCTGTATACCTGCTTGCCATACGGCGCCTTGAACGTTCCGTCCCTCTGCCTGATTCCGAGGTCGGAGACGTTGAATTTTCTTCTCGCGTGAAGGAAGAACTCGATGATCCAGGGAATGAAGATTATTACGCCAAAAGTCTCCGCGTTGCCCATCGCCATTATAGCGACAAATGTGGCGCCTATCACATACGTAAGGCTATCGCCAGGCAGTATCTTGGCCCTGTAGGAATTGAAAAAAAGAAAGGCGAGCAAAGACGCGAAAAGTATTGTGGAAAGAAGGGCACCGATGTAGTTGCCGTAGAAAATCGAGTATATGAGGAAGCCGAAACTTGCTACGATCGAGGTGGTAGCCTCCAGTCCGTTGAAGCCCCCGAGGAGGTTGACTGCATTGGGCACGAAGATTATTGCGAGCGGAAGGACGAGCAACGGATACAGTATGCCGAGCTGCACATGGCCGATAAACGGTATGTTGACAATGCTCACGCCCGCGTTTATCGCAACAAGAGGCAGCGCGCCGATAAGCGTCAGGAGCGGTTTCTGCCACTGCTTCAGCCCCTGGCGTATGTCCATGATGCCCGTACTCTTGACTCGCTTGCTTTTTACGTTGAGGTCATCGAGGAAACCGACAAACGCTATGAGGATTATGGAGAGCGCGACTGCAAGCAGGTTGGAGATGCTCAGCACCGGAGTGTAGATGAAGCTGCCTCCGAAAGCATACACAAGTATGCCGACAACTATTCCGAACGCGACAGCCAGGCCTCCGCTGCCGGGAAGTATGAGCGGCTTTTCCTTGTTCTTGTCCTCGGCCACTATGCCGGCGCTGTAGAAGTATTCGATGAGGAACTTGGTCCCTACGACCGTTATGATGAACGAGACCAGCGCAGGTATTATTATCGTCTGGAAGGTGTGGTACACCATGTTGAGAGTTCTCTGTACACTAATAAAAATGTTGCGCAGTGCTCCCTAGCGCTTTTTCCTGCGCCTTGCGGCGTATAAGCGAAATGCGACCGAAGCTGCCACCAGACCGGTTAGCGTCTCAAACAACGGCAGGGCTATCGGGGATATGTTTGCGCTCTGCTCGGTATTTGTTGCCGATATTGTCGTTGTTATGGGTGCTATGGAGGTAGTGGCAACGGTGGTCGCGATGCTAGTAGAGATGGAAGTGGAAAGCTGCGTGGTAGTCGGCACCGTGGTGCTCTGCGTGCCTGTTAAAGGCCTCAGGGAACTGCCTGCCGTGACATTTTCACCTGTTGCGTTCAAGCAGGCATAGCAGGGGATTCCACCTCCACCGGCACCTCCGTTGCTACCGCTGCCGTTTCCACTGCCACTTGCGGTTGTAGTAGAGCTAGTCGTAGATGTCGAAGTGGATCCCATTGTCGTTGACGTGGATGCTGTGGTCGTAGAAGTGGTTGACAAAGACGTGGACGTTAGGCAGTAGTTTATTGTGGTAGTAGGCGTACCACCGCTGACGTTCAATATCGCCATTGTGCTATTGGCGCCATTTGCGCAGGCGTAGTAACCGTATTGGCCCTCAATGTAGGGACTTATGAATGTCACGCTTCCGCCTGTCGGATTCCCGAGGAATGTGGCTATGGTGGCACCTGCGGTGCAGCCCATATAGTCGTTAATGTTGATTATGGTGCCATCGCAATCAGACAGCCCTGATACAATTGCTTCTACAGTTGAGGAAACTGTGGAAGGGTTGGGGCTCAATGTTAAGTTCGGAATGCCAACACACTGGCTTATGGTCGTAGTGGCAGTTTGAGGTATCGTGGTGGTTGCCTGGGCACAGGTAGCTGCGGCCGAGGTCGTGGCAACAAATTGCGTAGCCAGCACAGTAATGAAGATGGATAAGAGTAAAGAGAATGCTGGCAGACCAGAGCCATTACTGGTCTTTGTATTGCACACTTCCACTGTCAACCCTTTCTAGGAGTCGAGATTTTAATAGAGCTCCCGATAACGGTTGAATTTCCCTGTATTTATAGATTGACTTTAAATAAGCGTGTTTTGTCATCGTGAACTCGTTCCCATCTGCCGGCACGACGAAACCCCATAGGGCTAGTTTTTTGCCGCACTTTTGAGGAAATCGATCACTTCCTGATTGTGGCCCTCCGGCTTTACCTTCTCGTACGTCTTTACGACCTTCCCTGACTTGTCTATTATGTAAGTCTTCCTCAGGGTTCCAAAGCCGAAGATGCCCTTGTCTCCGTAAGAGTCATATTCCTTGATCATCTTGTTTTCGGGGTCTGACAGGAGAAGGAAGTTAAGCGAGTACTTGTCCCTGAACTTCCCGTGCGAATCTGTGCCGTCATGGCTTACGCCGACTACCTCTGCCCCCAGTTTCTTTATCTCGCTTATGGAGTCCCTGAAGCCGCAGGCCTCCACGGTACAGCCAGGAGTGTCGTCCTTCGGGTAGAAGTAAAGGACGAGGTACTTGCCCTTGAATTCACTCAGCGTATGCCTCCTGCCGTCAGATCCGTCCAGCTCAAAGTCCGGTGCCTTGGAATTTAGCTCAATCATGTTGCCCCCGTATTATATGGCAAAGAAGGTTTAAATAGATTAAAAGCATTTGCTATTTCGCCGCTGCTGTAATAACACTTCGGGGATTTGCTGGACTTTTCTGGTTTCTTTAGAGGATTCGCCAAGAAGGAGACGACCACCACTATAACAAATATAAGCATAAAGTACATGGGCGACGCGCACGGCCTTGACGGGATGGAGGTTAGGGGCAGCGTCTTCGAACTAAAAATACCATTCCAGAACAAGACTGGGAGCGACCTGCTTGCAGACAACCTGAAGAGGCCGGATCTGAAGATAGAGGGAATAAGCGTCAGCGCCCCATTCAAGCTCGTGGGAGTCAATCCAAAACTGCCCGTATTGGTGAAGTATCAGGAGGGAGTGGAGCTAAAACTGAAGATAAAAGTGCCGGATCTGCCTTACAGCGGACCATTGAGCATAAACCTCGGCGAGAAAGACGCAAGCATGGTGAGGGTCGAGATCCAGAAGATAGTTGCCATATCGAAGAACGCAAGGGTTGATCTGGAAGAGGCGCCGAGCGTGCTGAGCGTTCAGAAGGACCAGGTGCTGAAGAGAGATGTGCAGCTATACAAGGTGCTGAAGTACGGAGACATTGTGAACGGGATAAAGGTCAACGACCCGTTCGTCTTCTCCGGCTCGGACCCGAAGCTTCCCTTCAGGCTGGATCAGGAGAACAGCTTCATAGTGAGCATTTACGTGCTGGCTCCGGAATTCAGCTATGCAGGACCGCTAGAGCTCACGTTCTCCTAGAGGCCGTTCCACATCCTCCAGAACTGCTTTCTGAGCACTTTCACCTTCTCAGGATCCTCGATGATGTTTATGCGCTCGATGTTCTTGTGCATGCCTGCATAGGTAAGGTTCGCAGAGCCCTCTATTGCGGATTTACTGCTGATATACATCTTTGCATGGATGAACTGCCTCGGTGACTTCACATGAATGTTCCTCCCGGCCATCAGCGATGTGGCAAGGGAGAAGACCGCAAGGAACAATGAGGCGAGCAAGACATAGACGCTGAAGAAACCAAGATAAAGAAGCGCGATGTTTATGAAAGCGAGCACAGAGGCGAAAACGGCAGCATCCCTAAAGCTGCCCACGTTGAGTTTTCTCGCCACGCTGCTTTTCATTGATGAGGATAGTATGTATACGTTCTTGCTCGCAGAATGCCTCAGCAGATACTCTGCGTAGTAATCATCAACGTATGGCGAGACTATCAGCAGTTCCTTCTCGCCACTGAGCAGCCTCTCGACATGCTTGTAGCAACCGCTCCCGTAGTAAGAGGAATCTGATTTTTTGAGTAGACTTAATAAGCCCATGTTGCTATTTAAGTATGCAAAAGATAAATGGTTTTATGGCGAAGGCAAAGCCTGCTCTCCAAGTAGACGGACACGAGGAGCACTTTCAGGGCACAAGCCTGTCAAACTTCATCCTCGGATGTCAGGACGGGCTGGTCAACGTACTCGGCATAGTTCTGGGAGTGAGCGCAGCAACATCTGATGTGCGCATCATATACGTCGCCAGCTTCGCGGCGCTGGCCGCAGAGTCGATCTCGATGGCTGCGGTCGCATATACATCAACCCTTGCGAGGAGGAGGCATTACCTGAGGGAACTGGAAAGGGAAAAACGCGAGATAAGAGAGCTGCCGAAACTGGAGAGGGAGGAGGTAAGGACAATATTCAAGAAGTGGGGCTACAAGGGAAAGGCCCTGGAGGATCTTACCGACAAGATCGCGTCGAATCGAAAGGCGTGGATTGAGTTCATGATGGCTCACGAGCTGGATCTCCAGCCGGTAGAAAAAGACGAGCCGATGAGAGGTTTCGTCATTGTTGGCTTGTCTGCAGTCATAGGTTCCATAGTCCCTTTGATTCCTTTCTTTTTCATTACAAATAACATAGTTTCAGGCACCATAGCCTCTGTGATAATCAGCGGCGCGGTTCTTTTCGCCATAGGCGCCTATGAAGCGAAGAAGACGGTGGGTTCGCTTTGGAGGAGCGGGGTGCAGATGGCGATAATAGGGCTTGTGGCCGGCTTCGCCGGCTACCTGATAGGCCGCCTGCTGGGAAGTGCATAGAAAGGTCATCATCGTTGCCACCTGAGGCGCTGAAAAGCAATAAGAATATTACTTTCTCCATATTAGCAGGATTTGGGAGATGGCTTGGAGCTGAAAAACAAGGAGGAGCTCAAGGGTAAGGTCCTCCGCCTACTCAGCGTCGACGCGAGAATGAGCATGCAGGATATCGCAAACAGCCTGAAGACTACAAAAATAAACGCGTACGCACTCTTCAACGAGGCGGTCGGCGATTACGGCATGAAGTTCGTGCCGGAGATAAGCATAGACAAGCTCTGGAAGTGGGAGTTCATAAAAAGGGCCAGGCTGAGAACCAAGAGGGGCATACTTGCCGAGGCCGTGGACGAGCTGCCCGCAACTGGCTTCAGCGAGTACATCATATTCATCAAGTTCATAGGCAAGGAACCCAAGGATGAGGAGATAGTGAAGGCAGCGGAGAACTCCTACATACCGCAGTTCGTGGCAAGGCTGAAGGGCGAGTACAGCCTCATGATGTACGCTGTGGCGAGAAGCTACGAGGATGCGGTGCAGTTCACCGACTCAATGGAAAAGCAGCTAAGCAAGTACAGGATGCTCGCCTACACGACCCGCATCTGGAGCAGCTTCGGCTTCTTTCCGATGAACAAGAAGCTGATGGACCAGTTCGACATATTCGATACCTACAAGAACCTGCTCTTCGGCCTCTCGGATGCAGGGAGGAACACATTCACCGAGATAGGCAAGGTCTTCAACCAGGGCCCGGCGCAGATGCTCTACGCCTACGACAGGCTCGCCAGAACCGAGATACTCAAGAGAGTCACATACTTCGAGTCGAAGCCTAAGAACAGCACGAAGGTGGTGGCGCTGCTGAAGGTGCAGAATGAGAAGCTCTTCGAGGAGACAAAGATCAACTGGTTCGCCAAGCTCATCAAGGACTATGGTCGCACTTCCAACGAATGCGTATTCGTGTGCGAACTGCCCAACCCGAAGAGCATGATGCTAATCGCAGACCTCGGGGGAAAGACAAGAGTCGACAAGTTCCTTGCTGGAGTAAGATCCTGCATAAAGGGAATAGAGCCTAGCAAGATGCTGATAACAAGAGTGCTTTCAGGAAACCTTGGCATCAGGGACTTCGACATGCGCTACACACCGCAGTACAGGAGCCTTGAGAGGAAGGGCGCGGTGCCCGCGCTGCACGCAAAAAGCATAGAGTCTGTTGTGGAGAATCCCAACGAGCTGTGATGTAATATGAACATAACTTCAGCGGTATGGTTTATACTGCTGTTAGTCTTTGGAGTTGCCGCGTTGTATGTTGGAATTGTAAGCATACTTAATCCAGGCGGCCAATGCACACTCCGTACCAACGTAATTGGAGCTGAGATAGGGGTGTTCAGCAATACGGTCTGCGGATCGATTGATGTAGTGTTTGGAATTTTTGTTCTTTTTGTTGCGATCCAGATACTGAGGGGCAGGTTCTCTCTCCTAACATCACAGCCCAGCCCTCAGGCCAAGACATGAGTCTGGCATGGCTCACTCCAGCTTGCCCTGCTCCTTGGTGTAGAGTATCAGCTCTGGGTGCCTTCTGGGCATCGGGTTTGCCCTTATTCCGTATATGGCCTTTATCCCTCTCTCCAGCGAAAGCTCGACAAGTCTCTGGGTTATCACGCCGTCAAGGACAATCGCGTATGCGCCCCTTGTGTCCTGAAGCGTCGTAAGCAGTTCCCTTATAGGCACTTCCTTGATTATGTTGCCGTCCGGCGCGTAGACCCTGCTTCTCAGTGATCCTGAGAGCTCGACCAGGCCGTTTGCAAGCTGCGCAAGCAGCGCGCTCTCGAGTACTGGTTTGTTCGGCGCATGAGCCTCCTGGGGCTGAAAGCGCACTGATTCTATCTTCTGCAGCTCTGTCTTTTCGGTCTCCTCGACCTCGCTCCTCAGGTCCTTTATGTACGGCTGGCTCATCTCTTCGAACATATCGTCGCCTCCGGCCCTGGAAGGCTGCTGAGGCTGCGAAGGAGGCTGCATTGGTGCAGGCTGCTGCTCCCTTGGTGGCTGTTCCCTCATCGGCTGAGGCGCAGGTCTGTTATCGCGTCTCTCATCGTGCCTGTCATCGCGCCTATCGTTCTGCCTCGCCTGGTTCCTGCCCCTCTCGCTCCCGAGATACTGGTCTATCGGTATCTTGCTGCGCAGGGCCTTGATCACCTCCTTTCTGGTGAGCTCCTCTACTTCCTTGCCGTCAGGAGCCCTGGTAACGAAGTCTATCTCCGTGGCGTTGAGCAGCGACCTTATGACCAGCTCACCGCCCCTGTCTCCGTCCACGAAGACCGTCGCTTCCTTCTCGTTGGCGAGTTCGATTATCGACTTGGGTATGTTCGATGTCGCTCCGCCGATCGCCAC
>JASHTX010000082.1 GCA_030040335.1 Microcaldota archaeon
TTCCCATGCGTGGCCTTACTTCTTCTTCAGTGAGATTCGTTTTTACCAATCTCACCCCACAGTTAATGTCGTACCCGACCGATCCAGGCGAGATTATTCCGGTCTCAGCATCAAAAGCAGCCACACCCCCAACAGGAAACCCGTAACCTTCGTGCCCATCAGGCATGACCAACACACTGCCGACCAGTCCGGGGAGCGTTGTGGCGTTGATCGCTTGCGAAAGTGTCCTGTCCCCTTTTATCTTTTCCAGCATCTGTTCAGTGGCGTAGACTATGACGTCGGCATTCATGCCCTTGCTTTCATCCTTTTTTATCTCAAACTTCACTTCGCTGAGCTTGCTGAATTCCACGTTTTTCACCTCCAAATCACGTTTTTCGCTACCAGATTTACCGTCGTTTTTAAAGTCAACGTTTAAATAGGAGTTAATACTATTAATGTCTGTAAAGTTTATAAGATATCCCTGATAATTGATTCTGTGCAGGGGTGGCGGAGCTTGGTCAAACGCGGCAGACTCAAGATCTGCTGGCCATAGGCCTGCGTGAGTTCAAATCTCTCCCCCTGCACAGGTCCAAAGTTCCGGGTGGATCATATGGCAAAAAAGACAAGAAAGGCAAAGGGCAGGAGCGCAAAGCAGCAGCCGAAAGCAAGGCACTCTTTGATCTCAAAGGTAAAGGCTGCCAGGCTTAAGGACAAGGTTCTTCTCGAGCTTCCGCACTACCCGCAGACCGAGGACTTCACCAGCTCTGCAGCGTGCGCGATGATGGTGCTTAAGTACATAAACCCAGGCTTCAAGTTCAAGAGGGAGCATGAGTACAACATCTGGCAGGAGGCGGTCAACGGAAGCGTCTGGTACGGCTCAAAGTACGGGCTTGCATACGCGCTGGCAAAGCGCGGGGCAAGAGTCGGCATATTCAGCAACACAAAGAACGAAGGCTATGAGAGGAAGATGGCCGTTTATGAGAACGTAAACCTCGACACTCTCACGGCATCTTTCAACGAGATAAAGCAGAAGTCCGAGGCCGCTGGAATCGAGGAGGAGCACGGTACCATCTCTCTTGCCTCAATAAAGAAGGCGCTCTCTTCTGGTCACATACCCATTGTGCTCATAGATGCCCGCGTGGTTAACTCATATCTTGATTCTATGCCGCACTGGGTTGTGGTAAAGGGCTACGACAAGGACACTTTCTACATAAACGATCCGTATTCTGACAGCACGATAACCTTGGACACTAACGCGTTCAAGTCTGCGCTGGGCTTCGAGGAGAACTATCACATGATAGTTGTGCACTCGAAATCATTTGAAGGAAAGTAGGTCTTTATGAAGACAAAGGGCAAGGGGTCAAACCTGATAAAAAGAGACTCGCCGATAGGCAGGCAGATTAGTGGCGGGCTAGAGATGGTATATCGCACACGCGGCTTTGGAAAAAATAATGATCCTACGGCTCCGGCGAATGACCTGGAATCTTTCATAAGCAGCGGTATCGCGGTTGCAAACAAAAGCGCAGCCGAAGCGCTCGCTAAGCTTCCATTTATACAGAGAAGGAGAGTGCAAGGTCAACTAAAACGCGGAGAAAGTCCACAGGAGGTTATTGACCCGGCCCGTTATGACTTGGATACTTACATAGATAACTACGCTGCCAAAAGAGCCGAAATCGAAGCCAAAACCAATGCCGAAGCGGCCAGCAAAGTACGATTCAAGCTATCGCAAGACGCGTGGAAGGCTGACCTGCCATATAACGTTTAGACTACGACTGACCATTTTCTGAGCCAAACTGTCAGGCCAGCTCCACTTTTATCTCTGCGCCAGAAGCCTGCCCAATGCTGTCCTAAATGTGCCTATCCGGCTAGGGCTCCTGTACCTGTCGAACCTTACCCTCTCCTTTGTCGCAGACTTCATCGTGTTGTAGCAGCCAAGGCACATCAGCCTCCTTCTGACTACCCCGCTGCTCACGTACTGGTCGTGCTCCTGGATGTAGCTGGGCGGCAG
Source organism: Microcaldota archaeon (assembly GCA_030040335.1). Classification (GTDB taxonomy): domain Archaea; phylum Micrarchaeota; class Micrarchaeia; order Micrarchaeales; family CABMGC01; genus JAJYVH01. Next base: position 1,988 of record JASHTX010000082.1, read on the forward strand.
TATCTTTACTTCGCTTTTGTCCATCAGCCTGTTGCACCTTATGCAGGTGTTCTCTATCAGGTATACAAGGTCCTTGTCCTCAGCTACGTCGGTTGCGCACTCCATCCCGTCGCTTGCCGACCTGGTTCGGGCGAATTGCCCGCCATATTCTAGTTCCTCCCCCATCGACATTTCCCCACCCTTCCGCGCCCCCGCGCATAAGCCTTTGCTTACAGTTTCTATATTATGCCTTAACTGGTATTTATATGTTCTGTCCCATTATCTCAAGTAATACAAACAAGGTTTGTCGTCAGTAGATTCCAATGCGATACGTGATTGCCGTCGGAGGAAATGCGCTTGAAAATCCTAATTCCCTTAATAAGCTTTGCGCTTGCGTTTTGGAGCTTTTCAGGCACGGAAGCCAGATAATAGTAACCCACGGTAATGGTCCGCAGGTAGGCGCTCTTGCGCTGCATGAGAAAAAGCGCCTCGCGCTACTCACGGAGGAGACCGAGGTGCGCATCGGCGGCAGGCTGGTTCGCGCCCTGCACGCTGCGATGAAGTACAAGAAGGAGGCGAGGATATCCGTTGTGCTTACCAGGGTCCTCGTTGACGCAAACGATCCGGAGTTCGAAAGGCCTAGCAAGCCGATAGGCAGGTTCTACACGAAGGGTGAGGCGGCTCTGGCAGAGAGGAAAAGAGGCATAGTGATGAAGCATCTCCTGAACGGCTACAGGAGAGTTGTTCCTTCCCCCAAGCCCAAGAAGATCCTCGAGCTTTCCAGGATAAACCGCCTGCTTGCTGAAGGCAATATGGTGATAGCGGCCGGAGGCGGGGGAATAGCGGTAGCAAGAAGGAAGGGCAGGCTGGTCTCAGAGGACGCTGTGATAGACAAGGACCTTGCATCGTCGCTGCTCGCCACAAAGGTAAAGGCCGACGCGCTCTTCATACTCACCAATGTCGATGGTGTTTTTGTAAACTTCAAGACGAGGAGGGCGCACATGCTGAAGCTCACCAGCCCGAGAGAACTGCGAAGTTATGCAAACGCAGGCTACTTCGAGTCAGGCAGCATGCTGCCGAAAGTCGAGGCGTGCATCGGTTTCGTGCGTAAAACAGGAAAAACGGCAGTCATAGGCAATCTAGCTCGGCCCGCAGACGTCCTAGGCTTTAAAAATTCCACGGTGGTTAGGCCTAGTCGCGGTTGAGATCTGACCTATTCAGGCCCACTTAAATAAATCCGAAAAAATCGCAAATAAAATTAAAAAAACAACAACCTATTTAAATTTTGGGAATAAAGTAAAAACTAAGTTAGAGTTGGAGATGTGCTACTTAGTTTTGGATCCCATCCAAACCCACCCCATGCGCATCTCCTCTCCTACTTGTTTTTAACGACCCTCACTACTTCTGCTATTCCCGCGTCTGTCTTCACCGCATTCTCCTCGAAATGAGTCCTCGTCGCGGTGTGCTTTTTGTTAAGCTCCAGCAGTACTGGTTCCAGGGGCACAGAACCAGACTTAAGATACGCGGTTATCTTGGAGAGGGAGTAGAAAAATGGAATTTCATATTCCTCTGATATCTTCCTCAGCAGTGCTTGCGTGCCAGGCTGATATTCTTCTGAAAGCGCGAGCATTCTCTTCACAGTGTCACCGTGCTTGAGGTGCCCAAGCCAGAGAGGTCCGAAGGCCTGCATCTTGTTTCCGCAGTATCCGCAGACGCTATTTGCTGATGCGACAATTCCTTTTTGGTATGAAAAGTTGTGGCATTTGCCGCAGTATGTACCGTATCCCGAGTTTCTTATCGCCTGCACCGCGTTCTTCGAGCCTCTGGTCAGCCTGACGAATATCCTGAAGTAGTGCATGTCTGATATGCTGAGAATGGGCTCCATGCCGAAGTTGAATCTTGCCGCTTCCCTGGCAGCAAAGCTTAGCAGTATCCTGACCCCTGCCTCGTGGCAAAGCTCGTTGTGTATCGGCTGCGATCCGTAGACCCTGAGGCACGCGGACCCTTCTGCGCCGCAGAGCGTTGCCGTATCCGTTGCCGTTATCATCATCAGCGTACCTCCTTTCGATACCTTGAGCGCGTCGTCTATCATCGGTACCGGGCTTCCGAATGGATCTATGTCTATCACATCGAAGGCGCCCCTGGATGTATTCGCAAATTCTTGCAGGCTTGAGTTCAGCGTGCTTGCCCTGACCTTGTTCGAGGCCGCGTTCCGTTTCGCATTTCTGTACGCCTTCTCGTTGATGTCCAGCATGGTAACGTAGCGCATTCCAGCTTCCTTCGCGTACCTTATGCCCCTCACGCCCGTAGCCGCGGTCGTGTCCAGAAGCTTCGAATCCTTCCCTCCAAGCACCCTGAGGAACAAGACAGAGATATCCCTGAGCTTGCTCATCTTCGGATTGTAGAATACGCCATCAGCGATCCTGATCTTTGCTGCTCCTTCCTTCAAGGTCTGCATAAAATCATTCATTCTTCGCTGTTGAGCTTTAGCAGCGCATCGAGCAGGCCGTGAGCGTACGATATGCTTGCGAATGCGTTATCCGTTTCGTTTTTCCCAAGCCAAGATTTTGCGTCATCGCGGTAGTCCTCTGCCATCCTTACGATCTCCTGCTCTTTCGGTCCCAGCTCGTGCTCCCCTATTATCTTCAGGTTTTCGTCAAATTTTTCTATGTCTTTTGCTATTCTGTCTTCGATTTTCTGCATAAAA
>JASHTX010000083.1 GCA_030040335.1 Microcaldota archaeon
TCTCTTGAAGGAGATGTTGATTGCTGCGTTGTGCATCTCTGCAGCCATGGATGACATCGCATCCTCTGCAAAGATCTGGTTGAAGCCATACTCGTATGCAAACCTCCCGGTGCTCTCCACTCCGTGGTTCGTGGATATTCCGCAGAGGACGATGGTCTTGATGCCCCTCCTGCGCAGCTGCAGCTCCAGGTCCGTGCCGTAGAAGGCGCCCCACTGCTTCTTCGTTATTATTATGTCCGAGTCCTTTGGTCCCAGTTCAGGAACAATGTCTGCCCAGTCCTTCTGCGGCGTGCTGCTGCCGCTCCAGGTCTCATCCGTTATTACCGAGAGCCTTTCCGGGCCCGATGCCACGACATGCACCAGGAAGACTGGCATGTTGTTCTTTCTGAATGCGTCTGCAAGCTTGGCTGCGTTCTGTATCACCGCGCCTGCGCTATAAGGGCCTAGCTGTCTGTCCATTGCTGCAATGCCCTTCTGAAGGTCTATGACGACCAACGCTGTGGTCTTCTTGTCTATGTTCAGATCCCCCATATCATCATAATTCATAGCCGGTTAAAGTTATTACCTCTTTCTGTATCTGCCGATTCCTCCAACTGATATATATTTTTCCGTGCAAAGGGAATTCTATGAAATTTGCGGAGAAGTTCGATCACGCGCTTTACAAACGACTGAGGCACAAGCGCAACAGGAAGCACATACTTCTGCCCACGATTATCACGACCCTTTCTCTGCTCTTTCTGATCTTTGTTCTCGAGACTCTCAATGTTGGCCTGAGGAAGGACATAGGCTACTCTGCGATAATATTCACTTCGTTTGCTGGCAGCGCCTTCATAATGTTCATGATGCCCTATTCGCATGCGTCTAATATACGCAGGATGATAAAGGCATATGTGATTGCGGGCATATTCGGCGAATTGGGTTATCTTCTGACAGGTGTGATTGGCTTCTATGCCGCTTCTGCGTTGACCCTCTTCTTCGTTGCACTCCTGCTCTTCGAAACTGACAGTGCACATCCGCCCGCAATGGGCATAGCCTTTGCTTTCGTCATCTTTCAGGTCAACTTCACTGGACTTTTCGTGGTCGTTGTAGGCGTTACCATACTGGTGCTGATAAAAGTTGCGCTCGAGAAGCTCGGAATAAACCCGTAGTCTGGCTAAACCGCCTTGGCTTCCTTCTCGAGTTCCTCCAGGTTGCTCTGGTCGCCCAGTACAAGCAGCGTGTCGTTCTGCTTGATCCTGAAATCCTTTGTGAATACGTTGTTGACCACAGAGTCGCCTCTCACGACTCCTATGACCGTCGCATACTTCGAGACTTCTTCCAGGTGCTTCCCTATCAGTGGCGATGTCCTGAAGATCGAGAACTGGGCTATCTCCTTTGTGCCCAGCTTCTCCGAGAATACCACTCCAACCAGGTCTTTGGTTATCGCTGACAGCGCAAGAAGGTGTCCTACAGTTACGGACGCCGGAATCACAACGTCTGCACCTGCAGTCTTTGCGGTCTCTATGAGCAGAGTGTCGTGTACTACGGTTATTATCTTGATGTCAGAGCGCAATTTCCTTGCACTGAGTATGACAAGCATGTTGTCTGGGTCATTATGGTGCGCGACCACGATCAGCGATGCGCGGTCTATGCCCGCTTCCTTGAGCATCGCTATGGGGCGCGTGTTCCCTGGCTCATAGACTGTGAGTATGTTCTTCGAGAGCAGGTCGTTATAGACGTTGTTGTCGTTTGTTATGATCACGTAGTCGATGCCCAGCTCGTCAAACTTCTCCACAACATACCTTCCCAGGTGCGTGTAGCCGAAGACTATCGCGTGGTTCTTGAGCTTGGATATGAGTCTCTTCTTTGCCTGCCCCCTGGCGAGTGCCGTGTCCACGGCCACGTTCACAGTGCTCTGGACTATGGACGCTCCTGCGCCTACAGAGACTATTATCATGATTATCAGGAGTATTGCCTCATTTGTATTCCCGTTGGCTACGAAAACGTTGTTTGGCACGTAGAGCCCTATGGTTGTGATGGTTGAGACCGATGCCAGCAAGGCGCTTATTGGCGTGAGGCCGTTATAGTGGGAAAAAATTGCTGCACCGAGGATGAACATCGACACGAGCACTATCAGCTGCCTATATACTGCTTTTAGGAAGATTATCGGCCCGTAGAGCGCCTCGTAGAAGAGAAATCCTATCTTCCTGCTTTCTCTGCGGAACTTCGCTTTCCTGGCTTTGGTCAAAATCGCATCTGAAGAATTATCTTTCAGGCTACCCCCTGTAGATCTATTTCTGCAGAAGATTTATTAAAACACAATGATGCGGCTTACTTTTTTACCGCAAAGCTCCTGTAAATTCTTCTGTACTGGACGAACACAGTCACAACGAAGACTATAACCAGCACCAATATCTCCAGTAGTGTAGGCTGGCCGTTCTGTTGAAGTATGCTTGTTGAGAGAATGAGGTAGAGCACCGACAGGTAAAGCGAAGCAAGCGCATGGACTGTGAATACCCTGTTTATCACCATCCCTGCAGTCTTGGGGTTCTTTTGTATTCCAAGTCTATAGGCGAAGGCCGGCAGGTTCACCAAGTAAGGGTACCTCTCCAGCAGTGTGTACCTGAAGCGGAGCACCACCAGAAGGATTGCAAATATAGTGAGGAATATGCCAGGTATGATCAACAGGCTTGGCTTGCTTCCATCGTAGGCATAGGCAAAGGAGAGCGTGGCGATGATATTGATTATGAACGCAACGACTATGATCGCCCTTGCGCCGCTCGACAGCGGGTAGTGCGTTACCTTCATCTTCTGCATGATTTAGCTTTATTCCGAATTTATAAAAACCCATTGTAATCTTGGTCAGCTTACGCTGCCCACTTTCCTTTTAATGCTTCAGGAGTAAACTAGGCTTATGACAGTTGCCAAAGAAGTCGTGCATTTTGTACGCGATCTTCCCAAATTAGTGGACCAAGCAAAAACCAATACTTTCGGAAGACATGCCGAGCCAGAGCGAAAGGAAAGACTGCCTCCTAAAGAGGGGGAAAGATTCCACCTGTTGCGTGAAGCCCTTCGTTTTATTGGAGACGCCCCTTACATTCTCGAACAGGCAAAGATTGATACATACGGACTGGATTCAAAGTCTAAGAGAAAAGATTAGGGTTTTTTGACCCATGGCAAGAAGCCCCAGGAGTGCTTTCTCACTTTCGTCCATGTCCCTACCATTTCCATTTGGTTTGTTCATATTCTCACTTTGCTCATTGTAACATGAACTTCCATGCAGATATTAATTTTATCCTGCCCATACCAACTCTTGCTTCACGCTCATCTTTTTTCGTCACCATAGTCGCCTCACCCACCTTAAACTTCCTCATGAACTCTACCAATACTTTAAAATCCTCAGGGCCTATTAATTCTTGATATTTGACTTCAATAGGCTCGCCTTCACGGACGGCATCAATCTCTCCGCTGTTCTTCCAGAAATACACCGCGTTTATCTTGTTTATTACCGCGGTCTCAACCATCCTGCCAATGAAGCCGGTTTCTACGTTCTGCTTATAAAGATGCGTTATTGCGTTATCTGACGGGTAGGCTCTCTTCTTCTTTCTCAGCTGTGCCATGCTGCCTTTCCGATAATTTCCCAAAAGTCTTATCAGAAAGCTCTCCCGCAAGTAGTCAAAATAGCTCTTTATCACTCTTCTGTCCTTGCCGAACTGTCTGCTAAGAGACTGATAGTCTACATACATGCCTGGGTTGGTTGCAACCAACTCAAGAATCGTCCTCAGGAAATCAGGGTCATCGATGTTAAAGAGTTTTGGTATGTCTTTGTAAACTATCTTGTCCACCACAAGTGCCTTTATGTATTCAACAAACTCCCTGTCGCTCTTGAGCGAGAAGGTTTCCGGAAAGCCCCCATACTCTATGAACTTATCAAAAAGCGGCCTGACCTTGGTCTCGTACTTCAGCTCACCCTTGCCTACTCCGTTAAACCTGAGATATTCAGGGAACGTGAATGCGCTCAAAACGAATTCAAATATTCTTCCGGCAAGAGTTTCCTTAGATCTCTTCCTGACGAACAGTGATTCGGAGCCGCTTATCACAAATTTCAGTTTTGGATAGAGATCATAGTACTTCTTTACTTCATTTTCCCAATTGTCGCACTTTTGTACCTCATCAAGGAAGATGTAAACTCTCTTTTCCCTAAAATCTTTTTTTTGGAACTCTCTGAATGTATCCAAAACGTCATCGAGCTTGGCTTGCGTTTCATCAAATGAGAAGAACAGGATGTCCGTGGCATTCGTGCCGCTATCCAGCAGGTCGCTTATAAGTTGGTACATTATAGTTGACTTGCCGACCCTCCTGAGGCCCGTTAGCGAGACTATAAACCGGTTCCCCAGGCTTGCTTTTATGCTGCCGTATACGTCACGCCTGAACGGCAGCGCCAACTCAGGGTCCACCTTCTTCATTACCCACCAATGATTGAACTCCTCTAGTCTTCTGCTCTCCATTTCATTCATGTACATTATGATGTACATGTTTATAAATATTGTGTACATCAGCATGTACTTATTATTTACAATCCACTGCGCCTCTGCTTTAAGCAATTAGCCCCAGGAGTTCGTCTACGGAATGCATATAAAGTTCAGCGCACAATATTGCGAGGGATAATAGTGCCGAATTCTGAGGACAATGAGGGGCGCAGATATGGATTTTTCTCTGTTGTAACTGAGCCTAACGCTCCGCATTCTGCAAAGTTTAGGATCCAAACACAGAGGTATGGAATGCTCACGCCGGAAATGACCATTACAGTAAACTCGACTGAAGCAGGAGGCCCTTCTATCTTTGTCGGCTACTTCATCGAACACCAGGTAATTGGCGACGATGAGGCTATAGCAAGAATCGAGCGGGTGAGGTTTAGAGATACATTTGCGATAGACCCCACCGATGCCATAAATCTGATAGTCCTCTCTGGCGAAAATCAAGAGGCCGCTTATCAAAGGGCCTTGGAACTACTCACTGGATCTGTAAAGAAGGAATTGGGAGACCGCGCGGACTCCAAGAATGGGATTCACAATTTGGAGGCGCTTGCAGATACGCTGCGTGGCCAACAGCATAATCTTCTGCGCGATCATTTAAATAGAGAACAAGGTATCAGAAGAAAAAGTATATCAACGACAATAGGGGCTGGCAAACACGCCAAAGTGAGATAGTTATTCAACCATTCTATACATAGTCCGAAGAGTTATGCTTCCAAACTCAATTTCCAAGTGTTTTGCACAGTTTTTGGAGTGTGAGTGATAAGCCCCAGGAGACCTGCCTGCCATGGGTAAGGAAGCCCGTGATGAGCTGGTGAAGTAAAAGGCTACAGAACTAAAGTCAAATTATATTAAGGGGGCTCGAGAAGTATGGTACGAGAAAATGGTTTCAGAAAATTCTCAAAAACACAAGCAGGCAGTTCCAGAGTTCCTCTTGAAGGTAGAAGAAAAAGGGATGAATGTTGCACGTGCAATTGTAGGGTTGGCTAGACAAGATAAAGAAAAAACGGAAAAGAAGGTTGATAAGGGGTTAATAAGATCCGAGAATGTGCTAGATGGCAGCGTGCGCATAATGCTAGCTCCCTCCGGCTATGCGTATCTTCTTAAAGAAGAAGTCAAGAAAGCAAAAGAGACTGTTGAATTTGCTGCCTGGATTACAGACTCATTCGGAGTTCGCTCTGAACCCGGTAGAAAGACGTTCGATGTTGGGGAAGTTAACATGATTTTCGTGTTGCATGACGGAAACACGGTGCCCCAGATCGAGATTATCAGAAATGGCTCGACTGCTATTCGCACGCCTGTAAGGAAAGTTTCACAGGGCTATTGGTCTATGGACAACAGTGAAAAGATCGAGAAGTACATCGAGATGCTTGATCACCCCGATCCTAACGCGAGCCCCGAAGGCCTCAAGAG
>JASHTX010000084.1 GCA_030040335.1 Microcaldota archaeon
AGCGAGAATGGAAGCGTGACTATCCCTATAGTGATTGCGCCTAGTTCCTTTGCCACCCTTGAGACAACGGGCATTGCCCCAGTGCCAGTGCCGCCTCCCATGCCTGCTGTTATGAACACAAGGTTAGTGTCCTTGAGAAGGAACTCAATCTCATTCTTTGAGAGCTCCGCTGACTTCTCACCTATATCAGGGAAACCACCTGCGCCCAACCCATGCGTTATCTCCTTGCCAAGTATCAGTTTTGTGATATTGGGATTCATCGCGCCAAGCTGCCTTGCGTCTGTATTGAATGCAAAAAGCCCAGCGCCCTTGACATCCATCATGCTCAGTCTCTGAACCGTGTTGTTGCCACCGCCTCCAACTCCGACGACAGCAATCTTGGGCTTGAAGAAGTCAAACTCAGGAGGGATCGTTCCATGCGTAGGTTCTACTGGTCCGCCGTACATTTCAACCGTTTATTATACAAGGGAGTAAAGATAAAAAGACTTCCTAATTGCTCCAAATTCGGAATCTGGTACTCCGCGAAAGCCTATAAAGCATTATTTGCCAAATTCCATTGTGATAAACACAAAACTTGCCGAGATGCTGAATGAGATTGCTGACATGCTGGAGCTCGAAGGCGAGAAGTACAGCAGGTTCGAGGTCCTTGCCTACAGGAAAGCTGCGGTTACGATAGGGAGCCTTCAGGAGGATGTAGAGGGCATATACAGGAAGTCGGGAGTGGAGGGGCTGATGGAGCTTCCGGGAATAGGCAAGGGCATCGCCGGTTCAATAAAGGAATACATAGAGACCGGCAAGCTTTCGAAGTACGAGATGCTCAAGAAGAAGTACCCGCTTGACCTGGCAAATCTCACAAAGATACAGGGAATGGGCGCCAAGAAGGCATTCAAACTCTACCAGAACCTGAAGATAAAGGACGTGAACGGCCTGAAGAAGGCTCTTGAGCAGCAGAAAATCAGGAAACTTGAGGGTTTCGGGGAACAGAGCGAGGAGCAGATAAAGAAAGGCATAGCGCTGCTGGAAAGCGGAGGCGGAAGAATGCTCCTTGGCACTGCACTGCCCGAAGCTGAGGCAATAAGAGACAAGCTGGTAAAGTCAGGCCTGATAGAGAAGGCGGTAATCGGAGGATCGACAAGAAGGATGAGGGAGACCGTAGGAGATCTCGACATACTCTTGATGTCAAGCAAGGGTGAAAAGGCGATGGATTTCATCACCTCGCTGCCGGAGGTGGAGAGCGTTCTGGTCAAGGGCCCGACAAAAACCTCGGTCAGGCTGAAGATAGGGCTTAACTGCGACTTCAGGGTCGTGCCGAAAGAGAGTTTCGGAGCAGCGCTGCAGTATTTCACGGGAAACAAGGACCATAACGTGAAGCTCAGGGAGATAGCGATTAAAAAGAGGCTCAAGCTTAGTGAGTGGGGGCTTTTTGACAGGAAGGAGAAGAACGTTGCAGCAGGAGAGAGTGAGGAGCAGGTCTACAAGGTGCTGGGTCTCGACTGGATGGAGCCGGAAATGAGGGAAGACAGGGGAGAGATAGACCTTGCGCAGCAGCACAGGCTACCTGCACTGATAAAAGGCAGCGATATAAAAGGCGATCTGCATGTGCACAGCAAGTACACGGATGGCGCAGATACGCTTGAGGAGCTTGCGGAAGCGGCAGCCAGGCTGGGATTGAAGTACATAGGGATGACCGATCATTCGAAGAGCGAGTACATCACTGGCGGCATGGGAGACAAGGAGTATGAAAAGTATTTTGCAGCAATAGACAAGGTCAACGACAAACTGGGTGGAAAGATAAAGCTGCTGAAGAGCGGCGAGGTTGACATCCTGAAGGACGGCTCCTTTGACGTGAGCGATAAGACTCTGGACCAGATGGATTATGTGCTCGGCGCTATACACACAAGTACAAAAATGGGGAGAGATGAGATGACAAAGCGGGTCGTAAAGGCGATGGAAAGCGGCTACCTGAACATATTCGCGCATCCGACAGAGCGGCTGATAAACGAGCGCAACCCCATAGCCCTGGACCTCGACAAGGTCTTTGAGGCCGCGAAGAAGAATAATGTTGTGATGGAGATAGATTCGCAGCCTTCCAGGCTAGACCTAAGCGACGAGAATGCGATTAAGGCAAAGAAGTACGGATTGAAGTTCTCAATAGATACAGATGCGCACAGAACCTCTCATTTTCAGTATATGCGCTACGGTGTTGCTGTGGCGAAACGCGCCTGGCTCACTAAAATCGATGTTGTGAATACAAAAGAAACTGATGAACTCCTGAAGCTACTTAAAAAATAAGTTTTTGGTTTCTTAGGGCGGGGCTGGCTCCCGGCCGAGGCCTACTTTCTATTAGGGAAATAGTAAAAACTTGCACAAAATTGCTAAAAGGTTAGAAAAAGCTAGTTTGCCAGTTGTTTCAACTAAACTTTAACCCTTACCGGTGACCTTGCACTCCTCGCCAGTTGGACAACATCTAAATTCATAGCAAGTTTCTCAAGTTTGTCAGATGCTCTTATGTAGGCCGCTTCCGCCCTCTCCATTCCTCTTCCGACTTGACCTAGCATAAGGCCGATTCCCCGTTTCAGCGCGCCCTTTTCATTTTTGTCCAAGTACTGTATCTTTCCGCTGCCAAGTTGGTCCAGCAGGCCTACTCTCACCTCTGGGGGCAACGAACTGCTCACCAGGCTCGATATTGTCTCGGCAAGAGCGTTCGCGTTTGGAACTTCTCGACTTGCATCATCTTCGCTCTTTTGTATATGTCTATGCGCAGCGATGGCTAGTAAAGATGCACCGCTCAGTAGGGCAACCAAAAAGCCTGCCTCCATGTTTATGTTGGCAACTCGTACGCCCCTGCTGGCTGCTTGCATGCTCATGTTGGCCGCTTGTGCAATTGAACTGACCGAAGTCGAAGAGACTTGTATATTAGCAGTTCCATTGATGGCACCACCTCCGGTTACCTGGCTCGCGTTGATCAATTTTACAGCGTATAAGACTCCGTTTGAAACTACCGTTGTAGTGCCATTAGGACCAAGGGCAACTGTCTTCGGCGCACCGCCATAAGCCGAATATTGGGCCAAGGAAGTCGCGTTCCACCAGTATGGAAAAAGGTACAGCTTGGCTCCTGTAGCACTGGTACCGTTGAAGTTCGGCAGGATCTTAAAGAATATGTCAAGCTCATTACCAGAAACAGAGTTGAGATTTGATGGCGACCACCCTGTACCATTTATTATCGGCGTATATGATAGCGAATATGATTCAAACGGCATTAGGGCGGCTGACATACTGTGTGCATTATTATACAGGACGTTATTAGTCCCAGGGGTTGACAACACAGAGGAAGCTATCTGGGAGAGAAGTTTCGGGTAGTTTGCCAGGAAGGCAGGGGTCGAAAATACCGGAACACTATACCCCACAGCTCCTGGGTAGTTTGCGTCGAACACAACTTTCGGAGATACCATAGCACCCTGTGCCTGAGCCAGGAGTATTGCTGATTTTGTAAGCGTGCTCTCTGCTTTCTCAAGCAAATAGGCGCTGTATGCTACAAGAGACATTCCGCCCACCAGCCCCGCTCCAGCGGCTACTTCTCCTGCTTTAGACTTAGTATCCATTTCATCACGCAGATACTTGCCGAGCCCTCTTTAAATACATTGACTTTATATCTGTAAAACCCATTTCCTTTGCCAGCTCAAGCCTCAATTCCCCCCCTATAACCCGCCTTTCACGCAGCAGGCTGACTCCGGCCGAGACCTGTTTTCTATTAGGGAAATTAGGCAGAAATTACGATCGGGGTGGAAGATTAGTGAATGCATTGTGCTTTTTAACTAAAAGTACGCCTCCGGTTAAGAATACGATGCCTATCAAACAAATAACAATTGCCATTAGCCCCAAAAATTGACGCAATAATATACCAGCACATAATAAGAACAGTCCTAGTATGGAAAACATAATTCCGGATATGAGCACACCGCGTCTTGACTGTGGCGGTACAAAGACATCACCCATTTATAGACACCCGATACTAACTGACCTGATCAAATTATAAGGCTTTGTATAATATCATCCTGCGGTTTGGGATAGTTCCAACCAGCTTCAAGCCCAAGTATTCCCTTCCAACCCGCCCTTCACGCAGTAGGCTGACTCCTGGCCAAGGTTTTTCAGTACCAGCCCCTGGCTTTCATTGAAGCCGCAACACGGCTGACCGCGATTATGTAGGCAGCTGTCCTCGGGGTTATCTTCTTTCCCGCAGCGCCGTACTTCTGCTGGACGTCGATCAGGTCCTTGAAAGACTTGGTCATTATTGCATCGAGCCTCTCGTATACCTCCTCAGTGCCCCAGTAGTAGCCCTGTCTGTTCTGCGCCCACTCGAAGTAGGAGACTATGACTCCGCCAGAGTTCACGAGGAAGTCAGGGTAGTCGGGTATCTTGCGCTCGAAGAGTATCTTGTCTGCGTCTGGAGTCACAGGACCATTCGCCAGCTCGAGAACCATCTTTGCCTTGATCTTGTCAGCGTTTGCCTTTGTTATCTGGCTCTCCAGCGCAGCAGGTATCAGGACATCGACATCCAGCTCGAGTAACTCCTCGTTGCTTACCTTCTCGGCACCCTTGTAGGTGACGACGCTGCCGGTCTTATCCTTGGCCTGCTTGAGCTTTTCCAGATCAAGCCCTTTCTTTGAGTATACGCCGCCGTGCGAGTCGCTTATAGCCACAACCTCAGCCCCCAGCTTCTCGGCCAGTTCGAAGGCGTATGCGCCTGCGTTGCCGAATCCCTGTATCGCAATCTTTGCACCCTTTAGCTTCATCTTCATGTGAGCAGCTGCTTCTCTGAGCACGTACATCCCGCCCATTGCCGTTGAGTCGAACCTGCCTGCAGAACCCCACGTCTCAAGCGGCTTTCCCGTTATTGTACCGAACTCAGTATGACCCACGAGCTTCGAATACTCGTCCATCATCCAGGCCATTATCTGCGGCGTAGTGTATACATCAGGGGCGGGTACATCCACATCAGGGCCTATGAAGCGGCAGACAGCTCTCATGTAAGCCCTTGAAAGGTTCTCCAGCTCCTGCGGATTAAACGTCTTGGGGTCGCATATTACGCCGCCCTTTGCTCCTCCGAAGGGGATGTTGCCGAGCGAGCACTTCCATGTCATCCAGGAAGCCAGCGCCTTAACTGTGTCAAGGCTCTCCTGCGGATGGAACCTGAGGCCTCCCTTGCCCGGTCCTCTTGCGTTGTTGTGAATGACCCTGAAGCCAGTGAAGACCTTTGTCGCCCCGTTACGCATCTTCACGGGTATGTTCATTATAACAGTCTGCATCGGCTCTCTCAGTATTGCGTGCGCTTGCTTGTCGAGGTTCATTACCTCAGCAGCCTCATCCAGCTGCTCCTGTGCTATTTTGAAAGGATTCAGTTCTTCTGGCATTTACTCTACCCAAAAATCATGCTAGATCGACAGCAACTAGCTTTTCGCATAGCGCGTCTATCTCAGTGTCCGTTATTTTGCTGGGCCCTCCTGCAACCAGCTTCCTGACTATCTCTTCGTTCAACTTGTGCTCTATTATGTAGTTCTTAAGGCTCTCTATCTCCTCCGAGTGCTTGCCGCCCAGGTATTTGCTGACAGCCACCTGCACCACTCCTATGTGCCTGGCGATCTCCTCCTGCTTATATCCGTATTTCTTGCGCATCGTTTCGGCAATCGACGCTCTGACAGCCGGAAGTATCACATTCACTATGTCTTTGCACTCAGGATGATTCATGCCTATACATCGCTTAAAAGGTATATAATGCTAGCGCAGCCTACATTATCCCAAGGAAGTCCTTTATCTTTCCAACTATCCCAGGTCTTGATGGCGGCGACGCCTCCTCAGGTTCCTGCTCTTCCTCTGCTGGCTGTTGTGGCTCGGCCTTCTTGCCCATTTTCGCTGCGCGCGGCTTCTCCTTTGGTGCGGGCGCCTGGGCCTGCGGCTCCGGCTCCTCCTCTACAGCAGCCTGCTTTTGAGGCATCTTGGGCATCTTTATGTTCTTCAGATTGCGGATCATGCCACCGCTTCCCACAGACTCATTTATCACATCCATTACTTCTTCAGAATCCAGGTTCCTGATGACTATTACGTTAGCTCCGTTCTTCTTTGCCAGCTGTGCGTCCTCGAGGTTGCTGCAGACAGCCGCTTCGACTCCTTCCTGCTTGTTGAGCGCCATTCCTGCACCGATGGGATCCCTTGCTATGACTATGGCCTCGTCGTAGCTGCCGCCACGCAGCTGGTCCCCGACCGTCTGAGCCAGGGCGCTTGTCGAGACGCTAACCTCCTTTGCCACTACGTTGTGGCTCTGCTGGACAGCATCCACTATCTTGTCTATGCTTCCGGAAACATTGCTTACAACAAGCAGCTTCATCTTGACCCCCCTATTATTTGACAGACAAAGGTATATAAGATATTAATCAACATAAATAACTGAGATGTGTTTGATGAGAGGAAAAGAGACCGCGGTGACATGCGATTCCTGCGGGAGAAAGGTACCGAGAAACAAGGCTGTGGTCTTCGAGAAGGCGATAAGTTTCTCGACAGAACTGCACAACGTCAACGACGTGAGGTTCTTCGAGCGAAGGAAGGTATACTACTGCATAAGCTGTGCCAAGCACAGGGGCATATTCGAGAAGAAAAAGGAGATGGCACTCAGGAGTAAGAAGTACTGAAGGGGTGTTTTCCTGCCCGTAGACGCGGACGAACTGATGATCTTCAAGCTAAGGGGAATGAAGTCCAAGAAGGAGGAGACTCCCGAGATGGAGCAGTACAGGAAGGTCACGTCCCAGGAGGCTGAAAGGCTGCGGGATCTAGATGCCCTTGAGCACGGCAGGGAGTCCAAGAAAGCCGAAGAGGAAGCCATGGAGCAACCGAGCAGGGTTTTCTCCTGGATAACCGGCGCTATATTCCTGATCAATTTCTTCGCCATAAGCTATTTCGTCCTGCCGCAGGCGGTCTTCGTCACAGAATATGTACTGAACAGCGGCATCTCTTTCTTCATAGCTAACTTTAACTACGCTTACGCAGTGGTTGTGGTCAACCTCGCACTTGCGATACTGAGCGCGGCGACGGGAGTGGTCATGTTCACCAAATACAAGAACGCGTACATAGTTGCGGCTGTTGTGGGTTGCGTTATGATACTGGCTGTCAGTTCGGAATACCTGAGCAGCAGCACAGGCTATCTCCTGATAATAGACTTCCTGACTTTCCTCAGCCTAGGAACCCTGGCTTATTCCAGAACGCTGGTATTCGCACCTGTTGAAGAGCAAGAGAGAAGAGTAAGCCACGATGTCGTGTGGCCCAAGGTTGAGAACTACAGGTAACTGTAGCTACCTGAACCTTATGGAATCCAGGTCCATCGGGGCCCTTGCCTCCACATGGAACTTCATGCCCATCGATCTCGCCAGGTCTTCGCACTTCTGCTCCTCACCGTGCATCGTGAGCACCTTCTTGGGTCCTGGCCTGAGCATCTGGGCGAAGTTCATGAGCTGCCTGCGGTCGCTGTGACCTGAGAACCCTTCTATAGTACGCACCTGCATCCTCACATTTATTGGTACCATCTTGCCATCTTCACCTGGCAGCGCTATCTCCTTGAAGCCGTTTTGTATCTTCCTGCCGAGCGAGTTGACGCTGTTGTAACCGACGAAGACTATTGCGTTCCTTTCGTCCTCTGCAAGGGCCTTGAAGTATTCGAGAGCCGTGCCTCCGTTGAGCATGCCTCCGCTCGCAAGTATCACCGACGGCCCCTTGCTAACTATCTCGCTCCTCTCGCCCTTTGCGACCTCGAAGATCTCGCTCTCAAACGGCGAGTTGTTGCTGAGTATTCTGTGCTGCAGACCTGCCTTCAGGTATTCGGGATACGCGGTGTGTATGGCGCTGGCCTCGAGTATCATTCCATCGAGGTAGACTGGCACGTCAAGCTTGTAATTCGGATTGTTTGCAGCGTATGACTCCATGACCAGCATAAGCTCCTGGGCCCTGCCTACCGCGAAGACGGGGATGAGCACTTTGCCTCCGTTCTGCACGACGCCCTTTATCAGGTTCATAAGCTCTATCTCTGCGTCCTGCCTGTTGGCTGTTATGTCCCTGGAACCTCCGTAAGTGCTTTCGATGAAGAGGGCGTCTATCCTAGGATACTTGGTATCAGCCTGGTCCAATAGCCTTGTGAAGCCGTACTTCATGTCGCCGCTGTGAACTATGTTATACAGTCCCTCGCCTATGTGAAGGTGCACGAGCGAGCTGCCGAGTATGTGGCCTGCGTTGTGGTAGGTCAGCTTTATCTCGTCTGTAACGTTTGTGACCTCGCCGTAGTCCCTTGTCACAATGTGAGTGAGCATCTTCTTTATGTCCTTCTCCTCGTAAAGCGGAGTGCCAGCGCTCCTTTGCACAAGCTTCACGTAGTCGTAGAGCAGCAGCGCAGCCAGGTCCCTGGTCGGAGGGGTGCAGTAGACCGGGCCCTCATAGCCGAACTTGAACAGGTATGGGACGAAACCAATGTGGTCCATGTGGGCATGAGTAAGTATTACAGCATCGAGGTCATTTATGGTCAGGTTTGCGCTGTCTAGATAGGGGAATGCCTTGTTCTCGTTGCCTGTCACGGCATCAAGCCCTTTTATGGCAGGTTCGGGGCTAACACCGCAGTCTATCAGCATCTTGGAGTGGTTGGTTTCTATCAGAAGGCTGCTCCTGCCTACTTCCCTGAAGCCTCCCAGAGCTGTTGCCTTTACCCACTCGCTCTTCATTATCGGCTGGTTTATCTTCTTGCCTATGTTTGTCAGGAATTTCTTCCTGAAGTCGCTCTCCTTTATGAGCAGCTGCCTGACACCCTTTATCACATCGCTGTTCATCGGGGGTATGCGCAGAACCTTGGGTACCCAACCTGTTGCAGTGACGATCCTTATCAACGTAGATCCGCCCTTGCCTATCACCAGGCCAGGCTTCATTGCCTCGATAAGCACCTCGTTGAACTCCGGGATGAATCTTATGCCCTCTTCAGATACGCCAGCCTCGGGAGGCGCTATCTCCATTATCTTCTTCTTGGTTTCCTCAGGGTCCATTAGGCTCGATGCATCGCTCCTTACTATCAGCTTCTTCTTTATGGTTGTGGAGACGTTCCTTATCACGTTCTCGTTGCCGTATATCGCTGATACGTTCTTCACGTATATCGCAACATCCGGACCCTCGAACTCGACCTTGGTAAGACCTGCGTCCTTTGGAACCAGTTCTTTTACTATATCGAGCAAGCTCTTTGCTTCTGTTTTTTCTTCAGTCAATTCGATCACTTAAAAGTCGTACTGGATTTACGCCTTATTTTTCAGGAAAAATGAAAACAAACAAAAGTAAACGTCAAACTACTTCAGCAACTTGTCTATCTCCTCTTTGCTGTACTCTTTGTACCCCTTCTTCGTTATCGCCACAACCTTCAGTGCGCCACCTGTCGCGGAACTCCTCCTTGCGGCCAGTTGAAGCGATTTTAGCGCGTGTTTTGCAGCTTCCTGCGTGGTCATGCCTGAGGTGTATGCGCCGTCAAGGTAACCCAGGGCAGACTGCATGCC
>JASHTX010000085.1 GCA_030040335.1 Microcaldota archaeon
TCTTCGGTCCGCCTGGGACGGGAAAGACGATGCTGCTACAGGCTGTTGCCAACGAGCTGAGCGATGTCAGAGTCTTCACAATTTCTGGATACGATGTGGCGAAGTACGGACCCGAGAGGGCGACGGCCACGGTAAAGGAAATCTTTGACAGGGCCAAGGAGAATGCGCCGGGGATAGTCTTCATCGATGAAGTAGACGCTCTCGTTCCTGCCAGGGACGTGGCCAACGAGGTAGGAGTGCGCCTGACCGGCGAGCTCCTGGAGGAATTCGATAAAATAAGGCAAAATGTTGATGTTGTTGTTGTAGGGGCCACAAACAGGCCCGACGTGCTGGACCCCGCCCTGCTAAGGCCTGGAAGGTTTGATAGGCTGATATTTGTGCCTCCGCCAGAAAAGGAGAGCAGGGCAAAGATATTCGAGGCAAACCTTGAAAAGGCTCCTCTGGATCAGAACATAGACTTCGAGAAACTCGCCGATGCAGCAGACGGCTTTACTGGTGCCGATATTGCAAATATATGCAGGCAGATAAAGCTGAACACAATGGAAGCGAGCCTCACTGCTGGCAAGGAGCAGCCGATAACCCAGGCTGACATACTCAAGCTGCTCCAAAAAGCGAGACCATCGGCTTCTTCCATGGTTCTCGGCAGGTATCTCGCATTTTACGGCAAGTACGGGAGGAGATGAGTTTCTCTCAAGCTACGCCATGCAAAAGGTAGGTTGCCGCTCCATTAGTAAGCTGCAGTATCGGCTGTGGATATAGCCCGAACAGGATGGTAACCGCCAGACAGATGAGTACTACAGTAAAAGTGTAAGTGTCTGGTCTGATATGGTAAGAGGAAAGTTTGCTGGTATACATCGCACTTATCATTTTCACGTAGTAGAAAATAGAGACGACGCTCGCTCCGATTCCGATCACTGCGAGCCACGCAAGACCGGCATTTACCGCACTTAGAAATATCAGAAACTTGCCTACAAAACCTGTTGTCAGCGGGACTCCTACAAGGGCCACAAGAAAGATAGTGAGCGCAAAAGCGACAAACCTGTTTTCCTTATGGAGCCCTATGAGGTCATTTACCTCGGTTCTTCCCTTGCTCTCGAGCCACGCTATTATGCTCATTGCCCCTATAAAAAGGAAGACGTGCGCAAAGATCAGGAAGAGGCTTGCGCTCAGGCTCGCCTGCGTGTCCACTGCGATGCCTATGAGTATGTAGCCCGCCTGCGATATTGACGAATATGCAAGAAGCCTTTTCAGCTTGTCTTGCACAAGGGCAACGACGTTCCCATAAAGCATGGTTAGCACAGAAAGTATTGCAACTATCTCAAATGCGGCGCTCCATGCAAAGAACAGGAAAACAAGCACCTGGAGCAGCGCTGCAAACCCTACCTTCTTGTTTATCCCTCCCAACATTGCCGTAGCGTATGCACCCGATCCCTGGTATACGTCAGGAAGCAGGACGTTGAACGGGAATACCGAAGCCTCAAAACCCAGCGAGGCGATGAATAGGACCAGCGCCAGGGTCAGGATGCTGCTCCTCGGCTGCTGCGAGAGCGTGAGCGAGTTTGCAGCCCCGTAAACGAGCACTATCGCAAACGAAAGGAGGGCAACCGCCACCGAAGCCATCACGAAGAACTTTGTAGCCGCCTCAATGCTGTCGCGTTTTGAAAGAAGAACAATAAAGGCGCTCGGTACGCTCACAAGCTCAAGCCCGAGAAATATCGTTATCAGGGAGCTGGCGAACGCGACGAAATACATGCCCACAAGAGCAAAAGATGACAGTATTGCAAAATCCTGGTAGTCGCGCGAACGCGAGTAGGCTATCAGGTTGAGCAAGAACATTCCCGAAGTAAAGAGCAAGATGAAAAATGTGGAAAATGCATTTATGGAAAGGAACCCTGCATAGGTATTATTTGCGCCCATAAGGAAAAACGTATCCAATACGAGCAACAGTAAGACTACGGAATTAAACTCCAGCTGTAGCCTTTTTATCCCCACAACCCGCAGCCATATGTTCTCCCCTATGAGTAGGACGACCAGGGCGCAGAATACGTATAATGCAGATAAGTCAAACATCAGAGCACCGCGACTAATATCACCAGCAGCAACAAACCGACTACAAATATGCCAACATAAAAGTTGATCTCTCCAGAAGCGAGTTTTCGCAGAGCCTTTCCTGCTCCTACCGTAAGATATCCGATCGCATCAAAAAATTCGTTGAGTTTCAGATCGAAATACGCTAATGCATCGGCCAAAGTCTCAACGAATGCAGCAAAATGATCATAAATAATGGTCATGATGCCAGCGCTGTATACAATATCGAAGATCTTTGGAGTTTCTACGGGCTTTTTGCTCTTTCTTTTCTCCTTGTAGATGAGATATGCGGCAAGCGAACCTATAACAACAGCACCGAGCTCCACACCCGCCTCAAAGGTGCCAAAGCTCAGGCTGGTCTGATTGGCAAAACCCAGGCTTGTTAGCTGTCCTGGCAAGATGAAGAAGGCCGCGCTCGCAGCAAGCGTTGCAAGCGCGAGTAAGACCATGCCCAAAACCGCTCCTCTGCCCACCAGCCCGTAACTCAAAGCGGTTCTCTCGCTGTCGCTTTTCTTGCTCAGCATGGTGAACCACCTGAATATGTAGAAACTCGTCCCAAAATTTATCAGAGAAAGCAGCACGTATACCGTTAAGTTTGTCGAAAAGGCAGAATCCAAACTCGCATTGGCGAAAAACCCGTCAAAAGGTATGAATCCTGCAAGCGCAAGCACGCCGAATAACGCCGTGAAATAAATCAGCTTGTTCTTGCTCAGGCCGCTCATCTTAGTTATATCTTCCTTATCCGTAGCTTTCATCGAAACGCCAGCTGTGAAGAACAGAAGGGCCTTGTAGAAGCTCTGCGCCACAAAGAAGTACACCGCTGCAAGAATGGCATTCCCACCCACTGCCACCAGCATAAGGCCCAGTTCCTGAACTGTAGAGTAGGCGAGGACTCTTTTCACCTGCTTTTCCCTCATGGCGTTGAACATCCCAAGGATTGCAGTCAGCATTCCCACAGCCAGAATCGCTCCGAGATAGTTCGCTGCAGAAAATATAGGGAAGAGCACAATGGCTGCAAACACTCCTGCCTTGACCATCGTTGTTGAATGCAGGTATGCGGATACAGGCGTAGGGCCTTCCATCGCATCCGGCAGCCACTCCTGAAACGGAAATTGCGCAGATTTTGTCATTATGGCGATTAGCAAAAGGAATGCGGCACTCGCAGCTCCCAGCCCCCCGCTTGAAATCTCACTTATTATGGTGCTGAACTCGAGAGTGCCAAAAGTAAACTGAAAGATGACGATGGCCCCGAGCAGTGCAAGATCGCCGATCAGAATCATCGTTATTGTCTTTCTCGCTGCCCTTATCGCCCTGTCCCTGCTGTACCAGAAACCTATCAGCAGATAGCTTGTAAGGCTAAGGAACTCCCATGCTATGAAAAATAGTATGAAGTTGCCAGCCATAGCAAAAGTGAGCATTGCAGCCTCGAAAGCCAGCATCTCAAGATAATACCTCCTCTGTTCACTCGGCAGGTCCATGAAGTCAAATGAGTATGCGAAGATGAGAGGCCCTATCAGCAGAACTATCAAGATCAGAAGCCAGTTTAGCTGGTTGACCGATGCTGTTATTGCTATCTCAAATCCGCTTATGTAAAACCATCCGAAGCTGGCGGTTCCGCCGCTAACGAAAGGGAAGAGCAGCAGCGCCACTATGCTTCCTTCAAGCGCAAGGTATTTGCTGAAAGAGCTGTTCCTGTTGAAGGCAACTCCGGCCATCGCCACAAGAAGCGGAATTAGTAGGAAAAAGGCTAGCATATTACCACTTTAGTTTGGACAGTTTGGTTACGTCGAAATCATAACCCTTGGACTTCATGTAAATGTAGAAGGTGACCAGCGCCATTATCTCAACAGCAGCCACAGACCATATGCTTATCAGCATCGGCACGGCCGAAGGATCGGGAGCCTGCGTATACGAGAAGAATGAGATCAGCATGATGCTGCTCGATATCAGTATCAGCTCCACGGCCAACATCAGAACTACGAAATGCCTGTCCGATATGATTCCAGCGAGTGCAACCGCAAGGAGTATCAGGGATATCGCAAATAGATACG
The DNA here is from genome assembly GCA_030040335.1 of Microcaldota archaeon. Taxonomy (GTDB): domain Archaea; phylum Micrarchaeota; class Micrarchaeia; order Micrarchaeales; family CABMGC01; genus JAJYVH01. Next base: position 4,140 of record JASHTX010000085.1, read on the forward strand.
GCAACATTACACGACCAATTTCGACGATTTCTTTATGATCAGCACACTCCCTATACCTACCGCAAACAGCAGCAGTACGGCCGCAAAAAGGATGATGTAGTACGAGGAGAACCCAGCCTCAGCTACGGCCGAGAAATCGTTTCCTGCATTCTGAGGGTTTGGTGGCAAAGGCAGGAAGATGAGAAGCACAAGTGCAATCACGATCGCAGCAAAGACGAATCTCACCTTGCTTGCCAGTTTTATTAGTTTCTTCTCCTCCGCAGCCACTGCAACAATCAGGTATGTGGCCAAGCCCCCTACAAATACAAGAAGCTGCAAGAGCGCAACCAGCACCTGGCCTAGATAGAGGAAGATGAGCGCACTGCCCAGCGAACACGTGGCAAGGAAGATAACAGCGTGGAGGAGTTTGTTACGAAGAAATACCAGCATGGAGGCTGCTATGGTAAAAACGGCGAGCAAAATCAGCAAAACAGGCAGGGCCATTCTCTAACCTTGCAATTCTTCAGGTCTTTTTATCAGCTCCCTCTTGTCGTATACCTCGAACTTGTACCCCTTTGTCAATGTGAGGCACTTAGGAGGGCATACCTCTTCACAGAGCCCACAGAACAGGCAGCGTTCTATTCCAATCTGCGGCATTATTTTCGTGCCCCTCTGCGTTATGACTTCCACCATGTCTATGGTCTTGTTGGGGCATATCCTCTCACATGCCGAACAGCTTATGCAGGTCTCCATGTCCAATCTAAGCATGTACCTTTCCCTATCATCCAAAGACTCCCTGGTCTCCGGAAACTCGACTGTTGATCTCTCATCAAGCAAGCTTTTGAAACTTTTAAGTACTGGATTATCTGCCATCGGGTCACCTAATGAATATCAGATACGTAATTATTAAATTTAGCAGTGCCAACGGCATGAGCCAGATCCAGCCAAAACGCAAAAGCTTGTCAATTCGCATCCTTACTGTTGTTGCCCTGATGACAATTATGAAAAATGCGACTATGAAGCACTTTAGCAGCAGCCATACGATAGGTGGCAGCAGCGGACCGTTCCAGCCTCCCAGGAACAGGATCACGATCAGCAGGCTGCCGAGGAACATTCTTGAGTAGTCTAGGAAGAGTGCAAGGGTGTAGTATGGTGCGCTCACGTCCGTGAGCCAGCCTGCGATAAGCTCGTTGTCAGCCTCTCGCATGTCAAAAGGAGGCCGCTCTACCTCAGCGAGCATGGCGATGAAGAAGATCACAAATCCAATAGGCATCATGACCGCAAACCAGTAGTTGTTCTGGGCGCTTATTATGCTGGCTATGTTATAGCTTCCAGCAAGGGCACCAACAGCCGCAAGTACGAGCAAGAGCGGGATCTCGTAGCTGGCCAGCATTATTACCGAACGCTGTGCGCTTATCCCCGCAAACTTGTTTCCGCTCGCAAAGCCGTTCACGAATATGACGAGCGGCATGAAAGACAAAAGGACAAAGACGACCAGCATTCCAAGCCCTATGTTCGACTCTATCAGTGTTGGCGCGAAGGGCAGGAGTAATATGAGGAAGATGGATATCGAGAGCATCATCGGTATCGTGCCCAGAAACAGGTATTTGTCTGCGTTCTTTGGCACAACGTGCTCCTTTGCCAGAAGTTTGACGAAATCTGCGAGATTCTGTAGTATTCCGTAGGTTCCTACGTAGGTAGGTCCGTGCCTTGCCTGTATCTTTGCTATCGTCTTCCTCTCCAACCATCCAAAAAGGTAGTCGAAAACTACGATAAGAATCGCAATAAGGACCGCATAAACGACCGTATTGACAATGTTCGCAAGGGTTCCACTAAGCCCGAGGCTGTCTGAAACAAAAGTAATTATTGAAAGAAGGTCACCTATCGACACCACCCATCACCATGTCCAGACTGCCGAGTATGGCAAAGAGGTCCGCGGTCCTGGCTCCCTTGGCAAGTTCTCCGAATGCAGCCAGGTTTATAAAAGACGGGTCTCTTATCGATAGCCTATAGGGCTTTTGCGGGTCGGCTACAAGGTACATGAAGCATTCTCCTCGCGGCAATTCCCTGTTTACCGTTACAATCCTGTTCTTGGCTTCAGGAAGTATCAGCCTGATCTGCATACCTACTGCGTCACCGGCCGGCATCTTCTCCATCGCCATTCTCGCAAGCCTGATGCTGCTCCTCAGCTCCAGCATCCTTACCTTGTACCTTGCAAAGCAGTCACCCTCGTTCCTTACCTGCGGTTCAAAATAGAGTTTATCGTATACATAATACGGGCTGTTTTTTCTGACATCATACTTTACGCCAGATCCTCTCAATACAGGGCCTGTTACACCCAGGTTGAGTGCATCTTCCCTGCTCAGAATGCCCACCCCTCTCATTCTCTGCATGAATATGGGGTTTTTTTCAAGGTAATCCTCATATTCCTTGACTCTCTTATCCAGATAATCCAATACTTCATCAGCTTTTTCCTGAAAACCCTCCGGCAGGTCTCTGATCAGGCCTCCCAGTCTCATGTTTACGTAAAACATTCTCGCGCCAGCCGCCTCCTCAAGCAGGCGCAAAACCATGTCCCTGTCCCTGAAAGCCCACATGAAGACTGTGAAGAGCTGCCCCAGGTCGTTTGCCATTGTTCCAAGCCACAGCAGGTGACTTGCTATGCGCTGCAACTCCAGAAGAACCACCCTGACGTACATGGCCCTCTCCTTGACATCAACTCCCAGTGCCTTTTCAACAGCAGCAACGTAGACCTCGTCGTATGCCATCGGCGCGACATAGTCGAGTTTCTCCATGTAAGGCGGGCTCTGCATGTACATTCTGGTTTCCACAAGCTTCTCCACTCCCCTGTGCAGGAAGCCAATATGAGGTTCAACGCGTACCACAGTATCCCCGTCTATCTCCGCAACCAGCCTCAGTACTCCGTGCGTACTGGGGTGAATGGGGCCTATGTTGATCGTTGTCACCAATCAATCACTCGTTTCATATGGCGTATTCCAGACAAAGTTTTTCCTTAGCGGTGCAATCTTTCCATTCCACTTTTCAAGCAAAAGCCGCTCTACGTGCCTGCCCTTTATCTCTATCCCGAACATCTCATACAATTCGCGCTCGTACCAATCCGCTCCTTTGTAGAACCCCATTATGCTGGGAACCCACGCATCTCCAGGGTCCAGCTCAACCTCGATGGTCGTATCCTGGCTGCCTTCCGTATTCCTCAGAATGTAGACTACTTCAAGGTACTTCTCGTAATCAACTGCGGTGATTTTGACCAGGTAGTCGTATCCGCCTTTCTTAATGCCCTCGATCTGCGCGGTCAGATCTTGCCTCTCAACCTTCAATCTCTCCACCAATTTTCTTCTGCAGCTTTATGAAACCAGCGAACAGGTTTTCGGGTTTCGGCGGGCATCCCACAACATAAACGTCCACAGGCAGAACCTGATCAATTCCCTTGACTATGTTATAGCTCTCCCACCACGGACCTCCGCACGTCGCGCATTCCCCGAAGGCAATGACGTATCGCGGCCTCAGCATCTGTTCGTAAAGCCTCTTTATCTCAGGAACCATGGATTTCGTGACCCAGCCCGCAACGACCATGACGTCTGTCTGCCTTGGTGTTCCCCTGAAGAACAGGTAGCCTTTTCTTTCAGCATCCATCCTCCCAGCCCCGAAGTCCATCAATTCTATGGCACAGCATGAAAGCCCGAACTGCATGGGCCAAAGCGAGTTGAGGCGGGACCAATTTATCAGGCCTTTGGACATGGCCTTTGTTACCTGTGATAGCTTTGCGAACATGACGTTGGGTTTGACCTCATACTTTTTCATCGAGTCGAGCACCAGCTTGCTCATCTCCTTCTCAGCATTCATGAATTGCTCTTTTGTGTACGGCGTCTCGTCCATCTTCTCACTCTTCAATATCAGCAATCCTCTTGTTTCCGAAGGGATGCAGCTGCGCTATGGCGTTGCACTCCTTGCAATAGGCGCAGTTGTCCCCTACAATAAACCTTCCCTTCTCTATCTTGCATCCGCATCTTAGCACTTCCATCTACTCACCCTTGTTCTTTGCCATCATCAGCATAAAAATCTCGAAAATCAGGCCGAAAACGAGCAGGCTGGCTATGTAAATGCCGCTAGATGCCTGACCGACCCTGGAGAATGTCGACCACAGGATAACGATCACTCCCAACACTTCAAAAGCCAGGAACATTGTGAAGTAGTGCAGGTATTCGTGCATTATCTCGACCCTCTGGCCCGTGCTTTCTTCGGCGCTCTCATAGGGGCTTCGCTGAACTTCATTGTTCCCCGGACTCTTTCTGACCATTCTGGAGAAGAGCAGCATCGAGAGCGGTATGAACAGGGCTATCAGCCCGAAGATTGTTAATTGCAGGTAAGAACTGCTTTTGCCCCCGCTTGCACCCGCGACCGTTGCATTTTGAAGGATTGTGGTGGTTGTGCTGCTGGATGAACTTACGGTTGTGTTTAGAGAAGAGGTCGAAGCAACCGAGGAAGAGCTGCTTGATGATACCGAAGTTGTGGTATTCAGTGATGAGGTTGACGATGAGGAGCTTGAGGAGTTTGTAGCGTTTACAAGCAGCGTTGACGTGGGAGAAACGGTAGTTCCAACCGTGGTATTTGTTGTATTCGCTGAAGGAAGCGATGGCGGAGGTTGCGCGTACAGCATGCCGAATAGGAGTAAGACAAAACAGAGTTTTACGATGCCGTTAGCCATCGGGTAATCAATAGATGTCAACGTTAATATCTTTTGCTTGCCAATTTCAGGCGTGAAACTGTCAGAAAAGGCGCAGGAAGTCTTGAAGCGCGGAGAGATAAAACTGCGAGTCTATAGGAGCGGCATGTACCAGTGGATTACCTTCAGAGCCAAGGTTGTGACACTTGGCAACATCACATACAACGAACTTCATACAGAGAGGATGATAGAGCTTACCGAGCTGACAAAAATAGCAAACGAGGTAGGCTTGCCTATCGAGGCACCGAACGGCAGGGCGTTTCCGACAGGCACAAGCTCACAAGATTTTAAGAACGAGTGACTATTTTACTCCCAGCATTCGGCCTCTGCGGCATGCAGAACAAAGCCCTGACCTGCTGTCAAAGTCTATGTCGCATGTCAGCCTGCCGCAGTTCCTGCAGGTGTGAGTGCCAAGCTTTATCCCGCAAACGTGGCACATTCCTGACAAGTTGCTCATCAAATCACTCAAATTCTGCAATTCCGGAAAGCAGCTCTCTGGCTTTGATCAGGGAAAGAGGTCGTAGACCCTTGTTCCTTGCGTATTTGCACTGATACTTTATATACGAGTCATTTATTTTCGTGTTCGGGTTGATCTGCTTGCACCTTTCAATGTACGCGATTATGACCTTCGCCGCACTTTCCTCATCCATCTTCTTCACATTAACCAAATACGGGGCTAGTATTATGTTGACAGTCCTGTGCCTTACATCAGGTATCGGAGTCTGAAGAAGTTTCTCAATCCAGGCATATGTGCCCTTCGCCGCGCCCATCGTGACCTTCTGCTCCTGAGGCCTGATGCCCTTGGCCGACTCCATTATATCCCTGGGGAGATTGCGCTTGTCGATCGGCAGCTTGCTTCCTATTTCCTTCTCTATTGCATGGCCTACGAGCTTCAGCAGCCTCTGCTGATCAATGTAAACCACCCCCTTCCTGAGTTTCTGGTTGACAAGCTTCAGCTCTGTCTCGCCGCCCGGCACAGAAACGAATTTCTCAAATGTTACTGCAAACTCGCCATCCTCCTTTCGTACTCCGAGCTGCAGCTCATTCGCAACTTTAAGCAGATTATCGGTGGTGTCGCGCGATAATATCTCTGAAGCTGTCTTGGCTTCAGCTGCTGCGAACTGCCTTATCGCGTACATATCAGCAAGCGCGCTGACAAGCATCCTGGCATAGACGTAACCCATTATGTAGCCATACTTTAGCTCGTTCAGCCCCTTCACGCTCGCATACGCCACTCTTCCCTCCTTCAAGGCGCCCTTCAGCCGCGAGACTCCTTCCTGCAGCTGCTGCTGGTTTATGGAACTCGCGTGAAGCGATGCAACAACCTCCTTTGCCTCCTGAGAAAATGGGTACTTGTAGGCAAAATCAAGCTTTGAATCTGCGCTCATAGCTAAATATTGCATCCAAGATTTATAATCAGCTACTCTTCGACATAGGGCGCCAAATAGTAGGTTACCGCGGCATCCCCTATGTTGTAAGAAAGTTTCAGCGGCTGGTCTGATTTTATACCCAACCTTATGCTGTTGCCCATCGGGCTAGAGCGCACCATGTTCTCCAGGAACTCCAGGTTGAAGACCGCCTCTGCTTCCTTGCTTACATCAATCTTCTTTATGCCCGTGCCGTCGACCTGGTTCATCTCTTCCAGATCTCCGGAATCGCCCTTCGCGCTTATCGTGAAATTGTTCTTCGCTGTCTTGAACGCTATATAGGATGATATCAGTGCCGCATCCTTCAATGCCCTCTTCAAGTGTTCCCCATCCACTTCTACGCTGGCGTCAAAGTCCACCTTCGGTTCCTTGTCTTCCTTCTTCCTCACGTCTATGAGGTGCAGCCTGTACCTCCGCCTGCTCTTCGGGCCCACGAACTCAAGCGAAAGCTTGCTATCAACGTCCTTCAGGACCAAAGCCTCGTCGTCCCTGGTCGTGGACATTATCTTGCTCAGGTTGTCTATGTTCAGGCCAACGTCAGCGCTCTTCTCTAGTTCGAACTTCGAGAATGCCTTGCTCGGCATGGAGAATGAGATCATGCTTATGCCTGACGGGTCCATCGCCTTAAGGCTTACCCCGTCTTTGTTTATAGCGAATATGCCTTCGTCAACCAGACTCACTATTGCTTCCACGCAGTCTCTCCAATACTTTGCATTGTCCAGTTTCAGCTCGAACACAAAAGCCCCCTTCTAGACTATTGCTATGGATAATAATATATAAGCTATCGTCTTGGCTCGCCCAGGAGAAAGACCCGAGCTGAAGCGCTTAAATTCTTATCCTGACACAAAGAACGCATGGCATCGATGCTTGACCCTTTTTTCGAAAAACCTGGGAAGCCTCTCTCAAATTCTGAGAGGAAGAAGTACACTGTGATCTTTGCAGCAGTCTTCATAGCGATATT
>JASHTX010000086.1 GCA_030040335.1 Microcaldota archaeon
GGCGATGCGCTTCGCAAATTCGCTTGTACCGGAGTTCAGGAGGAAGCAGGACACGGCCAGGATACAGATAGAGAGCACCTCGACTGAGCTGCTTTCCAGGCCAGATGTGTGAGCCAAAAGGCGGCGAGAAGGGCACCGCGGGGGCAATACCACAAAACGAATATCTTTAAATACTTTCACTTTCTAGAGCTCTTGAAGGCGAATGCTATGAATAATAGGAGAAACTTCAAAGCGCAAAGCGCAATGGAGTACCTGATGACATACGGATGGGCAATACTCATCATTGCGGTAGTTCTTGCGGCACTGTTCAGCCTGGGCGTTTTCACGAACCCAGGATTAGGAACCTCGTGCATTGCTGCACCAGGATACACCTGTACTGGTCTTTCACTAGCTAAGACGGGCACAAGCAACGTGAGCCTCAGTCTCACGTTCGGGCAGAGCACCGGGCAGTCAATATACAACGTTGGAATGGCGTGCTCAGCAACTGCATCGTCCGGAGGCTTGCCTGACCCTGCATCAAACACTGCAGTGGCTACAGGTGACACACCAGCGCTAACGCAGAACACAATAGTATATCTAAGCTCGACAGGAGCTGCGACTTCAAACGGACTCGCAGGAGGGCCTGCAACAGTAGTTGGTCCGCTGACACTGATAAACGGAGCTACAATAACTGTAAGCAAACTGCTCTGCTACAACTCAGCGGCTGACGCGACCGGGAACGTAGGTCTGGCTCTGACGCCGACAACTGCACCAATAGGAAGCTCTTTCGCGGGTGGCATCTACATGAACTACACCCTGAGCGCTTCTGCGCCTACGGCTGCCGGAGGGACGAACCCTCTCTACACTGTGAGAGTGGCCACGTTCACGGCAAAGGTAGTGTAGTCAAGCTGGCTTGCCTGCATACAGAACTGGTAGCGTGAGCGAAGGCTTTAAAACAATGTCATGGTATTGAAAAGAAGTGACCCTGATGCCCGCGGAGCTGAGAGCTCAAGGTGCGATGGAGTACCTTTCCACATACGGATGGGCGCTGCTCGTAGTGCTCATCCTTATCCTGGCGCTCTTCGGCATAGGCCTCTTCACTGCCCCTACATCAGGATCCAACTGCGCAGCTACAGAGGACTATTCATGCAGTCAGCTCGTGCTCGCCAAGGCAGGGTCTGACAACATAAGCCTAAGCTTCGTTTTCGGGCAGAACACCGGCGCGCCCATCTTCAACATCGGAATGGCGTGCTCCGCATCGGCCACGGCAGGAGGACTGCCGAACCCAGCAAGCAACACTTTTGCGGCTCAGAACACCATCGTATACCTGAACTCGAACGGCATTGCCACAGCGAACGGCATCGCAGGTGGCGTGGGAGCAGTGGTAGACCCACTGGACATGGCCAGCGGCGCCACGATAACGGTGAGCGACCTGATGTGCTATGATGCGGCTGCTGATGCGGGCGGGGCGGTAGGCCTTGCGATAACTCCTACCACGGCGCCTGTCGGGAGCCTTTTCACAGGCACCATATACATGAACTACACAGTGAACGGGGGTGCGCCGACGGTGGCCAGCGGCTCAAATCCGATATACACCGTACCTGTTGCCTCGATAACCACAAGGATCGCGTAAGGCGCGGATAAGCTCTGCGTGCACAGCACAAGCTTAAACTATCTTTGTTTCGTTAGATACTGGTGCTTGCATGCAGACCAGGTTTAAGGCCCAGAGCGCGATGGAGTACCTGATGACGTACTCCTGGGCCGTGCTCATAATAGCCGTAGTGCTCGTAGGCCTTTTCAAGCTCGGAGTCTTCAGCGGCATATACAGCGGAGGTTCGTGCATAGCATCTTCAGGATTCCTCTGCGGAAGCGTAGCCATGCTTGCGGGTACTGCAGAGGGCGGGAACCTGAGCTTCACATTCGGGCAGAGCACGGGCCAGACGATATACAATGTGGGCATAGGCTGCGCAGCTGCCAAGACCACATCCGGCTTGCCCTCCACGACGACCAACGCCAACTCGATCGTCTATCTGGGCCCTACAGGTGCAGCCACGTGGAACAGCGCAGCGCCGCCATTCAACGGTGTGCTAGCAATCACCAGCGGATCGCAGGTTACCGTAAGCGGCTTGAAGTGTTTCGGCACAAACGCAAACGCGATAGCAGATCCGTCGATAGGCACGCAGTTCACCGGCGCGCTCTTCGTCAACTACACGCTAAATTCGGGATCTCCAGGATCTACAAACCCGATGATAAATGCGCAGTTTGCAAGCGTCACTCTGAGCACTTCATGATGGGCCGCTTGCCCGGTGCTTTTGAGTCATCCTTGCCTCCTCCTGCATCTTCAGCACCTCCATGAGCTCGTTTGCGCTCAGTAGAGGCTTCCTGGTGCGCTCCGTGTCGTCGATCGCTATCCGAGGGCAGGCGGTGTTCACGAACGCCTCAAACTCGAGCATGTTGTTCAGGGAGTCGAAGTCAAAAGTGTTGGAGACAAGTATCGCAGCCTGCAGGCCGTCCTTCTCTATCCTCTTCTTGAGCAGCGTCGCCAGGTTCAGGTTGTACTGCCCGTTCTTGGTGCTCACCAGTATGCCGAAAGTCTTCGCGTTCAGCGCGGCGAGCATCTTGCCCCTGCTTCTCTTCCTGTATGTATCGCGCATGTAATCTATGCGCTCCACTTTGTTCAGGAATGGGTCTGCTATGAAGAATGGCTTGCTAGTCTGGAGCAGCGCACCGAGAGGATGGAAGATGCCGCCTCCGAAATAGACAAATGCATCGACGCTCTTGTCAAGCACGGTCACATTACCGACGTCGCATCCGAGCAGCTGCCCTTCTTTCTTGGCAAAGCCGTTCGGCCTGTTCAGCACGACTTCCTTGCCGTTCTCCTGATAGAATCTTGCAATATCCCCGATCTGGTGCACGTGTTGAATCGTAGTAAGCACGCAGATCTTCTTGCAGTCTTTCAAGGCGTCGAGGGATTTCCCAAGCACATCTAGAGAGGCGTTTATCCTGTACTCGACATACTCCACGTTGAAGTCCACGCGGTGGAATTCTGCGTGGCCGAAGTGGACGATCTTCTCGGCGCCTATCTTCTTTGCCTCGTCTATGGCAAGGTCGCACGCGCCGAAGTTAGGCGAAGCTGAGACAAAGACCTCGTTTCCCTCGGCTTCTAGTCTTTTCGCGTGAGCCAGCGCCTCCTGCTTGAGGCCCTCTGGAAACTGGAGAAGTATCTTCACATGACCACGATCTTGTTTTAGAACCTGAGATATATAGCTGTTGCGCAGCGATTAAGCAGCGGCAGTCTGCTGCACGTGCTTCTTTCGCTCCATCATGACTATCGAGTACTGGCCGGAGAGCTTTGTAGACGCCCTCTTCAGCGCCTTCCTGGCCACATCCTTGTTTTCCGCATCGGTCTTGACCTCGAAGACCTTGTCGCCCTCGAAGACCCTGGCAGCTACAGAAGACGGCTTGCCGAAAGAAAGCGTCATTCCCTGCGAGACCCGGTCTGCTCCGGCGCCGGTGGCGAACTTCTTTTCGCGGATCACGTTGTGCGGAAACGGAACTACGCGCATGAAGTATGCACCTGGTATCTCGCGCTCGAGGTACTTGTTGGCGACCTGCCTGCCGGCCTCGAGAGCGTTGCTCCTCAGCTGCACGTTCTGCTTTGCGTTGAGGCTGAGCTCAAGCTCGTAATCGTCCTTGTTCACGCCCATCTGGAAGATGAGCAGGCTTGTCCTTGGCAGCGCCTTGATGTAGTTCTTCTTCGGCTTCTTGACCGAATACCGGCTCCACGCCTGGCTGTTTATCTTGCTCACCGTGCGTCCGGGTCTAAGCTTCATGCTGATGACCTAAAATAGCGTAGGAGTAATGGCGTAAAAGCTATTTAACGCTTTCTGCGTAAGCTTAAGCATGAAGAGAAAGCTGGAAAAGGGCTGGCAGGGCATCCTCTTTGCGGTAGCTGCAACTGCTGTAGCGGAGATTGCTCTGGGCGTATTGTTCATAGATCTTTCAGGTTACATCCCAGGCCCGGAAACAGCGCAGTGGATCATAGGCATACTGGCGCTATTTGTCTCAGGATTTCTGGGAGGTATCATAATGAAGGACAAGTGGCGCGGCCTTGCAATCGGCTTTATAGGGAACCTAATGCTGCCGGGAATAGCGATAATCTATTTGTGGATAAGCGCGAATATCCTGGGAGGCGGAGTCGGCGGTTTCTTAGTGCTTTTCATCTTCCTGATAGCTGGCGCTGGCGCGGTTTTCGGTGCTATCGGCGGATTCATCGGAGGTCTGCTGAGGGAAGGAGGCAATGCTACCTCTTCGCGGTCTCGAACCTCATCGCGACGTCGGCCCAGTTAACCACATGCCACCACGCATCAACATAATCGGCCCTCTTCTGGTAGTACTGGAGATAGTACGCGTGTTCCCAGACGTCAAGACCCAGTATCGGTATCTTGCCCTGAGTCAGCGGCGAATCCTGGTTTGGCGTGCTCACAAGGGCGAGCTTGCCGCTGTCTACAACAAGCCACTCCCAGCCTGAGCCGAATATCTTCGTAGCGGCCTCGCCGAACTGCTTCTTGAACGCATCGAAGCTGCCGAAAGCCTTGTTTATCTCGTCGGCCACCTTTCCGGAAGGCATCTGGTCCTTCTTGGGGCTCATCATGAGCCAGAAGAGCGAGTGGTTGTAGTAGCCGCCGCCGTGGTTCCTGAGCACGTTCTTTATGTCGTCGGGTGCGCTGTTGTAGGTCTTGATTATCTCCTCTATGCTCTTGCCCCATTCCGGATGCGCGTCTATGGCCTTGTTGAGGTTGTCGAGGTAGGTCTGGTGGTGCTTGTCGTGGTGCAGCTTCATTATCTGCTCCGAGACATAAGGTTCTAGAGCGTTGTATGCGTAAGGAAGAGCTGGCAGTTCGAATTTACCCATCTTATCACCTAGTTCTATAGGATAAAAAGTATTTAACTCTAGCGCAGGCTTGCGGTCAAAAGAATTCAAGGCCTTTGAAGTTTGCGAAGTCTTTGCGATTGTTGGTCAGCAATTTGCAGTCGTTGTTTATCGCTATCGCAGCTATCATGGCATCGGATCTGATTTCTATGGACTCCCTTCCTTCCACACTGGCTTCAAGTTCTGAAGAGAGCAGGGCATCTGCTTTGGTATAGTCGAGGACTGGAAGAACCAAAGTCTCGTCAGCAGACTTCGAAAGTCTGATATAGCCGTAAAGTATCTCATGAAGATTTATGACAGATGTGCAGAACTTTTCGCCACTTGCCATCACCTTTTCTGATAGCACCCTTCCAAGGTCTGAATGCTTGTCTAATATCTCTATCAGCACATCCGTATCTATGAGTATCATGCAAATCGTCTTCCTGCCCTTTTAGCCCGTATGTCAGCGAGCAATTTCTCCTTATCTTTCCACACCACTGAACCACGCATACGTTTCATCATGACTACGGGTGACATCGATTCCAGCAAGCGCTCAAAGAGTTCGCTGAAGCTTTCTTTTGGCATTTTCACTTTGCGCAGTTTTTCGTACACTTCAGTTTTTATAGTTATAGTCTTCACCATATAATCGTTTAAACATAAGTTTAAACATATATTTATGCCTTTACTTTTGTTTGCTTCTGCCACTAATGTATTATGCAACGAAATGCTTATATACTTTATCTAAGTAAATTATATTTACTTGAGTAAATGATAAGTAGTATTGGTTCGCGTATGGGACTGCTCGTAAAGAGGTATGCAAAGATATCTTGGCTTCTTCTCCTCTTTTCCAGAAAAGCATACGCAGCGCCATTCGCTCTAGACATCATAACCACGCTTACGAGCATTCAGAGCATACTTGCCCATGTAGGCCCCATGCTCAGCGCCATTCTCTTCATAATTGCAGGAATATTCTACGCCTTGGGGCAGCTCTTCCCGGCTACGAGGCGAGCCAACTTCCATTCTACAGCCATAGACATACTGGTCGGCGCGATAATCGTGGCTGTGCTATCCGTGGCATCGAACGGCCTTGCTATTGCTTCCACGCACCTCCTCACCAACATAACGAACTCCTCGGTGTGAAGCGATGCAGACTACCCCTTTCGGCCCATACGGCCTCAGCATATCAATACTGCTAGTGGGCATGATGCTCGCGCTGAGCGGCATGGCGCTTGGGCTCGGCTATGCGCTGAACGACAAGGGCCTGAAGGAATTCGGGAAGAAGGAGATAATGCAGTCTCTGATAAACGGCGCTCTTGTAGGAGGCTTTCTGGTCCTCTTCGTGAACGGAGGTCTTGTGGATTCGCTGATAAATTCCATGGTGCTGGCCAACGGCACTACGATAAGCTGCAGCTCTTTCCTGCAGTACAATTCCGCCATATGCTTCGCCTACAACTATCTCGTGGGCACAAACCAATACTACTTCATGGGCTTCAGCCGTTATTCAGTGCTTACGAGCGTGATGACCCTGATGATCGCCCTTACTACGCTGTATGCCACGCTAGGCCTGCTCAAGCTCTTCCTCAGCCCCCTGCTCTCACAGATACAAGGCATTGTCCAGATCCTCGGCGCAGCTGCGGTGAGCGCCACAACGCAGGCAGCCGTTCTCTCATTCATAGCCGCAAGTGCACTTACCGTAATGCTCCCTCTCGGCCTTGTGCTAAGAGCCTTCTACCCTACAAGAAGCCTTGGAAGCTTTTTGATAGCGCTCACGATAGGGCTTTACATCGTGCTCCCGCTCACATACCTCATGAACGCAACCATAGTCGGCTACTACGGCTCTGCCAACAGCCAAGCTTCGCTAACGACCCTGATAGGCAATGTGACAAGGGTCAGCAGCAGCGCAACAGGCTACGCAAACCAGTATACAAGCAGTGGCGGAGTGCTCGAGATGGTCGTGGGGGCGTGGAACGAGCTCATGGAAGGCGTAAGCACGCTGCTTAGCAGCTTCTTCAATATTGTCGCATATTTCATACTCTACGCCTTCCTGCTTCCCGCGTTCAGCCTGATGCTCACCGGAATCTCGGTGCGGGAACTGGCGAGACTGCTGGGCTCAGAGTCGTTCTTCGGGAAGTATAACCTTCTGTGATATCGTGCTTGAGCTAGAGTTGAGAAACAGGCTTTTTTCATACACCTTCTACGCACTCGCTGCAGCCGTTTTTGTTGCAAGCATTTTCACATATAGCATATATTTTATAGCCGTGACATCTGTTTTGCTGCTCTTCTCAGCCATCTACTTCCACGCAGGCCATCTGCTGAACAATTTTCTGCTTGGCCACGGAAGCGTGGTAGAGATATACAACGGTTACAAGCTGAGCGAGAACATTGGTTCAGCCGTGAAGAGGATAAACGACAGCTACTTCTCCATATCGTGCGCGCTGCTTAGCGGTTACGGGGATGCGCACAAGGGCGAGCTGATATCCTCAATCGTCTCAAACGTCGACTTCCCTTTCGAGTTCAGCATAGGGTTAAGGAGTGTCGACAAGGCGAGGCTGCTGGAAGGGCTTGAGACAAAAAGAAGGATGAAGGAGATAGAAATAACCAGATCAGATCCGAAGAAGTACGACAGGGCGAACAGCCTGAGAAGGGAACTGGGAGTGATTGAAAGTGAGATAAGGGGAATCGGAGGGCAGAAACCTCTCACTCTACTGGTCAGCTTAAAGTGCTTTGCCCGCGGGCAGGGCGAACTCGAGGCAAGCAGGGAGAGCCTAAGGAACGTGGAACAGCTTGCAGGCACGTTTTCATCTGCGCTCGGTTTTGAGTACGAGATTATGAAGGGCGAAGCGCTTATCGATCAGCTTTCGCTGGAGGGGCAATGGCATGAAATCTGAAATGTGCATCTCGAACGCGCTTGTAGCCGCAGACCTCATCAGGTTCCCAGATCTTCATACTCAAGAATTGAAGTGGGTCGAGGGCGGGGCCAAGGAAGGCATCTTCGTCGGCAGAATGCATATGCTCCCATGTTTTTTCGACTTCGATATGCTGATAAACCCGCATATATTTGTCTGCGGCGTAACGGGCAGCGGCAAAACCTACCTGATGAGGAGCTTGATGGTAAAGTTCACTCTCATGCTGAGATGCCTCGTCCTCCTGATAGACTTTACAGGAGAGTATAAAGAGTTTGTACAGCTTGTTGGTGAGAGAGAGGCAAGCCTTGAAGAGATAGAACATGTTCTTGAGAACAGGAAAACAGGAATAATCTACATAAATCTGAAAGAAAAGGGGAACGAGCGCAATAAAGTTAATGCGGCATCTTCGGTACTTGGTGTAGTGATAGAAAGAATGAGGATATCAGAGGGGACAGATGGAAGAGTCTTGATAGTACTTGACGAAGCTTGGAAGCTTCTTAAAGAGAACAGTGCGCTAGAGACCATACTGCGTGAAGGAAGGAAGTACAGGCACGGCCTGCTCTTTTCATCGCAGCTTATCGAAGACATGGACCTTGGCATGCTCTCGAATGCAGCGAGTATTTTCATATTTAGACTGCAAAACAAACAAGGGTTAAACAAACTTGCAAGCAACTACGGGCTCAAGGAGGAGGAAGTGGAGACTATCCAAAACCTCAACGTGGGCAGTTGCATGCTAATACAGACAAATTCTTACAGCAAGAGAGGGCTTTATCTGATAGAAAGAGTGCAAGGCGTAGATGTAGAAAAAGTATTCAAGATTACAATCGGCGATGGTATGGAATTCGATATAGAGAGAAACAGGTTTGAGGAAGTGATAGCAGGACTGTGTGGAAAAGAAACTATGCACACAATAATGCGAATCTCAGAAGAGAAAGGTGCTGTAAAGATCTCCGTACTGATACGTTTATTGGTAGATACCGGCTCTAGTAGAAGAGACGTACTTGCAGCGATGAGAAAGATCGGTATAAGCGACAGCGACATAGCGGATGGTTTTGCAGTTGCTGTTTCGAATCGCACGAATGAGGCCGAGAGACATGAGTGAATCAGGTTTGGCTGGGTTTTTGATGAGCAGGATAGAAATAGGAGGCACCCTAATCACTAGATTCCAGGACCTGAAAAATGATCTGGAAGCAAACAGAAGCATGACGCTGCTCAAGGAGGGCACATCGTTACTTTACACGATTGAAGAGAAAGACGCCGATAATCATTTCTATAGTATTGAATTCTTGAAAGACAGAATGGCGTTGATAATCTACTCGAAACAGACGCCAGTCACATTCATGAGTGAAGCGCTGCTAAGATTGCTCAGCATCGCCCAGCTAACATCGGAACATTATGAGCTGAAACTTTCTTCGCTATACCCATACCTAATTGTACTTCTAGCAGGCCACCAGATGGGCAATCTATCCGAAAGGATAGACGATCACGTGCAGCAAGACGGCTCGGATTTGATACTTGCAAGAAGGATCATCGGCCTTTTGAATGAAAACAACAAATTGAAGGAGGATTCGGCCATTCTTTCGCATAAATTCGAAAGAGTTTTGCTGAAATGTATCGTTTTTTCCAGCACAGGAAGGAACAATACTGAAGAGATAGCAAACACAATTGGCATAGATGAATCTGAGGTCTGCAAAGCAATGCCTGATTTGTATAAGATAGGTCATAAGGCAGTCTACCTAGATCGCAAGAGATTCAGCATATCGAAACTCTGACTCGATCTGCCAGGTCGACTAGTTTTTCCGCAACCTATTAAATATTAGGGAGAGTAATGCAAGCGCATGGCAGACGTTAAGATCTTTGAAAGATCGAATTTCAAGGCATACGCTATAGCCACGTTCATCTATCTTATCGCTGCTCTGATAGTTTTGTGGCCTATTCCTCAGAACATTATGACTGTGACTTTCGGAAGTCCAGACCCGAGGCAAACATTTTGGAACATTTGGTGGGCAGGGCACGCTCTTTTTTCACTGCACACGCAGATTTACAATACAAACCTGCTTTACTACCCAATGGGCACCAATCTCGTTCTCATGACCCTAAGCCCGCTGGCGGGCATCCTCACCTTCCCGATACAATCACTGGGTCTTGTCTTTACCTACAACCTTCTTACCATCCTGGGCTTCATGTTATCAGGTATTTTCATGTTCATGCTGTCGTACTACCTTACTGGTAACAGGTATGCTGCTTTCATCGCGGGTCTCATATTTGCATTCAGCCCCATGCACATAGCCCAGTCAACAGTCCATCTTGACTGGGCAAGCATAGAGTTCATACCGCTTTTTGTGCTGTTTTTCTTGTTGGAACTGAAGGAACGCAAGATCAAGTATGCGGTCATAGCCGCTATCGCTTTCGTGTGCGCTTCGTTTGTAGGAGATACTGAGCAGGGCATAATGATAGGTGTTTTCGTATTGCTGTTTGCCTACGCATACATAAACTCGAACAGGAAGGAGTACAAAAAAGTACTCTATGGCATATTGCTGATTGCGGCTCTTTCGGTCATCTTCAGCCTGCCCTTCCTCATCCCAATAGTAAAAACGCTGCTATCATCGAATGCCCTGGGAATTGCAAACCAGGGTGCGCAGAACTCCCTTGCGGACAACGTATTCTTCAGCGATGACGTGCTTGCGTTTTTCCTACCTAGCTACCTCAACCGGCTGTACGACAGCAATACCAGCTATGCACCGAACCCTATACTCGCGAACAACATACAAAACGTGTCTTTTAGCGGCTATAAAGTATACTCATGGGGTGGAGTCGAGAGGGTCTCTTATGTTGGATATACGGTACTCCTTCTTTGCCTGCTTGCCATATTCCTGGAGAAAAACAAGGATAGGATAAAAACAGTCAGGATGTGGGGAATATTGACCGTGGTCTTCGCACTTCTTGCCATGGGACCCATCATCGTATTCGGAAGCTTCTTTACATTCATTCCGGGGCTCTACTTTTTTTACAAGCTCATACCCATATTCAACCTTATAAGAGAACCGGGAAGGTTTGATGTGTTTGTCACGCTCGGCCTTGGAATCATGGCCGGGTTCGGCAGCGTGAGACTGTTTGCCTACGTGCGCGAGAAGAAGCTTAAACGACCCAAACACGCAGAGATCTACATTACTTTTTTGCTATCACTACTCATCATGCTAGAATACTACGGCATTCCTCCATTGAATCCCGCATCGCTTGTCTCCTACTCGATACCAAAAAGCTACTATGAGCTGGGTGCGATACCATGTAATTGCGCGGCAATTGCGCTTCCATACTCGGAGTCAAACGTTTCATACGCGATGTACTTCCAGACGGTGTTCCAGAAACCGATCATAGGAGGGTACATAAGCAGATACACCAACGCGGAGCTCCTATCCCTCTCCCAAAACCCTCTGGTTTCGCAGGACTATTATTCAATGGAGAACGGCACGCCGATCTTTTATTCGCCCATAAAGGAGAACTACACAAAATTGGATCTCCTTCTCATTGAGAACGACAGCGTTGGTTTCGTGGTACTGATGATGCAAACGGTAAATAGCTCTGTTGGAAGCAATATGGAAAGATATTTGGCAAACATCTTCGGCAAACCTCTCCTGCAGGAAAACTCCACAGATATTTTCTCCACCTCAAATGCCTTAAACACAAGCTGGAACAATTCGGTATTGGCCTATCCTGATGGAGGGTGGCAGATTAGTTCAAGCATCTGCCAGAATAGCCCTTGCAGTTCCCAGTATGCATCGCTGTGGTGGGGAAACAGCACAAGAAACATAACAATTTTTGCGCCTCACGAGGCAAACGCGACTATGGAGCTGCAGGCAGCTTCCAACACGCTCATGCCTGTAGCAATATACCTTAACGGCAAGACAGTAGCGGCATTGAATCTTTCATATAATGTCTCAAACTACACCATTAGTTTGCAACTCGAGAATGGCGCCAACTACCTTGAGTTTTATTCACAGGTAGGCCAAAATCAGTCAGAATACAATAGTTTCGGCATCAGGAATATAACCTTTAACGACAAGGGTTAGCTCGCTCAGCCGGAAATGCTTGTATTGTTCAGAGTCAGGTCAAATGTGCCTTGCTGGCTGTTGAAGCCTGCAGATATGAACAAAGGCAGGTAGCTGTTGTCGAGACACATCTCGAAGGCTCCGCTTCCGCCCTGTGAGCCGTACTGCCCTGCCTGATACAGCGTGCCGAAAACATCCGTGCATGGCGCACCGCCGTATTGACTTGCGTAGGGCGTACCGTAGTTAAGCGATATGCCCAGCTGCTCAAACACTCCGAGATCAAAACGCGAGACGCCTTCCATGTTTACTCCGAGAATCTGGCTAGAGTTAGTGCATATCAGAGTCCCTCCTTTTGTGACCATATTGGAGATATCTCCACTGGATATGGCAGTCGTGTTCAGATTCGTGCAGATCGAGGTGGCGCCTGAGAAGTTCTTGTAGATCAACTCTGCAGAGCCCAGTACAGGGATGCTGGTTATGTTCATTGACAGCGTCTTGTCATCTCCATCCTTGTTCAGCGTAAGAAGCAGAGGCGATGTAAATGATGCCAGAACTCCGGCGGCGCCTGCCGGTTTTCCTGATATGGTGCCAGAGTAGCGGATCGTTATGTTAGTCGCATTTAAGGCATAGGTCCTTGTCAGTATCGAGAGGGCGAGTGTCGCTGCCTGTGAATTGTTGACAGGCAAGTTTGCGAGTTGCTGCGGCACCGTGCCGCCTGTCCTTGGAAGGGAACCCGACTGTACGCCTGTACTTGACTGCGGAAAGTAAACAAGATAGACAATTCCGACGATTATGACTATCGCTGCAATCTCTCCAATCAGGGGGAGCTTGCTACCAGTGCTTGCCGCAGCCTGGGCTACGGTTCCGGCACCTACTGGGTTTTGCTTTTGAACTGCAACGCCTGCGGTCGACTCAGCGCTGCTTCCGCCTGAAGGTTTTGGACTCTTGCTTTTACTGCCTGCTGGCGCTTGCTTCTTGCTTGGCATTCTACCGTATTGATTTAGTTTCAAGGGGTATTAAAAGGTAAGCTTGCAATCTGTCAGTTCACTGCTTCCTTGCCTGCCCCATGCTCACTTTCGCCTTGATGCTGGTAGAAATCGAGTCGTATTTTGCCTTCTGCTTCTGGAACCTCCCCATCCTGCTCTTCTTCGCTTCTATCTGCTTTCTCAGTTTTTCTATCTCCTGCTTTCTTATAAACCTGAAAAACCCCGAATTCTTCTTAAGCAGCTGGAGGTTCAGGTAGGCGATCACCTTTGCCTCCCTGTCCATCCTGCCTCTGTAGACGCCAGCATTCTTCGATATGTGACCGAGGAAGGTCTCGAAGTGTCCGCGTATAGTCCTAAGATCCTTTGAAACAAGCGTCACGCCAGCTATGAGGAGAGAGCTGAAACCGGGGCCGAACCTTGCCTGGTAGCCGATGCCCAGCGCCTCAACGAACTTGGTGTAAGCCAGTATCTCGTTCTTAGTCATGTGCTTGGAATGGGTCGCTATGTTTCCCATGCACACCACCTCGTAGTCGGCCAGACCCAGCTGCTTCATGAAGTTGATATGCGCATCAAGGTCGCAAGCATCAAGGCCCTTCACCTTCAGCTTGGACTCCCAGTTCTCCCTGACTATCTTCTTTATTGCGCTGGATTCCAGTGTCGAGAACTCCCCGGACATCTTGTTTGGATTTTCAACGTTGCTGCTAGGCGCATCTATCTGTTTGAAATCCAAATGGTCACCTTGCCCTTACAGAAATGTTGCCTTTTCTTTAAATAAGCAAGCTTAAAAAACCGACTCTTCGTTCATTTGGACGTGAAGATGAACTTTCTCTCCTTTGCATCGTCCAGTATGCAGTATCCGACACGTTCGAACTGCACTATCTCGTGAGCTGAAAGTCTTTCAGCATAGCTTTCCACGTATCCCTTCACAGTCCTAAGGCTGTCCTTTATCACGTCCCCGTTCTCGTTGACAAGGTCCGTAGGGATGACAATAGAACAATCCACATAGTTCTCATCAGAAACCCACTGTATTATCTTGCCGCCCTCGGCAGAAGGCGCCGGCTCCGCAGCTACCCCGTCTTTTCCCTTCGAGATCACCTTAGCATCAAAGAGGTCTTTCAGGCGCACGACATCGCCATTCTTAAGCGATTTGGCGTCATTGTAGCTTATGTAAAAGGTTCCGCCGGTATCGTACTCGCGAAACTCGCTGTGATCTGTAGGGTGCAAACGCAGTTTTACATGCTTCTTCTTTGCGCCCTTCACTACAAACTTTACCGGCAATTCTACGAAGAAAAGGTGCCTGGCCATGGGTTCGATTATCTTCTTGTTTTCCGCCAATAGCATCTCTATGTTTACTACCGCGTCGGTCTTGCTCATTCCAAACCTGAGAACAAAGTTTTTGATAGCCTGCGGCTGGATCCCTCTCCTTCTTAGGGCAGCGATTGTCAGAAGTCTTGGATCGTCCCAGGTCGCTACAATCCCCTCCTTTATCAGTTTCCTTATGTCTCGCTTCCCGCCCACGGATCCCTTTATCCTGAGCCTGGCTTCGTAGTGCATGCGGGGAGGCTTGATTCCGAGCGCTTGAAGCATCTTTTTGTTAACCTCGTCCCAGATCTCGTACTCCTTGCCTCTTATCACGTCAGTCACTCCGTTGAGATAGTCGACAACAGGCGTGTTTATGTGATATGTGGGCCACACCGCGTACTTGCTCCCCTGCCTGAAGTGTGCCGCCTTCTTGATTCTGAACAGGGTAGGATCCCTAAAGGCTGCATTATCGGAGTTCATGTCGCCAAGCAGCCTCACTATCGCGATACCCTCTGCATACTTGCCAGCGAGCATCTCGTCAAAGAGCTCCAGGTTCCTCTGCTTTGTGTGCAGCCTGTGAACGCACTCGTTCTTATCGGCCCTGTCCTTTTTCACCTTATTCTCATCGCAGAGGCAGACATATGCATCTCCGTGCTCCAGCAACCTTCTGCCGCTTTCGTATATCTTCTCTATGTAATCGCTGGCGAAGTACTCTTTAGCGAAGCGTACTCCTAGCCATTCTGTATCTCTCTTTATCCCATCGACATACTCCTGCCTGGACTTTTCTGGGTTCGTATCGTCAAAATAGAGGTATATCTTGCCGTCGTATTTCTTTGCAAGTTCGTCGCTGAGTATGCACTGCTTGGCATTGCCTATGGGCATGTATCCGCCCGGTTCTGGCGGATACCTCGTAACAACCTTTCCTTCTTCTGCGCCTGTGATCTCCATTCTGGGCTTTGACCCTTTCTCTGCCTTTGCTTCGGCAAGTCTCTCGAACTCTTCGGAATAGGGTTCAAGCTCTTTCTCGATCTCCTGCTTTTTCATCTTGTTTACTTCTTGGACAGCGGCCTTCGCAACCACTGCGAGAGAGCGGACATCGTCCTTCATCCTAGGATTCGCAGCCAGCACTTTGCCGAGTACGGCGCTGACATCGGCCTTCCCGTAATCCAGGGCATTCTTGAGTGCAAATTTCCTGGCTTCTTTTTTTATCTTTTCGCTAATCAACGCCTGCACCTAAACCGATTGTATGCTCATGTTCCCATAGATTGATCCATTGACGGTGACCAGCGTGGATATGCTTACGTTTATCGTGTTGCCAGTGTACTGTGACAGGCTGGCCTGAACGGCCTGTTTTCGCACGCTGCCTGGCAGGACGAGGACCTGGTGCTCATTGTTCTCTGGGAAGAAGAAGTTGATCTGGCTCGGCAGTTCTATATTTGCCTGCGCAGTGAAGGTCGTACAGTTTGCCCCGCTTCCTATGCCTTGTGAGATAGCCTGATAGATGCCGTATGTTTGGTTGTTCGCGGCCTGCACCAGTACCTGGGAAGACTCTTCTGAGTAGAAGTTGCTGACGCTGCCATTCTTCTCCATCAGATCAAGGACGTCATTAAGCTTTGAGGAAACGTTCTGGCTCTTTGAGCATGCGACATTTATGTTTATGACCTGACCGTAGGATAGCAAAGCAGCGGTGCTAGTCGCAGTGGCGTAAACAGTCTGCGGAATCGAGGTTGTTGCAGTAGTTGCTCCGTTGTTTGTTGAGGAGTTGCTGCCGAAAGCTGCATAAGACGTCAGGAATATGATGGCCACAAATATCGACCCGACTATCTCCATAAGTGTTTTTCTCTCCAATCCAACATCCTTTTATTAGTTACTCACATATACTACTTAAAAATCTAATAAAGGTGAGCCTTTGGTTTTCAATGATGGCGATTTTGTCAAAGTTGACTACAGCGCATGGCGAATCGCGGATAACAAGCTGATATACACCACGAGCAAGAAGATGGCACAGGACAACGGCATATACGATGAAGAGGGCAGATACGTGCCGCAGCTGATAGTGCTCGGAAGGAGGCACGCCATAAAAGGCGTAGAAGACGCGATAAAGGCGATGAGCGTAAATGAGGTCAAGAAGTTTGAGATTGAACCTAAGGATGCTTTTGGGGAACGCGACCAGGCGCTCGTAAAAGTCATGCCTATTGCGGACTTCAGGAGAAGGGAGATAGACCCGTATCCAGGCATGCAGCTTGACATAGACGGCACTCCGGCAATGGTCAAGAGCGTGAATTCCGGCAGGGTAACTGTCGATGCAAACCACCCGTTTGCAGGAGAGCGGCTGCTGTATGAGATAAAGGTGCTTGCGAAACTGGACAAAGACGAGGATAAGATAAAAGCGGTAGCGGAGATGTATGCACTATCGCCTGACTCTGTAACCGTGGACGGTGACAAGGTCAGGGTCTCATTCGGTGAGAAGATCAAGAAGGACAGCAAATACCTCATAAACAAGAACGATTTCGTTACGATGACCATGAGCTACATGGACAAGATTGCGAAGATCACGGTCGAAGAAGACTACGTAAGGAGCAAGGAAGAAGAAAAGAAGGAGTGAAGGTAAGAGAATGCCATGCTCCTGTTGTGGCTGCGCAGGCTGCAGCGGTTGTGCAGGGGCGATGAGTGCTTGCGGATGCAGTTTCGCAGGGGTAGGTGGGTTTTCCGGTTTGGCACTAGGCGGGGCGGGAAGACGACTTAATCTGGCTCAGTCTGTAGCCACAAATGAAGAGACTTCTGAAGAATACAAGGAAAAGATGCGAGAACTTTCAAAACAGATCAGCATGATTGAGGCCGAAGCGGAAAGATTCAACTCTCAGGGCCTGGCCTTTCAGGGATGGCACATTACGGTAAAGGCCGATCCATTACTGATCAAGCTCAGCTACAATGCAACAAAACCTGACGAAAAGAAGAAATTCGAAACAGGAAGTCTCAAAGAACTTGAACAGAAGATAACAAACTTCGAGAACATGGGTCCTTTTGGCAGGTTCATAAGCAGGCTTCTCTGACTTACGATTCGTTTAGGTGCAGCGCGTATGAGCCGTTCATCTTCAAGCCGAGCTTCTTGGCTATCTCGGACTTTTCGACGTTGAGTATGACTATGTAACCAGACCACTTCGAAGTCAGGTTGCTCTGCCCGCAGATGGGGCAGACATCCCCCTGGGATATTATGAGCCTGTCAGTCCTGCACGCTTTTTCAGCCACATGATCACTTCTTCTTCCTCTTCTCCCTTATCTCTCTGATCTTCTCCTCCTTTATCCACTCTGGCTTTCCGAACCCTTCAGGCCTCATGGTCAGCGCAATCTTCACGTCCTGTATAGTATTCCTCATGCTTATCGTCGAGACCTTTGCGTATACCGTATCTCCCTTCTTGACGGTCCTCTTCGTGTTCTTGGACACGAAGACGCCGGCTTTCCTGTCGTAGGTTATGAAATCGCTTGTTATCTGTGAAAGGTGCACGAGTCCGTCCAATGGTCCGAGCCTGACGAAAAGGCCGAAGTCAGCTAGCTCGGATACCTCACCTATCACAACCTCGTCAACGTCCAGCTTGAAGGTAAGGATATCAAAAGTAACATCGTGGTGTATGTTCGGGTCTGCAGGCAGTATGTAGCCATCGCTTATATCACGAACATTGTAGACTACGAGCACTATGCCCGCGTCCTTGTCAAGGGTTCTCTCATACTTGACCCTGAGTATCTCAGTTGTTGCAGCCTCTATGTCCTGCCCTATATACTTTGGCGGCACGCTGACCGAGTCTTTTATGGTATTCGTATAGTACAGAAGCTCACCCTAGTTAATAGCAATCTATATTTAAACCAACTATCTTAAAACACCACTCTTTGAGACGCTCAGCGGCCTTATGCCCCTGCTCCTCAGCCTGCCCTTGAGTTTGATGTCGTTAGTGCAGACCCTTATGCTGCCTTCCGAGCCGACCTGGACCAGAAAATCATCGACATTTCCGTTATTTCCGAGCGACTCGATCCTCTCCTTTTTCACTATCTGGAGCGCCAGTTTTGCAGCTCTGCCCTCCTTTGTTCTCCTCATGCTAAGGCCTGACAGTTCCCTCTTTATTCCTGCAGAGACAACAGGTTTGAAGTCCATCCTCTCTTCGATAACCCTGAAGATATTGACATT
>JASHTX010000087.1 GCA_030040335.1 Microcaldota archaeon
CATCGGTGACCTTGACTCGCTTGATCAGTGGCTTGCCAGCTACGACATCGTCTTCGTCTCCACAGAGAAGCTCGACAGCCTGATAAGGCACGGCCTGAACTGGCTCGATGATGTAGGCTGCGTAATCATAGACGAGATTCACATGCTTGACGATCCTGGCCGCGGCCCAACGCTGGAAATACTCATAACCAAGCTCAGGAGACTGTGCGGCCATGCGCAGATACTGGGTCTGAGTGCGACGATAGGCAATGCCAAAGAGCTTGCTGACTGGCTGCATGCCGGCCTGGTTGAGAGCGACTATAGGCCTGTCAGGCTTGAGAAGGGAGTGGCGTTTGATGGAAGGGTCTACTACCTGGACAACGAGGAAGACCTTAAGGGAAACAGCCCAATGCCCGAAGTCAGGATAACCCAGGACACGCTGGCAAAGAAGAAGCAGATACTCGTGTTTTTGGGAACAAAGCGCAATGCAGAGTCCAGTGCAGAGAGGCTTTCGCAGATTACAGAGGAGATGCTTACAAAGGAAGAGAAAGACAAGCTGGCCAAGGTAAGCTATGAGATACTGCATGCGCTGGGCAAACCAACTGCCCAGTGCGAGAAGTTGTCAAAGGTCGTAGCCAAGGGTGCGGCGTTCCATCACAGCGGCCTTGTAAACGAGCAGAGGCATGCGATAGAAAAAGCGTTCAGGGAGAATCTGCTCAAGGTCATTTGCTCAACACCCACGTTATCGCTCGGTGTAAACCTACCCGCACACACTGTGCTTGTCAGGGACACGAGCCGGTATAGTGATGGCTATGGCTCAGAGAAACTCAGCGTAAATGAAGTCACCCAGCTCTTCGGAAGAGCCGGGAGGCCGCAGTATGATAAAGAGGGCAGGGCCCTGCTGATAGCAAGGGCGAGAGGGGAGATAATGGACCTGTACAACAGGTACATCAACGCAGAGCTCGAGCCCATAAGCTCAAAGCTTGGCGTACTGCCGATACTCAGGACCCACGTCCTCGCCTTCGTGTCAACCAGGATGCTGAGGACAAAGGAAGGCATACTCGCCTTCCTCAAGGAAACGCTGTACGGATACCAGTTCGCGCACACAAGAGAGCTTGAAGAAATCCTTACAGATGTCCTCAAGGAACTCACCTCATGGGGTTTCATAGTGAAGCAGGGAAGCGTCTACGAGCCTACGAAGATGGGAGAACGTGTGACAGAGCTGTACATAGACCCGCTTTCAGCAAAGTGGCTGATAGACACGCTACCAAAAGCTACAAATGAGATCGAATACCTCTACATGATCTGCAACACGCTTGAGATGCGCCCTCACGTCAAGATAACAGAAGAGGCTAACGAGCGCTTCTTCGACGTGGAGAAGCTGCTCCAGGGTACTGGCGCCAACTTCGAATCTGACAATTTCGGTTACTACGATCCCGTGAAACCGCTGAGTACCGCGCTCATGCTCAATGACTGGATAAGCGAGATTCCAGAGAGGGAAATAGTGAAGAAATACGGTACAACGCCAGGTTCACTCTTCGTCAAGCAGAACAACGCAGACTGGCTGCTCTACTCAAGCACAGAACTCTCGAAGCTCATGCACGTTGGGATAACAAAACAGCTTGAGCTGCGTGTCAGGGCGAAATACGGGATAAGGAAGGAACTGCTTGACCTGATAAGGTTGGAGCAAGTGGGAAGGGTAAGGGCAAGGATCATGTTCGACAACGGCATAAAGCGGGTGGCTGACCTCAGGCTGAAGGGTTCGGCTGAAAAACTCGAGCTTCTTTTTGGCAGGGAGATCGCAAAGAAGATACTGGAGCAGCTTGAAACGTACAAATGACCAACTTGTCGGCCTGAAATCCACTAAAACTTTGTTTCGACGTGTAAAACCGCTGAGGTAGAAAGAGTTAAAAAGCTGATATGTGATGCAATAATCGCGACCGGTGAATACAATGGGAGTTTTTGACAAGCTAAGCCAAGCATTTGGTGTTTCTGGATCTAAGGAACTGAACATAGAGGACTACATGAAGTCCGCCGAGATGGAAGACGTCGACATGATGCACGAGCCAGCGGACATGTATGTGAAGCCAGTTTCCATAGTAAGCGAGGACGAGGTAAAGCTCATACAGGACGAGCTCGACAAGAAGAACATACTCCTTCTTAACATAGAGGAACTCTCGAAGAGACCGAAGACGCAGGCAAACGTGATAGCCCAGCTAAAAGCGTACGTGATGAAGATAAACGGGGACATAGCGCAGATAGACGACATGAGGATAATGCTCACGCCTGCAAAGGTCAAGATCATAAAGAGGAAGAAGGCTGCGCAGAGCGGCACTACTTGAGCGCGGTTATCAGCGCGTGAAGCTCCTGCTTGCTCGGCTGCGCATTCCTTACGATTCTTGAGAATACTTCCAGCACCGCCTTTCTGTTCCTCATCTTCTTTTTGTCTATCAGCCTACCGAAGAGCCCAAGCAGCGTCTTCATCTCCTGCTTTTCATAATCTTCCCTGCCGAAACCTATGTCGGAATAGGTTTTCAGCTCTGCCCTTTTGAGCAGATATAGGAAAATCGCGAGAGCGTGGGCTATGTTGAGCACAGGATAATCGGGGTTTGTGCTTATGTAAGCGAGCATGTCGCACTTCTCCAGTTCGTCGCTCCTCATGCCTATATCGTCTCTCCCTATCACGAGGCCTACGGTGCCGCCGCCCTTCATCCTTTTGAGTTTCTCTACCGCCTCTTCTGCGAAGAAGATCCTCCTGAAGTTGGCCTTTGCCTTCTTTGTTATGGCCGTCGTGCCCACCAGCAGGTCGCAGTCCTTTGTCGCGCTGTCAAGGTCCTTGTAGACAGCCGCATTCTCCAGAAGGTCAAAGGCGTGTTTGGCGAACATCCTGGCCGTTGCTCCGGTGAGTTTTGCCCTCGGATTTATGAAATAGAGTTTCCTGACCCCGAAGTTCTTCGCAGCCCTTGCCATGTGGCCAAGGTTTATCTGGTATTTGGGTTCGAGTATTATTACCTTGATGCGCACGCGACCACCTAGATGAGCAATGCGAAAGTCGTGACTATTGCAAGCGAGTTGACGAGCATGTGCGCTATTATCGAAGGATACAGGGAGTTAGTCCTCTTGTATACGTATCCGGCTATCAGGCCGAAGATGAACGCTGCGACTACCTCGACCCCGAGCACCCCGTAGATGAAAAGTACAGCTATTATGAGGATCGTAAGCGCGTACTGCCAAGATCTCAGCTTCACGAGCGAGTAGGCGATACAGACAACAGCCACGACTCCTGCCGCGATCTGCACGTTAAGCGTAGGCACGTAGCTCGTGCTCATGTAAGACAGGTGCCCGAGCGCGAAGATGATCGCGCTTAGCACTATGCCTATTCGAGGCACCATCAGGCCCCTGAAAAGTATCTCCTCATTGATTGGCGACAGGATCGATGCAAAGACGTAGAACCAGATCGGCGCGCCGGCAAGCTCGATGTCCACGTTCGTGTTTATCTGGGTTCCGGTTACCACGCTGACATAGCCCAGGCCTAACTCCAAGCCTATTATCACCAGAAAGATTGAGATGCCGATGAATATGTTGTCCAGATTCAGATTCGCTTTTGTGAGTCCGAGCTTTGAAGCCATGCTCTTTTTGCGCTTGTCGAACAATTTGAGGTAAATGAGCGCTGAGGCTGGAAAGCAGAACGAGATAGCCGCATCGCCTACAAAATCAAGCGTGTTCTGGCTTATCAGCCTGAGCAGGTAGAATTTCTCAAGGACCGCTGTTACCACAAGTATGGCTCCGATCAGTATGATCGAGAAATATACGGCACGCAATATCTGAGTCTGTTTTTTATCCTTTCGCTTGCGGGAACCTTTCATTTAGTCAATCCAAACCTGCCTATCTCTTCTCCTTCCACTCCGTGTAGCCGCATCTTCCACATGCATACCTGTCAGCGTGGTCGCCCATCCTAGAACCGCACTTAGCGCAGAGTTTTGAAACAGGCTTGTACTCCCTGACTTCCTTCTTCTTTACCTCCTTCTTGGGTTTCTCATCGGCCATAAATATTACCCGCATTACTTGGCATCAGCCGCCTTCTGCTCGGTTTTCTTCTCC
>JASHTX010000088.1 GCA_030040335.1 Microcaldota archaeon
TATCGATTTCGCTGGTCGCCTCCTTGTTCCTGAGCGCAGCTCTAAACCTTCTGGCTTCAGGCGTATCATATATTTTGTCAGTAAGCGTTGTGGCGTTCTTTGTTACCCTGATTGCATAGACACGCCCCGCGCTCGTATCCGGATCAGAAAGGCTTAACGACGCGTGAAAACTTCTGTCTGCAAGCGATTGGTAGCTAGCCGGATTGTCTGGCGCTAATTCAATCATGGCAATGAGGATTTCAAACGCGACTTTCGAGTTGAGCCCCATTACACTCTCGGTCGTATCCCACCTCTCGCTTCTCGAAACCGATGCTGGTGCTACATACCCTATTATTGCTCCTGCGTGATTCTGTACGAATTCCGAAATGCTCTTCTCCAGCAGCGCCTCCTGTTTTCTCAGTGAAGGCATCTTTATCTGATTGGTTACAGAATCAGTTTCGGCGCAGGCAACCGCGTCTTGTACGACCTTGAGCCTATTCGCTTCTTTTAGAACATCCTGTATGGAGCTAAGCCTGACCTTTTCTTTTGTGATTTGTTGCTTTAAAACTTGAGACATCTTACCATGCTCGTGGGAACTATAACGGACTCAGGCAGACTGGCTTACCCGTCAAGACGGGATCACAGTTGCGGCACAGCAGTGGACTTTCACCACTTTCCCCTGACATTGGCTGGAACTGAACCAGCTATCCGCCCGAAGTTATCTGCGGTGACACTAATAAATCTATTCTGCCCGTTTGGAACCCATCCTACAAGAACGTTTATTTCTAGGAAAGAAACCGAGAAAATCTGCACGACTGACGCTTCCCTCCTATGAAGATGTTTTCGGAGCTGATCCGCGCGATAAGCCGCCTTTTCCCCTTCTTATCGCAGGCAAGTGCGAAATCAAACCGTTCTCTTTTTGAGAAGTTAAAGAGCCGTTTGTCTCCTCAGATTCTACCGGACCTGCGCCCAATGTCTGGTAGCTCGAGCTTGGCCCACTAAAATGCCTTCTAGTTTTCAGCAACGGCATGAAACCACCTAGAACCTTAGCCTCTTGCATATTTAAATCCATCCAAGGCTTCGTTGTTAGTCAAAGTAAAGAAAACGCATCAGAGGTACAGATGCGGCACAAGCTGCCCGTTCGGCAGCCATGGCGCTATGCACATTCGATAGACATATATTTTTGCTATGCACATCCGTTCTGAGGTGTGGAAACGCTACTGATGGTAAGCACACAAGACGTCGAAGAGGCGCTGGAAGCTGCAAAGGGAGGTGCCGACATAATCGATGTAAAGAACCTCAAGGAGATGCTTGTCGGATCAAACTTCCCGCCAATCATCAAGGAGGTTAGGGCTATAATTCCAAAGGAGAAACACGTAAGCGTCACCTTGGGCGTAGTGCCAAACCAGCCAGGAACGGTCTCGCTCGCGGTCTACGGGGCGGCTTCGCTCAATGCCACCTCTGTAAAGGTCGGCTTCCTTCAGACAGACTATGATGTGGCTTTGCGAATACTCAGGGAGTGCAAGAGAGCACTGAATGGAACCGGAACGAAGCTGATAGCAGCATCGTTTGCAGACAGCAGCCTTTACGACGGAATAGACCCGACGCTGATAGTGAAGCTTGCAAAGGAGAGCGAGAGCGACGGCATACTGATAGACACGCTAACAAAGGACGGCAGGAACCTCTTTGATTTCATCAGTGAGGACAAGCTCAAGGAGCTGACCGACGAGGCGAAAGAAGCAGGAATGAGCACCGCGCTTTCAGGTGCACTGAAGATAAAGGACCTCGACATTCTGATCCGAATAAACCCAGATATAGTCGGAGTACGCGGAGCCGTCTGCACGAATAACGACCGCGAAGGTGGAAAGATATCTGCTTCTGCAGTGGCGAACGTGAGAAACGAGATAGGGATGAGATTGAATGGAGAGATTGACGTTTATGCAAGAAAAGAAGTTGGCAGAGCAAGCGCTGAATGAGTCAGGCATGCTGCAGGAGGTTGCTGCCATGCAGCTAGATGGAAGAAACAAGGCATGCGTGGGTCTGATTGCGGATCTGGAAAAGGCAATGAAAGACGACGCCATTAGCAGTGTTATAGTAATAGTTCAGGATGTGCCCACAAAAATAGACATATACGCATGGGCGAAGAGGAAGAATCACAGAGTGCTTAACGAAACGCCTTTCGATGGCGTTTTTAAGATTGAGGTACTTAAGTAATCAGGGGGTTGTGTGAACTACACAAAATCAGAGTCGAAAGAATGGGGCAGAGCAAGCATAAAGGGGCAATGGACCACGATGATTACCCCGTTCACCCCAGAAGACAAGATAGATGAAGAAGGGTTGCAAAAAAACATAGAGCGCGTGCTAAAGCTTGGCACCAAGGGAATGGGCTTCTCCTGGAACATGGGCGAGTTCTGGAGTCTTACGCGTGAGGAGCGGACGTGGCTGCAGGAAACCGCGCCTGAGTTGGTAAAGAGGAGGGCAATGACCGCGTTCCAGATAACCGACACATGCATGGCAGACATAGTGGGAATGGGCAACAAGGCAGAGGAGCTTGGCTACGATTTCGTCATACTCGCGCCGCCGTACATAATGGCGAAAACCGAGGAGAAGGTGATAGACTTCGTATCAAAGGTTGCATCAAGGATAAACATAGGTATTGCATTTTACAACTCTCCGCAGTTTGGGATAACGATGAGCGCTAAGGGGCTCTCAAGGCTTGCGGATATAGGCAGTCTGATAGCTATAAAGGAGGCAAGCTTCAACACGCAGCTCGGGATAGACACGCACCTGCTGGCCGGCAAGAAGGCGGTTGTGAGTGTGCCAGACGAGGAGATCTTCTTCTTCGAGGAATACTACGGCTTCCACCAGCAGACAATGTTTGCAAACACAAGCGACTGGCGGTTCGATACGCCTGAATCACACCACTATGTCAATTTCATAAACCTGGCCACAGCCGGCAAGCTAGAAGAGGCAAAACAAGCATACCAAAAAGTAAGGCCGGCAAAGATAGTCTCGAGAGACTGGTGGTCGAGGATTGCAGCAAGGACCGGAGGCGCGCTACCGGTGCAGATGGTTAAGTACTGGGGGGAAGTAATGGGCATGGCCGGAGGCCCCGTCAGGGATCCCGTATACCCACTCACAGAGGAGGAAAAGGCAGAGCTAAGAAGTGACATCAAGAAGCTCAACCTCGCCAAGAACGTCGAGACGGAATAGCCAAGGACGATTATTATGGTGA
>JASHTX010000089.1 GCA_030040335.1 Microcaldota archaeon
CATTCAAGGCAGCGTCTGCGGTCTCGTCGGTGTCGCCCTTCTCCACGCAGACCCACAGCACGAGCGCGTCATCTATCTCCGCGTGTTTCTCCTTCGTATCTTCGTAGACGCTGGCCTCTGGCTTGAGGACATCGTAAGCCAGCCTCTCTACGTCAAGTTGGAGTACCTTCATAGCAATGCCTTGCTAGTATTAGAAACGGAATTAATAAAAAGAGAAGACGGCTCGCTGGGAGCGAGTGCGCCTAGAGCGCAATTGTTTGGAAGGACCTACCCTCTTGCATTCCAACCACGATTATACCGCGAATCATCTTTTTATGCGTTGTGTACAAATCGCAGAGGAATCTTTAAATAGCATAATGTTATAACATTATAGGATATTATGGCAAAGAAAAGCACTGCAAAAAGGAAGTACACAACAATAACCATACCGGCGCCGCTGTTCCAGAGACTGCAGAAGGACATCAAGACAACAGGCTTCTCCTCGGTATCTGACTACGTTACCTTCATACTGAGGGAGATGACCTCTGAGATGGAGATGAGAAAGAGCGGAAAGAAGGATACAGAAGGAGTGATCGAGAAACTTCAGGCCCTAGGCTATAAGTAGTGATTTTATGAAGAGCAACGATGCGTTAGAGGCCATGGCGGAGAAACTCTGGAAGGACCCAAGCGAAAAGAATTGGGAGGCCTTCAGAAAAGTCATGCTCAACAGTCAGGCAAGATACTACAGGACCACCTATGTAAATGGTAAGATAAGGAACCTTAATGACCTCAAGAAGTCATACTGCGAGCTGTTTGATGCAAAGTACAACGTCATCGCAAAGGTGCCGGTGTACAAGAAGATTCCGAACAGCATAGAAGGGGCGCTCTGGTACCTGAGGGGTATACTGAACGCGAATATGCCCGTAGAAGCGAGGTAGTTTGATATGATAGTACAAGATGTGAGAAAGCTGGAGGAAAAAAGCATATTCATAATGAGAGAGGCTAAGCAGAAGTTCAAGAACATGGGGGCTTTTTGGAGCATGGGCAAGGATTCCACGACAATGCTCGCAATCGCCAGAAAAGCTTTTTTGGGCAAGGTCCCGTTCCCGGTAATACACATAGACAACGGCATTGATTTCCCGGAGGTCTACGCGCTGAGGGAGAAACTGGTAAAGGACTGGGGCCTGGAACTGATTGTCGGGCACACAAAGATAAAACCAGTGGCACGGGGCATGGCCTGCTGCGGCATGACAAAGACAATTGCGGTTCAGGAGATAATGAAGGAGTACAAGTTTGATGCGATTATGGTGTCGATAAGAAGGGATGAACACTGGATAAGGGCAAAGGAGAGGTACTTTAGTCCCAGAGACGAAAATCTCAGATGGGACTACAAGAACCAGCCTGCAGAGCTTTGGGACGACTACACCTCGAAGCTGGACAACAAGGGCCATGTAAGGATTCATCCGATGCTAGACTGGAACGAGGTCGACATATGGGCGTACATACAGAAGGAGCACGTGCCGATAATGCCCGTTTATTACGCCAGGAACGGATACAGGTACAGGAGCGTTGGCTGCACTAACTGCACTGTTGCGCTCAAGTCTGATGCAAAGAACATAAAGGAGATAATAAAGGAGCTGGAGGCTACCGAGACAGACGAGCGATCGGGCAGGTCGCAGGACAAGGAGAAGGAGTACGCAATGCAGAAACTAAGGGCCTTAGGTTATATGTGATTGCGTGCTTGTAAAAAAGATTACGTTGCTTGGCCACAAAGATCACGGCAAGTCAACGCTGATAGGGAACATGCTGATCCTGACAAACAGGGTCAATCCCGCCAAATTCAAAGAAGCGGAAAAACTGAGCAAATCATTGGGCACACGATTTGAACCGGGTTACATACTCGACAGCTTCCAAGAGGAGAGAGCCGGCGGCCTGACGATAGATACCACGCGCACGGAGAAGATACCGTACAATGACCTTGCCTTTGAATTCATAGATGTGCCCGGCCACGAGGAACTGATAAAGAATATGATAAGCGGCGCCTCTTACGGCGACCTCGCCCTCCTGATAGTATCCGTCAAGCCGGAGGAGGGGATAAGGGAGCAGACAAAGAGGCACTTGTTCATAGCCAGAATGCTGGGCATAAGCAAGCTTGTCGTTGCCGTGAACAAGATGGACCTCGCGGGCTACAAAGAGGAAACTTTTGATTATGTCAAAAACGAGCTCACCGGATTCATAAGGAAGATAGGCTTCTCAAGCTCCGAAATATACTTCGTGCCTGTTTCCGCATACTACAAGGACAACCTTACAGCGAAGAGCAAGAAGATGCCATGGTATAAGGGTAAACCGCTGCTTGATCTGCTTTATGTCATCGCAAGCAAAGCAGATGCTAGGAGCGGCAAGGATCTCAGGGTTGTAGTCCAGGGCTTTGTAGACGATACAAGGGAATTCATAGCCGGCAAGGTGGTTAGTGGGAGCATGAAGGTCGGAGACAGGGTTCGATTGCTTCCTGACGGAGTTCAGAGCCACATAAGCAGGATAGTGGTAAAGGCAAAGAACGTGAATGCTGCGAAGACCGGAGCCAGCGTCGCATTCAGGCTGCAAAAACCGG
>JASHTX010000090.1 GCA_030040335.1 Microcaldota archaeon
GGTACGGCTTGCCCCTGACTTGAGACTTGCAATAACGCCCCTTTCTTCAGGAGTGAGTCTGTACAATTCAGAACTTAGGGCGTATTTTTTCAGACCAGCATCTTCAGCCTTGCTAGGCTTTCCTCTTAGTGCCATCCCGCCGTCTACCATAGGTTATTTTGTGCATTTTTGGCTATTTAAGCATTGGTGAAATTAGCATTTTTCACCAAGAAATCTGTCATAATGGGCTAGCCAGACTTGCCGCTATGCTCAAGCTTAAATATTACCTTCAACACAGTTTATCCAGATGGTATTGTGAGGGAAAGCCGGTGCAATTAGGCAGATACTGGCCGCGCTAGCCAGCCCTCAGACTTTTTCTCAGCT
The DNA here is from genome assembly GCA_030040335.1 of Microcaldota archaeon. Taxonomy (GTDB): domain Archaea; phylum Micrarchaeota; class Micrarchaeia; order Micrarchaeales; family CABMGC01; genus JAJYVH01. The sequence continues at coordinate 364 of JASHTX010000090.1, forward strand.
GCTTGAAAGTACAAAGATACCTGAGCGCACACTCCGCTACAACCTCAGCGTCTTGAAGAGCCATGGGGATGTGGCGGAAAGGCGGTGTCCAGGCCGATCTCAGGTTCAAGGTTTTCTATCTGGAAGGCGCTAGTAAGGGCAAACAAGAGGCATAAGATAATGGAGAGTGTAAGACACACGAGGCATGCCGATTCCCGGTGTAATGGGTAAAAATGCGACTTTTTCAGTAATCAATCAAGGGCATTTGCAGAAAGACGTTGAACTGCCGCAAATAACCGAGCTTGTCAGTAAAATAGCTTCTAGTCCATTACGGCTTGGTTACGACATACACACCAGCTCAGTAGTACCGGACAACTCTGCGCTGCGCCAGCTAGTGGAGAGTCTGCCTCAAAAGGTCGCCATAGAGCCGGCAATGATAGATGAGCGGGAGATGTCTGGAAAAGTCTTCAGGCTGAACCAGATCTCTGTAGAGATAGGCGGCGTTACGCAAAGGTACAGAATTGCGCAGAGCAGATCTACATATGCGTCCAAACAACCTCTCGACTTTGACCGCATAATTGATGCATACGGATCGCTGGACGAAAAAGCTGGATCGTTGATAAGAGGGGTGCTGAGGCAAGGCCCAAATTCGGTAGGGGCTTTCTGGAGGGCGCTACATGAAACGGTATTGGTAAGTCAACTAGGCGACTTGAATAACGTCAATATTGGAGAGATGAGGTTCGACAAATACGATGCAAAGAGAAATTCAACAGGGCACACACCTGACGTACACAAAGGGCAGGATATAGTATTCATAGCCTTCTCTAAAGGGGAGGAGACAGTAAATCACGTTCTCGAGACGTTCCCGAAAGATTGGGCCAGGCCTTATGTAATAGTAGCTGATGATGTCTTGCACTACTTGAGAAGGTGAAGAAATGGAGAAAATATGGATGAATGAGATGAGCTGGAAAGAAGTGGATGAGTATTTGAAGGGCAATCAGCTGGTTCTGGTCCCGATAGGCAGCACTGAACAGCATGGCCCAGCTGCACCTCTCGGACTGGACACTTATGTTGCAACAGCGTTGACGGAGGATGTCGCGCGGCAGACGGGTACAATAGCCACACCTCCTATGTGGTTTGGGGACTCGCCGCACCACCTGGCTTTTCCAGGCACAATATCGATTAGGACGGAAACACTAGCTGAATACGTAAAAGATGTCATAAGAAGCCTGGCGAGGCACGGGTTCAAGAAAATAGTCATAATAAACGGGCACAAGATCACCAACCTGGCCCCTCTAACAACTGCAGTAAGGAACGTGAAGGAGTTTGAGTTTCCGGAGCTGTTTTTGGCAATAGTAGATCCCATAAAGGTGGGCGTGCTTGCGTCAAAAATCAAGGAAAAGGATGAACACCATGCAGGAGAACTGGAGATATCGCACATGCTGTACAAGTATCCTCGGCTTATCGAAAGAGACAAGATACCAAAGGGAAATCCAGAATTCAACAAACTCTACTCTGGGTATATGCAGTCCGACCTCTTTGCCAGCGGCGTTTACATAGATATAGCTTGGTCGAGCGGGGAGGAAAAGAGGTTTAGCAATGAAGGGGCGCTATCAGACGCAACAAAGGCATCTGCGGAAAAAGGCAAGGAATTCCATGAAGCAATGGTAAGGGAGATTGTTAACTTTATAGAATGGCTGAAGGTAAGGAAGTGATCTTCCTTATTCTTCCAAAAACTCTGCGTTGAGTATCTCGTAGAGCTCTAAATAAGCGTAAGTTATAATAATGTATAACTATTACTTATTCATATGCATGAACCCATTGCCAACATGCTTACAGGCGGCAGGCTTGATGTTGCTAGACTACAAGATCTCATAATGGACATAATCTACGACAGCGCAGACCCTGAAGCGATGCTATACGGCGGCACCGCGATATGGCGCTGCTACGAAGGCAACAGGTTTTCAGAAGACATAGACATCTACACCAAACCCTCCTTCACTGACGCCTTCGAGGACGCGCTTGAGAGGCATTCTTTGCGGATCACTTGGCGTGATCCAGAGCTGCATTCCCATGTCAAGGTCAGCGATGGGAAGAGCACGGTGCTGGTCGAGGCTTCGCATGGCTCAGCCGAAAGTGACATGAGACAGTACGTCAGGGTGGACGGCACAACTGCGATGATATCGGTCCTCAGCCCCACAGAACTCCTTGTCAGGAAGATAGAGGCGTACGAAGGCAGGAGGTACATAAGGGACATATACGATATAATGCAGCTTACCGGCTTCCTTGACAAGACTGACTATACCGTAAGTTCAAGGCTCGGGGCCTTTCTCAAGAATGTCACGGTCCCTGAGGACGAGCAGATCCTGAGCTCGCTCATTTACCGCGGAACCGCGAACCTGAATTTCAAACAGATTGTAGAGTATATCAGGAGGTGGCTGGGTGAAGTATGAGACCGCTTTCAAAAATGCATTTTCCACGATGCAGCTGTTCGCCGCAGGCGATGCGCGCAGGTTCCTCACTCGCATGGGCGCGTCTACCGGCTACGTCAGGCTCTTCCTGCACAACATGGCTGCTAGGAAGGAGATCTTCAGGATAAGCAGTGGCTACTACTCATTCACTGACAACGAAGCGCTTGCCGGTTTTGCTTTCAGGCCTTTCTACTATGGGCTTGGATACGCGCTTACCATACGGGGCCTGTGGACGCAGCAGTCAAACCCTGTGATAGTGACCACCACAAAGACGGAACCAGGGATTAGGAGTGTTATGGGGCATAGGGTGGTTGTGAAAAGGATAAACGTCAGAGCCTTCTTCGGTTTCGATTACGTCAAGTACTCGGGGTTATTCGTGCCGGTCTCGACCCCTGAGAAGACGCTCATAGACTTCCTTTATTACAAGATACATCTGGACAAGGAGACCAGATCGGCCATCTGGAAATCTGCCGACAAGAAAAAGATTGGGAAATATGCCCGCATGCTTGGCATCAAGGCTCGTCCAAGAACTCCGCATTGAGTATCTCGTAGATCTTCTCTGCCTTCTTCTTGCCTATCTTGTCCACCTCCATCAGGTCTCCGGGGTCGGCTGAGACAACATTCCTTATGCTCCTGAAGTGCTTGAGCAGGGATTCCGCCAGCTTCGGGCCAATGCCAGGCATCGAACCCAAGATAAGCTGCTGCCACTGCGAATTCGTATATGCCTTCTTGGAGCCCACAATTTTAGGCTTCCTGTCTTCTCGTTCCTGTTCCCTTTCAGCCAGCCTCGCTAGTATCGTCACCGTGTCGCTCGCGTCCTTTGCCCTTATCACCTGCACGCTGTAGTCGCTATACATGCTGATTATGGTGCCAAGAACCACATTGGGCTGCGCCACGAACTCCGTATCATCGCCTTCTACGAGCAGTATCGCCTTCTTGAAAGTGCTGCTCAGCCTTTCCGCCTGGTCGAAAAGCCGAGAGTTCATTATAGAATTCTCAAAGTCGTTCACGGTCTTCCGCTCCACGCACATCCTGTCAGAGACTATGTAGTCTCCAACCGGTAGCTGCGCGAAGGTGAGCTGTATGCCCGATCCTGCGAGGCCTTCCAGTATGTCAAGGTTTCTCTCTCTGTTATCGACTATTATGCTGACCTGTTTTTTCATCCTACTTGCCCTTAGTCCAGTAATCTTTCATCTCGTTTGTGTCCAGATCTTGGAAGAACATTGCGTCTGCCAGCGCCCTGCCCAGCTTGGCGTTCAGGACTATCGGTATGTTTAGATCTACGGCCTTTCTCCTTATCTGGTAGTCGATCTCGCGCAGGTCGCTGTTAGTAATCACCATCCCTATGCTTCTCTCGTTCATCATCTGGAGCAGCTTCTCGGAATTCAGCGCGGGGTGGTTGTCCATCGGCGCCTGCTCAAAGGTAACCACGTTTTGCCTTTCCGAGATTCTGTCCGCAGCGTCCTTGAGCGTTGTCTTGTCCTTGTTACCGTACACGAGGACCGTGTTCTTCGGGATCTTGTTGGGTTGCACGCTCAGCCAGCTTTTTATCAGCGCGCTGCTCAGGCTGTAGCCTAGCGCCGCACTCTCACCAGTGCTGCGCATCTCGGGCCCGAGGTACGGGTATGCACCTTTCAGCTGTCCCCACGAGAACTGTGCGCTCTTGACCGCGAAGGCTACGTGCCTAGGCTCATAGAACTCGCTCCAATTGTACTTGCCCATTATGCCCTTGACCGCGTAATCAATTATGTTGATGCCTACAGACTTCGAGGAGAATGGCATTGACCTGCTCGCCCTGAGGTTCAGCTCTATCACGTGCGGCTCGCCCCTCTCTATAATGAACTGCAGGTTGAATGGTCCTTTGATGCTGAGCTCGTTGACCAGTCTGAGCGCTATCTCCTTCATCTTATCTGTTGAGCCGCCGTCATGGTATGGCGTTGCTATTGTCGCATCGCCGCTGTGCACTCCTGCTTCTTCTATGTGATAGAGCGATACACCGATCACGTTCTCACCGTCGCTGGCACAGTCCAGCTCCGCTTCGATGCCGTCTTTTATGAAACTTGACATTATGATAGGGTACTTGGGCGATATCCTTGTCGCCGCATCCACATAGTTGAGCAGGTCCTGCTTGTTGTTGGCCACCTTCATCGAGGATCCGCTCAGCACGTAGCTGGGCCTCACCAGCACGGGGAAGCCGAATCTCTCTATGAATGCGTTGATGTCATCAACCGATACCGCACTTGCCCAGTTTGCTTGTTTTATGTTCAGGCGCTCGAGCAGTTCCGAGAAACGGTTACGGTCCTCGGCGAAGTCTATCCCCCTGCTGCCCGTTCCAAAGAGCCTTATTCCCTTCTTTTCCAGTGCCACGGAGAGGTTGTTCCCTATCTGGCCTGCTGCGAAGACGGCCACGCTATCGAACTTCTCCCTTGCACAG
>JASHTX010000091.1 GCA_030040335.1 Microcaldota archaeon
TGCGGCCCTGAAACCGTCTATCAGGGCCGAGCCCTTCCCTATGTCGTTGCGAAGAACCTTCGCCCCGAGAGATTTCGCGATCTTTGCAGTCCTGTCGGTGCTGCCGTCAACAACTATGAGTTCGAACCTGTAGCCGTCAAGCTCCTTCTTCACGCCCCTTATCGCCTCTGCGATGTTGCCTTCTTCGTTGCGAGTGGGTATTACTACAGAGATGAGCCTGCTCATTCATCCATCGAGTACAGATTTAACGGCTATATATTTAAAGATTAAATGATATATGATTAAACTGGTTTTGGATGAGAAGCGCAAAGATGGCAGGAATAATGGCCACGATAGTCAAGAGCAACTTCACGAAGCTGAACAAACCCTACAAGCTCAACTTTGCGATAACCTACTGGTGCCAGAGCAGGTGCCAGCACTGCCTGATCTGGCAGATAAGGCCAAAGGGCGAACTGACCCTTGACGAGATAAAGGAGCTGGCGAAGCAGAACAGCTACCTGCAGTGGGTCGAGCTTACCGGCGGGGAGCCGTTCCTGCGCCAGGACATAGTTGAGATAGCAAAGTCTTTCTACGAGAACTGCAAGGGCCTTTATCTCCTGACGATGCCCACCAACTCGCTCTGCAACTACGACATGGAGATAAAGAAGATAGAGGAGATAGCGAAACTCGGAATTCCCAATGTAGTTATAACGGCGTCGCTCGACGGCTACAGGGAGCTTGAGGACAAGGTGAGAGGCATACCGGGCAATTATGACAAGGCAATACGCATGTTCAAGGGCATAATGGAGCTGAGGAAGCGTTACAAGAACCTGGTACCGACCTTCGGCTTCACCGTCATAAACACCAATGCAGGCCAGTTCGAAAGGACCGTAACAGAGGTCATGAAGGATGTGCCAGAAGCAGACTACTCCAATTTCCACATCAACATAGGGCAGGTGAGCGACAACTACTACGGAAACAGGAACAACCCGATAGTAGCGCCAACCGAGCTCGCTATGAAGGATGTCGACTTCCTTCTTTCGAAGATGAAGGGGACAAGGGAGCAGGGGCTGGACCTGACTGCAAAGGCCTATCTGGAGACAAAGTACCTCGAGAACCTCAGGGAGTTTCTTAGGACAAAGAACAGCCCGATTGCAAACAGGGACGGAGAGCTTAGCGTCTTTCTCGACAGCTACGGCAACCTCTACCCCTCGATAATGACGACCGAGAAGCTGGGGAACGTGAGAGAGGATGGATACAGGCTGGACAAGCTGGTGGCTGCGATAAATCCTGCAACCAGAAAGGAACGCCATTTCACAGCCTGCGAGAGCTACCAGTCGATACTGGGAGCTCTGCTGAAACCGAACCTGGGTTGGGCAAAACACTCGGATTACAGCGAGCCCGCAAATGTCATTCAGGAAGCGGGTTCTGAAAAGGCGTCCTGAAAAGCTGCAGGTGCCTTCGCTCAGATGCACGATGTTTTTATAAGCGTAAGCTGCAGTATATAGCAATTCTTACATCGGATTGTGGAGGGAATAGATGTACGTACTGGGTCTTTGGGATGGACACGATGCAGGCGCAGCGCTGCTTGAGGACAACAAGGTCGTCTTCGCCTCAAACGAGGAGCGGTACACAAAAAGAAAGCTCGAGATAAAGTTCCCGCAGAATTCCATCGCTGCAGCGCTCGCGTACGCGGGCATAAAGCCCGGCGACGTGGAGACGATAGCCTTCCCGACGGCGGAGTTCGCCAAGACTCTGTCGCGACTCATGCCATATCAGCAAGAGGTATACTACAAGTTCAGGAGAAGGAAGATGCTCAGGCCGAGAACTGAAAGCTGGATGCACTTCCTAAAGTTCCTGCAGACAAACATGGGTGTCATGCCCTCTTTTGCAGCAATCAGCAAAGCAGTTATCTCAAGGCACCTCAGGGGCATGGGCTTCAAGAACTTCAAGCTGTACTACGCAGACCATCACACAACTCATGCTGCAACGGCAGCCTTTACCTCGGGATTCGATAGGGCGCTGGTAGTAACGCTTGATGGAGTGGGAGATGGACTAAGCGGCTCCATAAGCACCCTTGAAGGAGGAAAACTGGAGAGAAAGAGCGCGGTGAGCGTCAGGAACTCGATCGGAATATTCTACGAGCAGGTTACAAACATCGTCGGCATGAGGGAACTCGAGGACGAAGGAAAGGTAATGGCGATGGCCTGCTATTCCTACCCGTTCCCTTTTGAGGAGAACAAACTCAGGGATTTCTTCAGCGTTGAAGGAACGAGCATAATTGCGAAGTACAACACCTTTGCTCAATACGACATGCTTTCGAGGATCGCCTGGTCCATGCCGAGGGAACAGTTCTCCTACATGGCGCAGCAGCTGCTGGAACACGTGCTCGTGGAGTTTGTGGGAAATGCCATAGAGGAATATGGAATCGGAAACGTAGCTATGGCGGGCGGCATCTTCTCCAACGTAAAGGCAAACATGCAGGTCAGGGACATACCCGCGCTCAAAAGATGGTTCGTGTTCCCGCACATGGGCGATGGCGGAACGCCGCTCGGGGCGGCCATGCACATCAACTACGTGCTGAACGGCACAACCAACTACAGATTTGACGATTCTTACCTGGGTGACCAGTATGATGAAAACTACATAAGGGACATCCTGAAGAAAGAGAGGGGGATAAAGTTCGAGCTGGATTCGCAGAAGAGCTCGCACGCAGCTGACCTTATCAGCAAGGACAACTATGTCTTCTGGTTCCAGGGCCGGATGGAGTACGGTCCGAGGGCGCTCGGAAACAGGAGCATACTCGCCAACGCCGCATCAGAGCGAGCGAAGGAAAAGCTGAACCTCTACGTAAAGCAGCGCGAGTGGTACCAGCCGTTCTGTCCCTCGATGCTCGAAGAGGATGCCAGCAGGCTGCTGGATGGCATAAAGGGCAAGGACAGGTTCATGACCATGGCGTACAGGGTCAGGGAAGGGAAGTCCGATGCGATGCGCTCCGTGATTCACATTGACAACACTGCAAGGCCGCAGATGGTCGGAAGGGAGAACGCCAATTACCGAAAGCTGATGGAGAAGCTCAAGAGAAAGCTGGGCTACGGAGTTGTGTTGAACACGAGCTTAAACATACACGGCATGCCAATAGTGATGAGCCCAGAAGATGCGCTCCTTACCATGAAGAAGACGAAGACCAGGCACATGTTCCTGGGCGACTTCTATGTCGAGAACAGGGGGTCGTAGATGCTCATAGGTTACGCGTTCACCATCGCCATCTATTCCTCTCTGATACTTATCATAGCAGCGATCGTCTTAGAGAGGAAGGGCATAAAGGAGCTGCTCGCAGAACACGTCGACAGGTACTCGTTAACCGCGCTAATACTAATCGTTCTCTTCTTTCTCGTCTTCTCGATTACTAAAGTCAGTCCCGTTGAGCAGCTTTATTTCGACGAGAATATCTACCAGGGGATAGCCATGAACATACTGCACAACGGCAACGCTCTCTGGTGCCAGTACGGGACCGGCTATATCAAGACGTGCTATGTAAACTCGCTCTATCACGATCCGATCGGCTGGTCTGCATTCATCGCCATCGCCTTCGGAATCTTCGGCATCAGCTTTCCCACGGCATGGAACCTGGAACTCTTTGCCGGAACCCTCTCCATAGTCTTCATCTTCCTGCTCGCCAGCCTTCTCATAAACAGGAAGAGCTACGCAGTCCTCGCCACATTCGCGTTCGTCCTGATGCCGCAGCTCTTCATCTGGTCAAGGACGCAGGCGGACGTGGATCTCCCTTTCATGATGTTCGCGACATTCACGTTCCTCTGCTTTGTCATCTTTACAAAGAGGAAGACGCTGGGATCCCTTGCACTCTTCGCGTTCAGTCTCGACCTGGTCTCTTATTTCAGAATAGAAGCCATCTTGCTTGTGGTGATCTTTGCGGTCCTGTTCGTGACGTTCGGGGAAAAGGGCGTGCTTTCCAGCCTCAGGGAAAAATTCAAAAGCGTAATGCACACGCTCGAGCAGAATACAAACGCGCTTATCCTGCTGCTGATTTTCGTTCTGCTTTTGCTTCCTGAACTTTATTACATTGCTGTGCAGGCGCAGAGCCCCCAATACGGGCAGGCGGCTAACCAGTCCGTAGTCTCAATCGCAAACTTCAAAGCCAACGTGGGTACAAATGTCAACTTCATCTTCGGGCAGCTGGGAGGCGTGAACTTCTACCCGACAGAATTCCACCTGACAATAACGCCTCTGGCAATAATAGGCATTGCCCTGCTGCTGTTTGACAGAAGATACAAGAACAGGTTCTCGCTGTTGCTGCTCCTCCTGCTCTGGTTCTTTGCATACTTCCTATTCTACACGTTCTTCTATGCGGGATCCGCAACGTATGGAGTCGACTCGAGGTTCATGCTGCAGATCTTGCCTTCTCTTTCGCTCCTGGCAGCATTCGCGCTCGTGGAAGCATGGGATGCGGTCAGGTTGCAGAACCTCTCGTTGGCATGCATCATAGCCGTCGGCCTTGCGGCGATATTCGGGGCCGAGAGCATCATATTCAGCAACACGGAGTTAGAGACCATCGGGGCAGTAGCGGTGGCGGCATTCGTTCTTTCATACCTCATTTGTATGGCTCTCGCCAAGATAGGAAGGAGGGACAACAAAGCGCTGACGGCTTTCTCTGCAGTTGCAGTTGCGGCGCTTTCCTTCTGGCTTCTCGGTTACCCATTCCTTGGCTTGATCCCGTCGATCACGCTCGCACCGCAACTCATGCCTCAGCAATCCGTGATACTAAAAGCCATAAACTTCTTCTACGCCAACTACAGTGCCGTGCCCCAGAACTGCGTAGTATTCAGCAACACGCCTGACATCTGGGAAGAAGTGAACAGGAGCTCCGCACAGATAAGTTACCTCGAGAGCGCAAATGCCACCCTCACGCAGAACTTTTCGCAGTACAAGTGCATTGTTTTTGACTACGGGTACTGGTGCGTGGTGCCGCCGTTTCATGACGGGCTCTGCAAATATCTTGGAAGCAGGTACCAGTACAAGAACCTCACCCCCACTTCCCAGCTTGGAGGATCAAGCGTTGGGTTTTTCCAGGTTCTGAACTACACCTGAGCCTTTCCTCTTTTTCCTCATGAGAGATGCAGCTATCAGAAGGATGACTATAACTACTGCAGCGGCCGCTCCGCCCTCTATAAGAGTCGGGGCGTAGCTAGATGTAAGTGGCGGCGGCTTTATAACAAAGGGTATGAAGTAGGCATACGAAGTGCCGTTCTGCAGATAGTGGACAAATGCAGCAGCGCTGTAAGACGCAACCTGCCCCGCGGGATAGCTGAGCGCGAATGTCACGTTTGCGGAGCCGAATGAGGTAAGGTTTACCACGTGAAACTTGCTGGACAGATACGAGAAACTTGGAGGAATTACAAGAGAGACATTTGCAGCTATAGGAATTCCTGCCTCATTGATAGCCGTGACCTTTGCCAGAGCGGTGCCGTTCTTATAGACGGTAGAGTTTTCTGTGAGCAAGACCGCAGAACTAGATGCGCTGAAGAAGTGGACAAGGCATGGGAAGACCGCTGCAAATACGGATGTGCCCTGCTGGTATTCGAGCACAAAATACGCGCCGCTTGTCCCCGGTTCGCCAACCTTGGTGACACTGACGTTTATGGTTGCGCTTCCTCCCGGGCCCAGGCTGTTTATCGAGTATGTGCTGTTTGTTGCTTGCGCGGTTTGTATAAACGGGGTAAGCACCATGTTGAATGCGGAATCATTTCCGCTGTTTGATAGCGTGAACGTTATTGTGTTGCTGTTGATGACGGTCGGGGTGCAGCCTCCTGAGAGCGTGACAGTGCCGGCCGATACCATCCCTATCACGAGAATGAAAACCAGTAAGCATTCGGTTAGTCTCTTCATTTCCATCACTGATCGATACAAGATACCTATCTGGTGGTTAATTATTTATAGGTTGGAGTTACATATCCGTTTATATGGCAGTAGACCAGAACGAAGTCAAGGCTGCAAAGGACATACTGTGGCAGGATGAAGTGGTTGAGGCCACGGTCAGGCAGAGGATGAACCCGCTGCTCGGCGGAGCGGTGATAATGCCGACATCGGTCTTGGCCACAAACAAGAGGCTGATAATACTGAACAGGGCATCCATGACCCTGAGAGTCGATTATGAGGTCATACCATACAGGCAGATAGCGAGCGTGAGGCTTGAGCGCGGAGTGGTCACGTCTACAATCTTCGTCAGGGTGCAGGGATATGACGTGGACAAGGGCCTGCTCAAGAACGGCAAACAGGAAGGAGAGATAGACGGCTTGAAGAACAAGGAAGCGCAGGAGTTTGCCGACTGCATAAACAGAAGGCTTGAGCAGATGCAGGACATGGCTGAGGGGGAGCAGCCAGGCGCCGGGCAGGCAGACAAAAGCATGGGCGCCTACGTTTTTTGCATTAAATGCGGGACAAAACAGGTTCCAGGCGCTCAGTTCTGCAGCAAGTGCGGTGCAAAGCTGGTCACTAGCTAGTAGTGCGTACAAAGTACTCTGCAAATTTTCTGAATGCGATCGCCCTGTGGGAGATTCTGCTCTTTTCTTCGCGTCCCAGCTCAGCGTAGGTCTTTGAGAAGCCTTCGGGCATGAAGATGGGGTCGAAGCCGAAACCGTCGTTTCCGCGGCCCCGTTCGGGTATCAGCCCTCGCGCGATTCCTTCGAAACTTTTTGAGCCCGTTTTGCATGCGTAGCAGACCGATGTCTTGAAGTATGCGCGCCTGTTTTTCATCCCCTTGAGCAGCTTGAGCACCCCTTTCCACCCGATGGACCCCTCTGCCTGGGCGGCATAGGCGCCCGGAAATCCCTTCAGCGCAGAAACAAAGAAGCCAGTATCCTCGACTATCAGTGGTATCCCGAGCCTGGAGTATGCGTCGAGAGCTGCAACTCGCGCAATCACGCCAGGGTCGTCGTCTTGTATCTCCAGTTTGGAGTATCTGACCCATCTGATGGCCAACCCATACTCCCTGGCCATCAGTCCGATCTCCCTGACCTTGTTCTTGTTGCTGCTCAGCATAGTGATTGTGCGCATCTCTGCCCCCTTGAAGAGCTCGCTCTAACTATTTTATACTTTCGTTTTGAAATCTCACTTATGGGAAAGATAGCGGCCATGCTGAGGCTCACGAGGATAGAGCATAGCGCGATGCTCGCGATAGCGGTGATAGCGGCTGAGCTTCTTGCCGGAGTGCTGCCAAACATCGCAGTCCTGATACTGAGTCTCGCAGCTCCGGTCTTTGTCAGCATGGGCTCGTTCGCGATAAACGATTACTTCGACATAAAGGTGGACAAGCTGAACGGGAAGAAGAGGCCGCTGGTGACGATGGAACTGAAGCCGGCCGATGCAGTGTACATATCTGCAGCCTCGTTTATCATAGGAATATGTGCCAGCGCGCTGATAAACGCGTACGCGCTGGAGATAACCGTTGTCTTCGCGCTGCTCGCGATCCTGTACAGCTACAAGCTCAAGGAGGTCTTCCTGCTGGGCAACGCATACATAGCGCTCACAATGGTCATACCGTTTGTCTTCGGCGCCTACGTCGTCAGCACCTACGTGCCAGTGGGCATACTGCTCATCTGCCTGATGGTCTTCTTCAGCGGGTTCGCAAGGGAGATACACGGCACGATAAGGGACTTTGCAGGGGACATAAAGATCAGGGGCGCGAAAACGGTGCCGAGGGTGGCGGGCGTCAGGACCGCGGGCTTTATCGCACTTGCGCTCTACATTATCGCAGTACTTATCAGCGCATACCTCTTCCTCGCGGTCCAGCCATTCATGCTGAATATCATCTTCGGCCTTCTAGTGGGCATAAGCGACGTCATGCTCCTCTATGTCGGAATAGGCTATGCGTTCAGGAAAAAGCGCCTTGCGGGCTTCTACTACAGCAGCAGGAACATATCTCTCTTCGCGATGGGGATCGCTCTCCTCGCGATCATGCTTTCTGCTTTGGTTCAAATCTGAAGATCTTCCTGAGCCTGGCCACCTGCTCAGAAACATCCTGTATGTAGCCGTCCCTCTCGTTGCCCAGCGCCCTGTAGAAGGCTATGAGCTTGCCCTGCATTATGTCCCTGGGGCTCCTGGGCACTATGTGGAAGTGCAGATGGTTTATCACCATCCCCGCGTGCTCGCCGGCGTTCACAGAGAGATTGTACGAGTCCGCGTCAAAGGCTTTCAGGAGCCGGGGCAGAAGCAGCTTCAGCATATTGCTGAGGTCTGCGAGTTCCTCATTATTCAGCTCGGTGATCTGCACCACGTGCCTCTTGGGAATCACGAGCGAATGGCCTGGTATCAGCGGCTTTATGTTGTAGACAGCCCTGAACGTCTCGGTTTCAAAGAAGGTAGTCTCGATTATCTTGTTGCTGCAAAAGACGTCATCCTGCAACGCACTACCTTTACTTTCTGCCTCTCCTCGCCTGCTGCGCCGGCATCCTGGTCAGGTGCACAACGAGCACTATGAGCACAAGGAAGAGGACCACGGTGTCCACGAGCAGAAGCAGGTATATCTGCGAGAGGCTCTGCTCGAGTCCGCTGATCTGGTTCACGGCCTGCGATGAAATCTGGTTCTGGCTAGTCGCCGGCACCAAAGAGCTGGAGATTTCGCTGTTTGCAGCTGCCAGTTTGGCTGCGAGTTCGGAGATAGCGTAGGCCTGGCTTATGTCGCTGTTCTGTGCTGAGCCGTGCGATATCGCGGCTTCATTGAGGTAGAACTCAGCCTGGGCTGCAAACTGGGAAGGCCACACGCCCAGTGTTGCATTCCCTATGTTCTGAAGCGTTGCTGACGTGAGCTGCGAGTTTGTAAGCGTGCTAGAAGAGGAGGCGAGAGTGTCAGCGTAGTCGGCCGCGTAGAGTGCCGTGGCGTAATCGCCGGAATCGTAGGCCTCGGTCGCAGACTGCGAATAGAGCGGACTTGCCGTAGACTTCATGCTTGTTATTGCCGAAGCGGCCTCGGATTTCAGGGCCTGAGACGGCTGCATAGGGCTTCCGCCCATCTCAGACGCTTCTGTGAAAGCCTCGTTGGCTGCGTTGCACCAGCCGAGCGCTGGTGCCGCTGTGTAGATTGCCTGCAGTATGTCGTCGCTTGTCTCTTCGGTGCTGAGGATCGAGCGCGCGTTGTTGAGCGTGATGTTGGCCCACAGGAGCCTGAGTTCGCCGCCCACTACGAATTCGTAGTTGGCATTCGTCAGCTGCGGAGCGGTAAGCGATGAACAGTATACAGCCACGTTATTGATCGTGCTGTTTGCGCTTTCCACGCTCACGCCCTGCGAGTTGGCCAGCGTGAAAGCCTCTGGGAAGTCCAGGAATGCCAGGTCTGCGGCAGTGTAGAGGTAGCCTTTGCCTGCAAGCGTGTGATATGCTGCTATGTTGCCTTCGAGCTCGCTCTTTGCGCTGCTGAAGCCGCTCAGGTTCTCCACCTCGCCGTTCACATATCCGAGGGTATAGTTGACAAGCTCACCGAATGCTGTTGTGTTGCAGCTAGTGCATGTTACATTGGAATTGGCAATCGCACCTATGTTGAAGCTTTGCGAGAAGTTCTCGGAGAGGGGCGTTGGAGAGACGGTGCCGAAGGCATATGGTATCGCCTGTGAGACGTTGGCGACCTCCACAGCGGGCAGGTTGTAGACCTGTTCAGAGAGGTAGTAAAGGAGCTCTTCGAAGGACTGGTTCGAAGCAGCGGGAACCAGTATGTACCTCATGCTTCCGTTCTTCGCAGCTCCCATCTTGTCGTATACCCCTCCTATTTCTCCGACGCTTCCGTCAGGGTTTATCGTTCCTGTGGCCGTGAAGTTATCAGCAAGCTGCCTGCGCTGCATAGCCGCCACCGCTAGCAGTGTGAAGACAAGGCCGGCGCTGGGTCCTGAAACGCTTATGTTGCTGTCAAGTATAGTATAGTTGAAGTTGTAACTTGATTCCGAGTATCCGAGGAATGACGCAGCTGCCTGCGCCGCGGTCTGTGCGGATTGAAGCGTGCTGGTATCGACGCTGGAAGGCCCGTTTATCTGGACTCCTCCGTAGCCTGGCGTGAGGTTCAGCTCTATGGTCGTCAGGCTGCCGACGTTTTGGTTGCTCAGGACAGCAGGAGCATGCATTGATGTGACGTATGCGCCAACGCTGGTTGATGCGCAAAGAAGCAGAAGAAACACTAAAATCGTTCGGATTTTTTGCATACCTCTATTTGCAAGTATATCTTTAAAACTATTTGGTATGGGTGAGGTTCTGCCCGACGACTAGCTCAGAAGCTGCCTATCGTTTTTTGACCGTGGGCAGGGTATGTGCCCGCAGCGTGTTTGGATTCGGTAACATCCGATATGTCTATTACACCGAATACCCCGTCATAGCCAGGTTTTATGCTAACGTGTTCCTGCCTTACGTTCGCTATCGCGGCAGCGACAGGCTTGTCCACCTCGCCTATCTTTGAGATATCTGCCTTAAGCAGGACGTTGAACTCGCTGCCGAACCTGTTTACCAGCTTTTCATACGTGTTCTTCACGTACAGCGAAGATACCCCTTTTTTGCTCACGAAAGAGAGCACTTCATCAAGCGGAATCGCATGCACAAAAGGCGCTGCACCCTTGGGAACGTAGCCCATTTCCCTGTCGGCAAGCTCGTTCACCCTGTGAAGCACTCCAAGCGTGAGCTTCTTTCCGCAGACCGGGCACCTGTCATTATACTTCTTGGCTTCTTCAGGGCTCAGGGAGACCTTGCAGTTCCTGTGCCCGTCGAAGTGGTACTTGCCCTCCTCTGGGTAGAACTCTATCGTGTACTTGACCCTCTTTTCTTTCATCGCGTTTGTTATGCTGCTATATGACAGGTCCTTTTCCTCAAAGTCGAAGACCGTAGCTTCTCTTCCAAGCTTGGGAAGCGAGTGGGCGTCACCCCCTGATATCAGCGCATACTTGTCGAGCTTTGAGACGCGCCAGTTCATCGCAGGGTCGGAACTCAGCCCAGTCTCTATCGCGTGCACGTGCTTTGCCTGATCTTCATACGCTTCCTCTATCGAGTCAAAACCACCCATCGAACCGAAGACCCCGAACCAGGGAGTCCATGCATGGGCTGCGAAGACAAAGATATCCTTGTTCACGCCAACCAGCGTCTCGACAAGTTCGCTCGAGCTCATGTTCAGCTGTGGCCGTCCGTCGATGGTCAGGCTTCCTTTTTTTGCAAGCAGCTCGTTCACCTGCTCGACCGTCTCTATGTCAGGCGCCAGTATGCCATGGTGTATCTTAGCAACATTGCCGGTCCTGTCGAACATTCCCGCCTTGCCGCCCTTGGTTTTCGGGTATATGGTGCATACTTCTGCGCTTGCGATGAAGGCGACATCTGTGTTCGAGTTCTTGACCTTGAATAGGCCGTTTTCCTCCTGTATCAGGTTTTTCTTTATCTCCTTGAGCCATTCAGGATGCGTGAAGTCCCCGGTACCTATTACGTGTATTCCCTTTGTGCGCGCGGCCGCATCTATGTTCTCTATCGTGAGCCTATCGCTGCAGGCTCCCGCATATTTAGAATGCACGTGTAGTTCGCATATGTACTCGATGGGATCACTTGCTTTTTGAGACTCCGTTCTGCGGACACAGTCTGTGGCTGCTGTTCGGGCCTATCAGACACTTGCTGCACACTGGCGTCTGCGACTGGCAGATTTTTTTGCCGTGGTTCTTGAAAACGTAGGTTATGTTCTTCCAATATTTCCTGTCTATGTAAGAGGTGAGTTCAGTTTCTATCTTGTCAGGGTCGCTCTCCTTGCTGAGCCCTATTCTGCCTGATAGCTTTATCACCCACGTGTCAACGGGTATACCCTCAACTATACCATAGGCGTTTATCAGTATGGTATTGGCGGTCTTCCTGCCCACACCGGGTAGCTCCAACAGCTCCTCCATCTTCCTGGGCACCTGGCCCTTGTACTTCTCGTTTATTATCGTGCATGCTTTGATTATACTCTTCGCCTTGTTGCCGAAGAAGGTGACTCTGCTTATGAGCTTCGCGAGCTCATCGGGTTTTGCGTTTGCGTAGTCGCTGGCAGTTTTGTACTTTTTGAAGAGCTCCGGTGTCACTGAGTTGGTGACCTCGTCCCTTGTCTGCGCCGAGAGTATCGCGGCAACGAGCAGGTCTATCGGAGTCTTGAAGTTCAGGTAATACTTAGAGTCCTTGTACTCCTGCTCAAGCAGCTCTACAGCCTGCCTGGCTTTGCCCCTATCCAACAGCGTGAAGCCCTTCATGATATCAGAGTTTGTACTTTATGTCCCTCAGGAACTTTTTCCTCTCGGCCCTGTTCGCCTCCTTTTCTATGCCTTTTGCAGTGGAGCCGTCCACCACCCCGATCAGGCTCCTGCCCTGCGAGGCGTTGGCTATTATCACCTGCACGGGATTTGCAGTAGCGCAGTATATCCTCGCGACCTCGTTGACATTCTTTACAGCGTTCACGACATTTATCGGATAGGCATCTTTGAACATTATCACGAACGTATGGCCGGCGCCTATCTTGAGCGCGTTCCTCTCTGCCAGTCTTGTCAGCCTGACATCGTTGCCTTCGCTCCTGACCAGGCATGGACCGCTAGCCTCTGCGAACGCAACCCCGAACTTCACCCCTGGCACCGAGTTGACCATCGCCTCATATAGGTCTTCTGCAGTTTTTATGAAGCCTGCGTGTCCTATTATGATCTGCGTCTCTTTGTCCTTCTCCACTTTAACCTCTTCCATTCTCATAGGCATGAAATCCCCCGACCGTCAACTATTCTTTGGTCTGGAAAGTTTAAAAGGATTCATCGACTAGGTCTATAGGGTTGCATGACTCTTGTA
The DNA here is from genome assembly GCA_030040335.1 of Microcaldota archaeon. Classification (GTDB taxonomy): domain Archaea; phylum Micrarchaeota; class Micrarchaeia; order Micrarchaeales; family CABMGC01; genus JAJYVH01. The sequence continues at coordinate 12,811 of JASHTX010000091.1, forward strand.
AAGGACATCATGGTGAAACACATGGTTGCGGTGTCAGGCAAGACCAGCCTGGGCGCTGCGCTGAAGCTGATGAACCAGGCAAGGGTTTCGCTCCTTCCAGTTGTGGAAAGCGACAGGCTGATCGGAGTGATTAGCAGAACTGAAGCCGAAGCTTATGAGGGGGCAAAGAAGGCTGAGGAGATAAACCTCAAATTGCTCTTTGTAGAGCCGAGAGACGACCTGGACTACGCCGCGAAGATGATGGTCGAGAACAGGGTCGTTAGACTGCCTGTTGTCAACAACACAGATGACATGAAGTGCATCGGAGTCGTGACTTCCACTGAAGTAGCGAGTCATCACAAGAAGAGGATTTTCTGACTACCTGACAAGAGTTATTTCTATCGTGCTTACCTTCGACTTTGTCCCGTCCTCGTTCTGGAGCTCTTCGGAGTTTATGCCGATCTTGTCAACGCGCACGTCCTGCAGGAATCTGTTCCTTGATATCTCTGCCACGTCGACCGCCCTGGATATGGTGTTGCCCCTGGCCTTTATCCTTACGTTCTTGGCCCCGTTGTTGAACTGCGTCACTACAGCGAGTACGTAGTTCATCGCAGGCTTCTTCCCTATGTACACCACGTTTTCAGGCATGGTGCTTTTCCCCACATTACCCTCCATCTCTTCTTCTATTTCTGCCATTGTTACACCATTTAAGCGGTAATCACTGAACGTTGCTCGGTAATGATTGTGCGTAAGAATATATAAATCATCTCCCGCTCATAGGCGAAAATTGATTCCAGCAGCTAGTCACCGTCCTGAAATCTCCTGCTCTGCAGGAATCTATAAATAAACTCATTTCCTATGATGGAAATGCAGGCCTAATTGTATGAGAAAGCTGAAGGATTTGTTGCCGGTCAGGTTTAACGAAAAGAATGGCACAGTGATATGGCTGAACCAGAGAAGGCTGCCTCAAGAGGAAGTATGGAAAGAGAGCTCAAGTCCTGATGATTTTGAGAGAGCGATAAGAACACTTGAGATAAGAGGGGCGCCGACCATAGGCGTCTACGCCGCTTACTGCATAGCGTCCCTGAGCTTCAACGTTCCGAAAAAAGAGAAGAGTCAGGTAGCTTACATAAGGAAAAATGCTGAACGCATAAGAGTTGCACGTCCGACTGCAGTAAACCTTGCCTGGGCCGTGACAAAGATGCTTGATGTAATAAATCCATTAGGTCGGCACGCTGATCCAGAAGCATTACAGGAAACACTGCTTCAAAAGGCGAAGAGCATAGACAAGGGCGAATACGAGTCCGGAAAGAAGATAGGGGAAGTGGGCAACAGAATCATTGAAGACGGTGATACGATCTTTACGCGCTGCAACACAGGGCCGCTTGCTTGTGCGGGTTCCGGCACTGCTGCGGCGGTATGGAGAAAGGCGTGGGAGGAAGGC
>JASHTX010000092.1 GCA_030040335.1 Microcaldota archaeon
TCGGTTTTCTTCTCCTCTTTATGAGCCTCTGCCTTCTTCTCTTTCGGCGCCTCCGCTTTCGGGGCAGTTGCTTCCGCCTTCTTCTCTTTCTTGTTCGGTCTCGCGAGTATGTGTGGCTGTGCGACCTTCATCGCATCGGCATTCGCGTACTCGTGTATGAGCACCATTGTCGTATGCGTTCCATATTGCTGGCCCGCGCTCACAACAACTATGTTCTCCTGTTTCAGCCCGAGGTCGCTCGCAGCCTTCTGCTTTATCTCGTCCCTCGAAGGTGTCGCACCCTCATATTCGAGTTCTATCAGAATCTCCCGCCTCCTCATGAGTTTGTTGTTTGAGTCTCCTTTTACGTTCATTTTGCCTATCAATCAACCGCCTCCCACTACTCTTGTTATCGCCTTCCTGCCCATCGCTTCAAGCACCTCAACTTCCATGCCTGCCTTGAGCGAATCCCTCATCTCCTCCGGAATCTGCGAATCGTATATCTCATATGTCTCCATGTCCATGAGCTGCACAGACGTGGCCGTGATCGAGACCACCTGCGCCCTCTTCTTCTTTATGTCCGGCACAGGCACCTCTCCGTGCCCTGAAAGAAGGAGCGTCTTCTTCTGGTTGTCAAAGATGCTAACTGCCGTTATCCTTGACTTTGCCGCTCCGTGCTTTCCAGGAGCTGAGGTCTCCATCTCGACTATCCTGCACGGTATGCCATCTATTATTATGTAGCTTCCCTTGCCTATCTCCTTCCCAGACTTCATGTTGTAGTTTGTATCGTCTGCCAAATAACCACTAGCAAAATTCAGATTAGATAAGGACTGAAAGTTAAAAATACCTTGCTTAGGCCTGTGAAACCTTTATCACCCGTCTCTCTGCCTTCTTTATCAGCTCCCCGGCCCTGAGGAGATTCCTGAGCCTTTCAAGGTTCCTCATCTTGGCGGTTTCCTCATTGCTTCTTGGCACTCTTCTGGCTATGGCAGTAAGCCAGAAAGTCTCCTCGCTATCAGCAAAATACAGCTTCTCGCCACTTTTTGTTTCCAGAGACCCTAGGTATACTCCCTTCAGTCCGAACTCCCTTGCCACACGGGATACACCATTGTTGGACAACCCGTTGGTCAGCTCCAGTAAATCGAGATACCTGTTCACAAAAGGCAAAGCATTGTCTGGTATGCCGATCCCTTCCTTCGTCTCTTCCACCAAATATCCCTTCAGGCTCTCCACATCAACCTTGCCCGTTCTAAATGTCGGTGAATTATTGAGGTATTCAGGTCTTATTATGAGCCTTTGTTCATCAAGACCCAGGACCTCAGTTACTGCTGATCTTACCTCAGCTGAGTTAGGGTTGAAATTGACAACATAGCAATAGATGGCTTCGTTATCGCTAAAGGTGACCCTTGCCTTTGTATCTATGTGTGGTATTTCCAGGGCATCTATGACCTTGCTTATCCTGTATGCAGACTGGCTGTCAGAGACAATAATATAGGCCTGCCCGGTTTTTTCTACAACCCTTTTCGCTTCTAGGACTGCGCTTGCAATCCGCTTTGAATCAAGTATGTTAAGTACGTTTGTGCTGAACACCGCAGCAGCAGAACCTGCCTTCATGGCCAGCTCTGATATGTCTGCTTTTGCGTACAGCGCATTTCCTCTAGCCCTGTCCTGCTTTTGCCTGTAGTCCAGGTAGCTTTGCTCTTTATCGAAACCCAGCACTGTTGTATCCTCAGAAAACGCCCTCAAAACACACCCAGTGGGCCCGCAACCAGCATCAACTACAATCCCCTTTGTTTTCCTTACAATGTCCTCAAGTATGCGTATCGTAGCTGTAACGATTGCTGCATCTTGAACCTCGTCCATTCCCTGCCGGTTTAGCAAGCCTCCCACAGTCAGCTTCATTATTGCAGGCTGTTTGTCCTTTTCTAATCTCACGACTCCATTCTCCTCTGCTCTTTCCAGAACCTGCACAGTAACCTCTTCAGTCTGCAGGCCATTACCATATGCGTATTCGAACCTAACTCTTCTGACCTGGTTGCCACTGTAAGTCTTAGCCAAACCTCCCCACAATTGGCCGATTGTGCCCTTCTGCCCTCCCATTCCTTCATCGATCTGGACTAACTTATCAAGAACTTCTTTTGAAAAATAGGTGTTTCCAAATCTATAAATTCCAATTTCTCCTTTACTAAGGATTTCGATGAACTTGTCTAGTTTCTTTTCGCTGATTCCGATCTCCATAAGCGAGGCTCTAGTGAACGCATTCCCTAAGGGAAAAGCTTGTAGGACAAATGCAGGGTTGTGGGACCATTGACTAAGCATGCTTCCCGATATATCCCTCTTCGATTGTGTGTCCTTCACTGTTCCTTCAGTACTATAATACTCTCTGACCAAGCTTATCTTTGTAGCGAGAGGGTATGACCTGAATTGTTTTGGTTTTGCGCGTTTTCTCACTGTAAGCTCATCAAGCATCTGTTTTCTGTTTTTTGAGAGATAGGTATAAGCAGCCAGATCCGCTTGACGCAATTCTTTCGGGCTCTTGCCTAGAAGCTTATTTTCGCTGAAATATTCTCTAATCTGTTCATCACTCTTTGCTTTCCAGTCAATTACCTCTCTTTGTGTTGCTTCACGCAACACATCAGGTCTGTTCTTAACCAATTCGTAATATGCTGCACCGTTTTTCTTCCTGAGCTCACTTGGGCTTTTACCCCATAAACCCTCATTTCTGAGGTGTTCCTTCATCTCTTCATTGTCCATCTTGTCCCAATCAACAATGCCCCTTGTTTTTTTGATTAGCTTCGCCTTCAATTTTGGTCTGTTTCTCGTTACTTCTTCGTAGTATTTAGGGTCAAGCTCCCAGAGCTCTTTTGGACTCTTACCAACCAATCCTCCTTTTTTTGCGTATTTGATCACGTCCTTGTTGCTCATTCCTCTCCAATCTATGTTTGTTCTCACCATCACTTCATTTCCCACTTCTGGCTCCTCTGCTCGCAAATACCTATAGAATCCAGGTTCTTTGCTTTGGAATTCTATCGAGCTGAGTCCATACACTCCAGTCTCTCTAGCATACTCAACTAACTCGTCATGGCTCTTTCCCTTCCATATGCCTCTTTCCCGTTTTGTTATTTCTTTGAGTATTTCCGGTTTTTCTTTCGTCAAGTACCTATAATATGCCTGATAGGCTCTCCCTAAATCTGACGGACTTAATCCCCAAAGGCCTTCCTTCCTTGCTACATCGCGAAGTTCGTCATCGCTCAGCTGTTTCCAGTGTACTGCTTTTCTCCTATGTGGATTGCCCTCCTCGTTTTCCTGCATCTATGAACGTTGATTCGAAGGGGTATTTAGCCTTTGGCATTAAATGAGGCTTTCTAAGCCAAAGCTAGGCATCATTTCTCGCGTGCGTAATCTCAGAAGATCTTGTCTACTGCCTCCAGTCTCAACGACTCTGCGGCAGTGAGTTTTGTCCTGGTTCCAAACTTTGCCTTAACTCCTGTGACTATTGACATTACCCTTATCTGGTCGCGTAGTTCTGGTATCAGTCTTGCACCAAAAATCACATTCGCGTCTGGAGCAAGGCCCTCTGTTACGCCCTCTCCGATTCTTGTCGCCTCCTGTATCGTGAGGTCACTGCCTCCGGATACGTGGACCATCGCGCCTTTTGCGCCTTCGTAGTCAACGCTCAGGAGCGGATGCGTTCTGGTAGATCTTACGACCTGCTCGGCCCTGTCAGTGCCATTTCCGGTACCTATGCTTATGACCGCTGTGCCTGTCTCCTTTACAACGGTCCTCAGGTCGGCGAAATCCAGGTTTATCAGGCTCGGCAGCATTATTGTGTCTGCTATTCCCTTGACCGCATTGCCCGTTATGTTGTCCGAAAGCTCAAACGCCTTTTCCATTGGCAGGTTTGGCACGTAATCGAGCAGCTTCTGGTTCTCTATCACGATGACCGCATCAGCCTCTTTGCTGAGCTGCTGTACGCCCCATTCTGCCTTCTGCTTCCTGCTCCTCTCCAACTCGAACGGGAATGTGACTGTCGCTATAACAGTGGCTCCCATCTCCCTTGCTGTCCTTGCCACAGTAGGCGAAGCGCCGGTTCCTGTGCCTCCTCCCATTCCTGCGGCAACGAAGACCAGGTTGTAACCTTCAAGCACCTTCTCAAGGTCACCCTTGCTCACGTCCGCGCACTTTGCTGCCACTTCTGGGAATCCTCCAGCTCCAAGTCCCTGGGTTATTTCCCTTCCTATGAGCACCTTCTTGTGCGCCTTGATTATGTTGAGGTGTGCAAGGTCCGTGTTTACGGCTATGGTGGCGGCACTCTTTATGCCGTTCACCATCAACCTGTTCACCAGGTTGCTTCCCTGCCCGCCCACTCCAACAACAGCTACCCTCGGAGTAAAGGAGTCATAGTCGAATTCATTTCCCACACTCATCGCCCTTATATCGAGTCAATGTCACTGTAGGCGTTTCGCTCCTTCTTCTCCTGGAACTTGCCAAGGATGCTCTCTCCTCTCACGCCTGTGACTATCGCCACTATCTCCAGCTGGCCTTCGTATCCAGGCACTATTCTTGCGCCCCACTTGACCGTCGCCTTAGGGTCCATGCGCTCGGTGATTATCTCACCGGCCTTTATGGCATCGCCCAAGGTCAGGTCTGAAGCTCCAGAGATGTGAATCAGTGCGCCCTTCGCGTTCTCGAAGTCGACATCGAGCAGCTTGTTCTTCAGCACGGACTCGCTGGCGCTGGTTACCTTGTCGGTTCCCTTGCCAGTTCCCACCGAAATGAAGCCCACGTCGCCGCTTCCCATTATCGCCCTTACGTCCGCGAAGTCTATGTTGATCAGGCTCGGCTGGGTTATCGTCCACACCAGTCCGCCGATCGCCTTTGCAAGAACATCATCAGCAACAGCGAACGCCTCGTTCATAGGCAGGTTGGGCACTAGCCTGACCAGCCTGTTGTTGTCCACTATAACCACGCTGTCGCAGAATTTCCTCAGGTTCTGTATTCCTTCTTCCGCCTTTACCTTCCTTACCCGCTCCAGATCGAATGGGTATGTGACCATCGCGACCACTATCGCGCCCTGCTCCTTGGCTATCTGCGCAATCACTGGTGCCGCTCCGGTTCCAGTTCCTCCTCCCATTCCTCCGCATATGAACACAAGCTGTGCTCCTGACAGGACTTCTTCTAGTATCTGTCTGTCCACCTCAGCGGCCTTCATGCCTACTGTCATGTCGCCTCCGGCTCCGAGTCCCTTTGTGATCGTCTTTCCGATAAGTATCTTCCTTATTCGGTCATCGACTATCTTGAAGTGCTGGACATCAGTGTTGACAGCCACCAGTTCGGTGCCCTTTACACCGACCTTAAGCAGTCTGTTCACGGTGTTGTTCCCCGCGCCTCCTACTCCGATTGTTACTATCTTTATCTGTGGTGTTGTATTTTGCCCGTCAGTTCCCAAAAATTCATTTCCAAGCTCGCTCATATCTTCTACCTCTGATCGCCTGTGTAAAGCATACGCAAATAAGTTTAAATACCTTCTGTCAATCTTGTATGTAGAGTACAGGTGAAACTTTCCCTATATTGTGTGTTATCCATACCGCACTGTTTTTATCAAGGTATATGCTCTTATACATAAATCTTGTAGGTTTTTACCATTTTTTCAGCTGGTTTTTGGGCCAAAATTGCGGACATCTTGCACTCCTCGAAACCTTATTTAAGCTTGACTGAGAAGGTAACAAAATATCTGAAAGAGAAGAGAAAAAGGAGAATTCGGGGGACTATGAAAACCAGAAAGTTGAGGCTGAGAAGCAGGTCTTTTGACGTCGGCAGGAAGACGCTTGTAATGGGGATACTGAATGTCACACCCGATTCATTCTCCGGAGATGGAATCTATAGAAAACCTTCGCACGCAGTCTCAAATGCACTGAAGATGATGCAGGAAGGAGCAGACATAATTGATGTCGGAGGCGAATCCACGAAGCCAGGTTCCGACCCGGTGAGCGCGCAGGAGGAGATCAGGAGGATAATGCCTGTGATTAATGGTCTGGTAAAGGCTGGCGTGCCCGTCTCTGTTGACACCTACAAACCTGAAGTCGCCAGGGAGGCGCTCGATGCCGATGTCGAGATGGTAAACGATGTGACAGGGCTCAGGAATGAGAAAATGGCCGAACTTGTTTCTGATTACAAAGCAGGAATTGTCATAATGCATATGAACGGCGAGCCCAAAACGATGCAGCAGAATCCGGTTTACAGAAAAGGCGTGGTGAAAGAAGTTAGGGGATTCTTTGTGTCGAGAATCAGAGCCGCGGAGCAGGCTGGCATAAGGCCTGAAAATATTGTAATAGACCCCGGCATCGGTTTCGGGAAGACTATCGAGCACAACCTTGACCTGATAAGGAATCTATCATCATTCAAAGACCTGAAGTTGCCCATACTGGTAGGTCCATCCAGAAAAAGTTTTATAGGGAAGGTGCTTGACCTGCCCGCGGACCAAAGGCTTGAGGGCACAATTGCTGCCGTAGTCGCCTCGGTGATGAACGGCGCAGACATCATAAGGGTTCATGATGTAAGGGAATGCAGCAGGGCGGCGAAACTTACAGATGCAATCGTCAAAGGTGCTGTAAACTGAAGCGGTTTTAGGATGGAAGATAAGATAATAATAAAGAATCTTGTCCTGCCTGCCAGGGTGGGTCTCTACGCAGAAGAGAATAGCAATGAGCAGAAAGTCGTCGTAGACCTCGAAATATCGATCGATCTGAGGAAAGCGGGTATGAAGGACAGTATCTACGAAACCGTTAACTTCACTACAGTCAGAAAGGAGATAACTGCGCTCTTTGCAAAGAAAAAATTCAGGTTGATTGAGGCTGCAGCAGAACAGATTGCATCGCAGACACTGGCTCACAAACACGTCAGGAAAGTAAGAGTGATGATCAAAAAGGAAAGATTCAAGGAGAAGCCGCTGATCGGAATCGAGATTACGAGAGAAAGGCATGACTAGGGTATTTATCTCATTGGGTACAAACCTCGGAGACAGAAAAGCAAATCTGAAGAGGGCGGCTGCGCTTCTCAAGAAAAAGATGCGCATAGTGAAAACATCTTCTTTGTACAAGACAAAGCCGATGTACATAACGCGTCAACCGTGGTTCCTCAACTCCGTGGTAGAAGGAGAAACAAAACTGACTCCGATAGCGCTGCTAAAGTATATTGCTGAGATAGAGCAAGTGCTCGGCAGACACAGGATCATAAAATACGGGCCGAGGCTAATAGACCTTGACATACTTTTCTATGGAAATAAGGTGGTAAAGCGGCGTGACCTGCAGATACCACATCCAAAACTTCAGGAGAGGGGTTTTGTGCTTGTGCCACTTGCAGAGATAGACCCGAAGCTGGTTCACCCAATTTACAAGAAGACCATCTCAGAACTTCTGGCAGAGATTCCAGACAACAAATCTGTTAAAAAACTATAAGCCCAGAAGCGTGTCAGCATGCAGCTCTGGATTGCCCGGCAAGCCCGTTGCCTACTTGTTGAAATATACGTATTTGGAAAAACTTGTATTAGCGTAGGTGTATGCGGTACCACTTCCACTCTGGTTAGAGCACACGGGCGTGTCTGATATCACAAGGCTCTTCGACTGAGCGCATACACTGGAGTTTGCTTCGGTGCTGCCTGTGCAGTTAGCTGGATATATATCAAACACATAGCATGGGAGCGCTTGATTCCATGAGGCGCTGTAAGAGTAGAGGTGATAAGATTGCATGTTTTGATAAGGGAGAGCGTTTTGTAGATGCACAAAAAATGAGTATACGGTAGGGCTCCCTGGTCGTAAGGATGAATATGCATATACTGGTAACGCAGTGTAGATGTAAGCAGACATCACGATGATTGTGATTATGACCTTGATACGCACATTCTTTAGCGTGCCAATAACTAGCGCAGTTCCCACTGCCGCAAAAGGTATGAAAGGAATTATGTATCGGTTCATGTTTTGAACTGGAGTGTACACAAGGCTTTGGGTACCATACGTAAAGTATAGAGTTAGTACCAAGGCTGTGAGCGAGTAGGGCAGAAGTATTTGCCTATACCTCTTCTTAAACAGAGCCAAACTCGCAAGTACGAGGAGCGATGCGAGTATGCCCGCATCGGCGATCTCACCCGCACCCCACATAACCAGCTTTGTTATGTCAACCACAGGGAATAACATGTAAATGTAAAAATACCTGTTATACCTAGGGTCGGTGCCCTCGTAGAACGCAAGCATCCTACTCGCCAGATCGAATGGCTTGCCAGGAACGAAAAAGAAGTACGGTAACGAAGCTATCAGTATTCCTGTCACTAGCAGGATGATCGGCAGCAGAGCTGCAAACAGCGAAGAAAAGCTCTTAACATCTGCTCTTTTGATCTTTAGTAGAACCTCAGAAAAGGAAAAGACGATAAATCCGAGTATTGCAAAAGCCGCCTGATATCCGAAGAACAGGCCCAGGACAACCGGCATTCCGCTTAGCAGAATCAGAAGCCTGTTCTTTCTCTTTTCTGCAACTAATAATGCAAGCATTGAAAGCGTGAGAAGCATGCAGATGAATATGTCAGGGAAAAAACTGTTGGAATACGCATATATCAGGGGGTTGAATAGGTAGAGCGCAGATCCGACAAGCCCGCCCAGCCTGGTTCCGTACTGCGCGAGAATCTCAAATATGAACAATGCGGTGAGTGCTATTGCGCTTAGTGTCATGATTGTCGGCGTGAATATAGAATGCCCGAACAGGAGGAGAAAGAGCTGCCCATATACAAAGTAGCCGAATGACTGTCCAAACTGTTGACTTAGCGAAGAGGGGTACTCCATTGAATAAGAGTAGACCGCCTCGTCAGACACACCCATTCCCCTAACTACAGGGTACATATACAGGTAGAACGCGATTACAATCAATAACACGAGCACTGCATATGAAACTTCTTTTGAATTAACTCTGTGCCAGAGCAGTTTCATTTATTATCCTCCACACTTCCAAATTATATCGGACCCTAAGCTTCTTCTCCCACTTTGGTCTTTCTCTGCTGCTTGAACATCTCTATTATCTCCTTTGTAGTAGTGGCCTCATCGGCGCTCTTGTCCTCTCTTATTCCGTTGCTGACGATTCTCGGAAATCTCAGTGCGTATCCGACTTCCTCTTCTCCTTCCGCATGTCTGCCGGCCGTGTGCATTGGTGATTTTGTTATCTCATCTGCCCTGACGGTGACGACGTACTTAGGCTCGACCCAGTAGTCAGGCTCTACTATAGAGCTCACCCTTGCTGGCTTCTTGCCTGATTTTATCTTCTCTAGCGTCTTCTTGAACATCTTCATGTTCTCTTCACTGAAGCCAGTGCCGATTCTTGTTATTGTCTCATACATGTCGGTTTTTTCATTGTACACTGCCGCAAGCAGCCCGCCGAATCCGAACTCTGCCCTTATTCCCTTGCCCACATAGTAGCCCACTATCACAAGATCTACGGTGTCTGACAGCTCGCCCTTGTAGCTTCTCTTCATCTTTATCCAGCTGAACTTTCTCGCGCCGGCGATGTATGGTGCGTCAAGGTCCTTTGCTACTATGCCTTCAAGTCCGTCTTCGACCATCTCCTCGAAGTATCTTTCCATCTCCTTCGGCTTTGTTGCGATGATCATGTCGGAGAATCTTATTGTCCCGTCTCCCTTCACAATTCTCTCCAGCGTCTTCCTTCGCTCTTCGTATCTCTTCTTAAGATAACTCTCTCCGTTCAGGTAGAGGATATCAAACGCGAAGAGGTGCAGCGGCAGCTCCTGGCTCTTTTCCTCAACCCCGTGTTTCCTCTTCCTTTGTATCGTCTCCTGGAAGGGGTGGAACTGTTTCGTCGCCTCATCGTAGGCTATTGCTTCCCCCTCTATTATCGCGCTCTGCGCGTTAATCTCTTTGAGCGCTGCGTTTACAATTTCAGGAAACATCTCTGTGAGCCTTTCAAGCCTTCGCGAGAAGATCTCGACCTTCTTGTTCTTCTTGTCCACATGCACCTGGGCTCTCAGGCCGTCATACTTGCTCTCCACGGCCGCCTTCCCGTGCATCCTTTCCAGTATCTCCTCAGCTGTAGGCAGCCTCTCTGCCAGTGCCGGCCTGATAGGGTTGAAGAGCGTTACCCTGAAGTCCTCGACTCCCTTGGTCCCTTCCTTCATCAGCGTTTCGCCGACTAGCCCAAGGTCACTGCATATGTTGTATGCTTCCTCGAGCCTTGCCTTGAATGTCCGCTCGCCTGTTTCTGCCTTGGATAGTGCCTCAAGTATTGTAGCGTCTCCGGCTCCAAGCCTGAGCTGGCCCAGTGCGAATCTGACAATGTAACGCGCCTCAAGCGGGCTGCTTGCTGCAAGCAGGTTCGCTAGCATCTTTATCTTCGCGTCTTTGCTGCCTTCGCCGCTGGTCGTCGCTATCTTGTGCAGTGTCTCGAAAACTTCGTTTATCTCGAACTTCTCCTTGCTCATCCTCCTTAGTTTTGTATTGGCTATGAATTGCTCTGCTGTCTTGCCGAGGTCGCCGGTTTTCTTGAAGCTCTCTTCTACCTTCTGCTTCTCGCTACCTGTTGCAGTCGCTATCGCCTCCTCAGCCAGCTTCTCAGCTATGCCTATGTCGACTCCTGCAAAAGGCGGCGCGAGCAGGCCCGTCGTCATGTATATGGTGTTCCTGATCTCGTTCTTCTTTGTCTTCTTGAAGAGCTCGGTCAGTACGTCGATCATCTCGAGACGCGAGCTTATGCCTTCAAGCCTATTGTAATAATCGGCCGTTTCCTGAAAAAGCATTCAACCTAGTTATCTGCTCGCCCAAAGCTTTTATATTCTGTTTACCACCTATGGCACGGGAATAATCTTAGGCTGCACAAGTGCTGACATCTAGGCTCTCAGACGCCCAAAAAACGATGCAACCGCACCTGATCTGTCCAACCTACGTGTTGCTTCGCCAGCAACCTGCGCTATTTCACTGGCTATTATGTTGTTTGTTGTCGTCATTACCCACTTCCTGACCTGCGGTTGCGCCAAGAATCTTTTCACAGAGTATTCTTCCAGCTCTTTCTCGAAGTTTAAATGCGACCGCTTGCCATGGTAAACGTCCATTTCGAAGTTCAGAAAATCTCCATTTAGATTGAATGTCCTTCTAAACTTTCTGTCTCTGGCAAATGTGTCGTCAAACGGAATATTCTGGAATTCACCCGTTTTGCTATTATAGTGCCTCTCGGTCAAATCGATTAGGAATATCGGCATGTGCCAGTGCTTCAGTTCAGGATCATCCTTAGGTTGATATTGTCTACGCATTGATATTGTCAGCGTCCTGTAATTCGGGTCCCTTTTTTGCTGTTCTGCGAGCTGCCACTCTTGAAAAGCCGAATCCTCTCTTACAGAACGAAGTTCGAATCGTTTTGTTTCTGTCCCGACTACTTCGAAAGAGGCACGCACTATGTGCTCGCTAATATGAGTTTCCGCCATGTTTCATCGTCGCTCTTCCTTGTTTTCAGGCTTATTTATGCTTTGGCTTTAAATAAGTCCCAAATCCCTGACATGTCTTCTTGCAGTGGATCATTTCATAGGTCGGTCTATCTGTTTTCTCTCTGGGGACTGGCAGAATTAGTTCTTTATCTTCAGAACTTCCCTGACCTTTGAGATTGCGGCAACTGCCTTATCCACTTCCTCTTCATTGTTGTAGATGTAGAAGCTCATTCTCGGAACAGCGGGCTGCATCAAGACCTTTGTGACAAGAGGCATCGCGCAGTGATGCCCAGACCTTACTGCAATTCCCTCGTTGTCAAAGACCTGAGCTATGTCGTGTGCGTGAGCGCCTGGCATTGAAAATGCTATTACGCCTGCCTTCTTCTCGATTTCCTCAACCCCAGGGCCGAAAGCCTTCACCCCTGAACCTGCAAGCTTCTCAAGCGCGTATTTTGTCAGTGTCTTCTCGTGTTCCCTTACGTTCTCCATTCCCAGTTTCTTGAGATACTTTATCGCCGCTCCGAAACCTATCGCCCCTTCGATGTTCTGAGTGCCGGCCTCGAACTTCCACGGAAGCTCGTTCCATGTGGACTCCTGGAAGTCTACAGATCTTATCATGTCCCCACCTGCATGGAAGGGTGGCATCTCCTCCAGCACCTCCTCCCTGCCGTACAGAACGCCGACTCCGCTCGGCCCCAGCATCTTGTGGCTGGAAAAGGCCACGAACTCCGCATGCATATCCTTGACGTTGACGGGCATGTGCGGAACTGACTGCGCTGCATCCACCAGTACCGTGGAGTCTACCTCATGTGCCATTCGCGTCATCTCTTCTACGTCATTGATCGTTCCGAGAACGTTCGAAACGTGGGTGAACGCGACCATCTTCGGTCTTGACTGAAGTTTTGCCCTGTAATCATCCATGTCGATGAACTTCGAGCCTTCAAGCTTGACGTAATCGAGTGTTGCGCCTCTCCTTTTTGCCAGGAGCTGCCATGGGACTATGTTGCTGTGGTGCTCCATCTCAGTTATGAGTATATGGTCTCCGCGCTCAACGTTTGCGTCGCCCCAAGCCCTGGCCACTGCGTTTATCGCTTCTGTTGTGCTTCTCAGGTATACTATGCTCCTGTAGCTCTCAGCGCCTATGAACTTCGCGGTAAGCTCCTTTGTTTTTATGTACTGCTCGGTCGCATCCTCTGCCAGCTTGTATATCCCGCGATGTATGTTTGCGTTTGTCTTCTTGTAGTGCTTCGCGACCGCGTTTATGACCTGCCTTGGTTTCTGCGATGTGGCCGCGCTATCAAGATACACTAGCGGCTTCCCGTTCATCGTTGTCTTCAGTATCGGAAAATCCTTCCTTATCTTTTCCACGTCAAGCGATGCCATTAGATCAGAACTTGTATCCCTCCTTCTCTATTTTGTCTGCGAGTTCCTTGCCTCCTTCCTGCACTATCTTGCCGTCTACCATTACGTGCACGTATTTTGGCTTCATATAGTTTAGTATCCTGCTGTAGTGAGTTATGAGCAGTATGCCTGCGTTCGTCTTGGATTGAAACTCGTTCACGTTCTCAGCCACAGTCCTTACCGCGTCCACGTCAAGCCCCGAGTCTGGCTCATCCAGTATTGCTATCTTCGGCTTCAGGAGTTCCATCTGGAGGACCTCTATCTTCTTCTTCTCTCCTCCGGAGAATCCGTAGTTGAGCGATCTGCCGACTATGTCCTCCTTTATGTGCAGCTTCTTCGTGCTCTCATTTATCTCCTCCATGAACTCCTTGAAAGATAGGTTGCCCTGCAGGGATGCCTTGGCCGTGTTCAGGAAATTGAGCAGTCCAAGCCCTTCAACCTCTATCGGTTGCTGGAACTGCAGGAAGAGACCTAGCTTTGCCCTCTTGTCTGTGGACATCTTCAGTATGCTCTCTCCGTCCACCAGTATGTCCCCGCTCTTGATTTTCATCTTAGTATGTCCAAGGATGGCTCTCGAAAGTGTTGTTTTCCCGGATCCATTAGGGCCCATGAGCACGTGGAACTCGCCCTCGTTTATAGTGAGGGTAATGCCCTTGATCACTTCCTTGTCTTCAACCTCCACGTGAAGGTCCTTTATCTCAAGCTTCATTTTTTCGCCCTCTCGCTTGGCACAATCCAGAGGTTCTGCATGCTTATCCTGGGAACCTGAGAGTGTCTGTCATTGTCCAGCTTATCCAACAGTATTGATATTGCAACCTCCTTAACTATATCGTTTTCTATATCGGCAAGATATTTTGATATGAAACTAGCAACGAATATCCTTTTTGCCTTTGTTTCGTCTATTCCCCTTGACATTAGGTAGAAGAGCGCCTCCTTGTCGACCGGCGCAGTTGATGCGCTGTGCGATGCAAATGCGACGTCCTTGCAGTCTATCGACATGTCAGGCAGCGGCTGTATCCTTGAATCAGGATCCATGACCAAACCCTTCTCTTCGACGTTCGAGTATGAACCTCTTGTGTTTCTTGCGACCTTCGCATATCCCTTCAGTATGCAGTAGGATTTGCCACGCAGCACCGCACCGGACCTTAGCATTGCCTTGGTGAACTCATTTGAGTTGAGCAAGAACGTGTTCACATCGAACTTCTGTTCAGCATGGCCGAACACTATCTCGTTGACCAGAAGGTTGCTTTCCTTTCCCGCAGCTTCTGCGAAGGTCGTGGTTCTCGTCAAGCCCCCTCCGTTGTAGATAACATTGAACCTGAGACTCGCCTTCTCTTCCACATTTGCTTTGTTCAGGGAACCTACGGTGGTCTTCGAATTCTCGTTGTGAAGTATGTTCACCTCCACATCCGATCTTTCTCCGACTTTAATAACGTGGAAAGGGGCTATGATCGCGCCTTCAGTGGTTGTTGAGCCGAACCACTCGAACACGTTCAGTTTTGCGTCTTTGCCCACGTCGATGACTATCTCAAGCGGCAGGTTGACATTGTCGCACAGCATAAGAAGATTCAGTTTCACTTCCTTCTTGTCTGGTATCTCCACAGCTACGGTGTTGCCAGATGTTTTTGTTATGTAGTCTCCAAGCTTTTCTTCAGGCGCATTGGTCTCTGCACCTTCCTGCTTCTTGCCCGGTTTCTTGTTTATCACCTTAACGAACTCGCTCTTTGACTCGAAGCCGTTCGCACCGTTTACCAGGTCGAAGCGCAGCCTCGATTCGTTGATTATCTGCTTTCTCAGCGAGTCAAGCTCCCCGTTTGACGCTGCGCCCTCTCTTTGGGCAGGGACCTGGAGGTTTAGCGTGTATTTCTTGTAGAGCTCCTTTGTCTCGAACGGCATTTCGCGATAGCTCGTAATAGCCTCCTCTAAAATCCTGTTGTAGTCTTGCAAAAGAACACCGTACTGTCTAGCCGACAGAGCCAGCCATGTCTAGTTTTATCAGTCTTTTCAACTCAAGCGAGTACTCCATCGGAAGTACTTTCGTGAGGTCGTTGAGAAATCCGAGTATTATCATGGCGATTGCATCTCCTTCTGGTATGCCCCTGGACATGAGGTAGAAGACCTCATCCTCGCTTATCTTGCCGACCTTTGCCTCGTGGCTGACCATCGCGTCATTTCTCTGTATGTCTACGTAAGGATAGGTATTCGTCTTTGCTTGTTCGTCCAGAAGCAGGGCATCGCAAGTAGTGTTGACCTTTGCATTCTCCGCATCTTTGCCTATGTATACAAGTCCCCTGAAGGTCGTAATTCCGCTTCCCTTTGAGATACTCTTGGAAACCATCCTCGAAGTGGTGTTTGGCGCAAAGTGGTAGACCTTGCCTCCGGAATCTTGGACCTGCCCCTCTCCCGCGAGCGCGATTGAAAGTATCTCTCCTTTTGAGTTCTTTCCTTTCAGGTATACCGAGGGAAATTTCATATTGACCTTGCTGCCTATATTCGCGTCAATCCACTCTACATAAGCATTTTCATCTGCATACGCCCTTTGCGTTACAAGGTTGAAAACATTCTTTGCCCAGTTCTGTATTGTCACGTATCTGATGTGAGCATTCTTGTGCGCAACCATTTCGACAACTGCTGCATGCAGAGCGTTGGCCGAATACACACTGGCCGTGCAACCTTCCAGGTAAGTCACGTCTGCGCCTTCATCAGCTATTATCAAAGTTCTTTCGAATTGTCCAGATCGCTCTGCGTTTATCCTGAAATAGGCGTTCAGGGGCATTGGAACCTTGACGCCTTTTGGCACATATATGAACGAGCCTCCGCTCCAGCACGCTGAGTTAAGCGCCGCAAATTTGTTGTCAGTCGGAGGTATTACCGTCCCAAAATACTTTTTCATCAGCTCCGGATATTTTTTCACAGCTGTGTCTGTATCTGTAAATATCACTCCCAGCTTTTCGAGGTCCTCGTTCACTTTCGAATATACGACCCCTGAATCGAACTGCGCTTCTGCCCCTGCAAAGAACTTCCTTTCTGCTTCGGGAACTCCCAGCTTCTCATAGGTCTTCTTTATCTCGTCTGGAACATCCTCCCACTTCCTTGCTTCCTTGGCCTTCGGGCTTCTGTAGTAGTATATGTCACTGAAGTCTATGCTGCTAAGGTCGGCTCCCCATGTCGGTACCGGCTTGCTCTCGAACACCTTATAGCCGAG